>CALBSZ010000381.1 GCA_937967665.1 uncultured Planctomycetaceae bacterium
AAGTAGAGGTGGTAACCGCGAATTCGCTCAGGGTGCCCGTTGCACGGTGGAACCTGGCGATAGTCCACCTGGAACTCAATCGTCGCGGCCGGGTGGTTTGCGCTGTTGCTTGCGCTGCGACTGCCGCTTCTTCTCTTTCAAACGGTTCTCGATCGATCCGCGCGAGCGTCGGGTCGGTTTGCGTTTCTTCGGCGGTGTTGCGACTTCCAGTAGCAGCTCGCGCAGTTTCGCCAGGCAATCCGCGACATTCCGACCCTGATCCCGATAACGCTGACTGTGAATGACGAATTCGCCTTGATTTGTGATGCGGCGATGATGCCGTGCCGTGAAGCGTTCGCGCACGTCGTCGGGAATGTACGTCGAGCGCGTCACGTCCCAGCGCAGGGTGACCTTGGTATTGACCTTGTTGACGTTTTGACCACCCGGTCCACCGCTCCGCGCAAAGGAAAAGTGGAATTCGTTCAAGGGAATCACGATATTGTCGTTCACGCTGAGCATCGTTTTGGACGGAACCTTGTGGGGGAGTCTTGGAAAGATAGCAGGTTTCTTGACGCTGCCAAAATATCACAATTTTGGAATCGGCCAACACCAGGCAAGGTTTGCGGCGTGGATGGATTCCGGGCTATATTACGGGTGTCAAGAATCGCTGAGCTGCCAAGAAGGGAGTTGCCATGGGTTGCCGTTCGTATGTCGCGCTTTTCGTGTCGAGTGTTCTGGTCGGTTGTTCAGCGGATTCGCCGGCCCAGGTAACGGTTCCGCCAGTGACGCCGAGTGCATCCACCGCGACTGCGGCAACACAGGTTCCATCACTGCGAACGCGGCGCCGCGGGATCGAATGGCCGGGATTTCTGGGGCCGCAGCGTAACAGCGTTTCTCCCGAAACCGGTTTGATCACGCCGTGGCCGGAAGACGGACCGAAGATCGTCTGGCAACGGAAACTGGGAACCGGCTATGCCATTGGTTCGATCGATGCTGGCCGCCTGTTTCAATTTGATCGCCACGACGACGAAGCCGTACTCGACTGCCTGAACGCGGAAACCGGCAAAGAATTGTGGAGCTTCAAATATCCCACGGACTACGTCGACACCTACGGTTACAACGGCGGACCGCGCGCCGCCCCGCTGATCGACGGCGACCGCGTCTACCTCTACGGTGTCGAAGGGATGCTGCATTGCCTGGACGTGCGTGACGGCCGTGTCCTGTGGAAAGTCGATACCGTCAAGGAGTTCGGTGTGGTACAGAATTTCTTTGGCGTCGGCAGTGTACCGATTGTCGACGAGGACTTACTGCTGGTGATGGTCGGGGGCAGCCCGCCTGAAGACCAGGATCGCTTGCCGTCGGAACTGGATCGCGTTGACGGCAACGGCACCGGTGTGGTCGCTTTCCACAAGCGGACGGGGAAAGTGGTCTACGAAACATCCAACGAACTCGCCAGCTATTCATCGTTGCAGACAGCCACCATCGACGACGTTCGTTTCGGCCTGGCGTTCTGCCGTGGCGGCCTGCTGGCTTTTGAACCGCAAACGGGAAAAGTTCGCTTTCACTACCCGTGGCGCAGTCCCAAATTGGAAAGCGTGAACGCCAGTACCCCTGTCATTGTGAACAACGAAGTCTTTATTTCCGAAACATACGGCCCCGGCAGTACGCTACTGAAAGTGGACGCAAAGGGCTACGACGTTGTCTGGAAGGACAGGGAGAAATCGCGCGACAAAGCAATGCAGTGCCACTGGAATACACCAATCTATCACGACGGCTACCTATATGGTTGCAGCGGCCGCAATCCGCCGGACGCCGATTTGCGGTGCATCGAATGGTCCACGGGAAAAGTGCAATGGACCGTCCCGAATCGCATCCGCACGTCGCTGCTGTTCGTCGACGGGCATTTCATCTGCCTTGGCGAATACGGCGCCCTGCAGTTGTTTCGCGCCAACCCGAAAAAGTTTGAGCTGGTGTCGGAAGTAACACTTCCGGGAGAAGCCACCAGCGCCCTGTTTGGACCTCAACCGCTGCTCAAGTATCCCTGCTGGTCCGCGCCTGTCCTGTCACACGGCCTGCTGTACGTGCGCGGCGACGACCGGCTCGTGTGCCTGGAAGTCATTCCCGACACCAGGTAGTCGACACGTTGCGAAGACCACCACACCCGATCGCGGAAATCCGCGAGAATACAAGCACGCGGCGCGAGAGCAAGTGTGATCGAGCGTAAGTGACCCACTCGCTTGCGCTGCATGCTCGTAGGACGGGCGACCTTGGCGCCGCCCAGACAGCACGCGACTACGCGTGCTACTCGGAGTCCACGTCCGGCGGACTGCGCTGCGCATCATCGGTGATCAGCCCTTCGCTGGCGGCGTCCATGACTTCGGCGGGACCACGCCCCATACGTTCGACAAACGTCTGGCCGCCATCCCAGGTTAATTCGATCAGGACATGATTGTTCGGTCCCTCCACCGTGAGTTCCAACCCCGACGTGGCGGCGTTGGCGTACTTCTGCGGAGCGTGCCAGCGCTGCGCGTTCGAACCGATCACTTCGATACCGATGACTTCGACCGCGTGCGTTCCCGGCAGGCATCCATCCCCGCTGTCGAAGCAGGTTAGGGAAAACGAACCGTTTGCTCCAATCCGGCCGAACGAGGCGCGACCATCCTGGGGAATCACGCGGACGAATCCCTTCTTCACGGGTTGACCATCGATTAAAACCTGACCGGAAGTGGGAAACCGTTCAGGGCGTCCATCGCTACAGCCGGTAATCAAGAGCACGGATGCGCCGAGGATCAGCAGAAAAAATCTCATGCCAGCCTAAATGTCTGAGGCATCGAAGGTCTCGCCTTCGCTGCGCGTGGACATGGAGCGATACGTTCGCAGGTCAACATTTTCGCTCATGAATACGACGTGACCGTCACCGAACGCGAAGTTCGCCCCGCCAGGATGCATGCTGGCGAAGCAACCGTTGGTGCTGTAGCCGTACAGGTCCACCGTGACACCGGTGCCTGTGGGCGTGTTGAGCGGGTTATCGGTGCTGCGCAGGCTGCTGAGATGCCGGCCGGCATTCGTCCAGATATTGCGTGATTCGGCGGTGTGCCCGTCGATCGTTTCGCCCACGAACATTGTCTGGCTCATCCCATCGGTGATCTCCGCGCGGCGGCGGGCGACCTTGTACATGAACATGCCCGTATTCTCGACTTTGACGCGGCGCGAATCGATGCCCCAAGTCGGACCGCGCGACCCCATATTTAAAGCGTAACTGCCGATCGCCGCCGGCTTGCCTCCCGTCGTGACGTAGGGTTCGGTCAATGCGTCCGACGGGCAAACCATGAACTCGGGACGCACTTTGATCGCGTCCTCGTTCTTTAACAACCAGGTGCTACCGGCAATCGCCCACGGGCCATCGCTGAAGTCAAACGATTCGTAGAGGGTTTGCTCTTCCAGGAACGGCAGGATCATGACGAAACCGCTGGTTCCCACACGTTCACTGTTCGGATTCCCGGCGCACGGACCGTAGTTAATGCCGTCGCAACCCAAACGGCCCGGTGTATATTTCTGGAAGGTGTCTTCGTATTCATCCAGCGCCAATGCCAATTGCTTTAGATGATTCGTGCACTCCGTACGCCGCGCGGACTCGCGGGCGGTCTGCACCGCCGGCAGCAACAGGGCGACCAGAATCCCGATGATCGCAATGACCACGAGAAGTTCGACGAGCGTGAATGCTTGGGCGGTGCGATTCATACCGGAATTTTAGGTCGCGCCGTGATTTCCAGCAAGGGAAAACGTGCATGAATTGAAGAATCTGTTTATCATAATGGGCGTTCCTGGAAGCTCGGATCCCCATTCATAGAGGAAGTCATCGATGCGTTTCATCATTCCTGTTTTCGTCGCCTACTTGCTCGTTCCCCGATTGACTTTGGGCGACAACTGGCCGTCGTGGCGTGGTCCCCACGGAACCGGTGTTTCCGCCGAATCCAACCTGCCCACGACCTGGTCGCACGAGGACAATGTCCACTGGAAGGTTCCGTTGCCGGGCCCCGGCAATTCCACGCCCGTCGTTTGGGGTGATCGCGTGTTTGTCACGTGTGCCAATCCCGCCGGTACGACTCGGTCTTTGCTAAGTTTCCATTTCGCGGATGGTACGAAACGATGGCAGGCGGACGTCCACTACGCCGACGAGGAAAAGTCGCACAAGACGAATCCCCAGTGCTCCCCATCCCCCGTCACGGACGGCCATTGCGTTGCCGCCTGGTTTGGTTCTGCGGGACTGCATGTGTATGACATGGACGGCAAGAAGTTGTGGGAGGCCGACCTGGGAAAGTTCGAACACATTTGGGGCTATGCCGCGAGTCCGGTTATCTACCAGGATCTGGTAATCTTGTCTGCCGGTCCGGGCCTGTCGGCCTTCCTGGTCGCGTTCGATAAGCAGACGGGAAAGGAAGTGTGGCGCCAATCGCCTCCGGAATCCATATCGGAAAAAGTCGATGAATTCCGGGGCTCCTGGGCCACCCCCGTGTTCTATCAAGATGGCAATCGAACGCTCATGCTCTGCAGCCTGCCATTGCAACTGCTGGCGCTCGATCCGACTACCGGAGAAGAAGTGTGGCGGTGCCGCGGACCCAGCAAGTTGTGCTACGCGTCGCCGCTGGTGCAGGATGATATCGTAGTCATGATGTGCGGCTATCACGGACCGTCCATGGCCGTTCGGACGGGCGGATCCGGCGACGTGACGGAGTCGCATCGGCTTTGGATCAACGAGGACAAGAAGCTGAATCCTCAGCGCGTCGGCTCCGGCGTGATCGTGGGCGACTACATCTATATTCTCAACGAACCAGGGATCGCCTGGTGCATGGACCTCAAAACGGGGCAGATTCAGTGGGAGCAGCGACTGGGTGGTAAGTCCTGGAGCAGCATGATCCACGCTGCCGGGCACCTGTATGCCGTTAATATGGATGGCGATTGTTTCGTACTCGCCGCGGATCCTCAGGAGTGCAAGGTCCTGCACACCAATAAAGTCGGCGAACTGACCCGCGCATCCCTCGCTCCGGCAAACGGTAAGATTCTTATCCGCACCTACGAGCATCTCTACTGCATTGGAAAATGAATGCGCAGATCCAGGCACGTACGATCGTGCAGAATCGGGAAGCTACTGATTTTTTTGACAATTCGCTGTCAATTCATCTTATTGACGTGGTATCATAGGTAGCAGCACTGCCTTGAATGTGGTCATACCTGGGCTACGTGTGAAACGGCGACGCCTTCGTCGGCTCAAATACACGTAAAGGCATGAAACATATCATGCGCCGAGACCTGGCGGGATCGATGATGTGCCAGAGGACCTCCCGAAGCCATCGGGAGACGGGTTGAGAAGAGGACGTGGTGGATGCGCGCGCGGAGTCGTCCCGGTAGAGAACACCGGCAGCGAACGCTCGAAGTACTGGAACGACGATTGTTGTTGGCGCCGATCGGCGCGGGTGCTTACGCGCCCGGGACATCCGACGACTACGTCGCTGCTTTCGAATCACGTTATCTGGACCCGGTTCCGCCCGGCGCGTCCGGATTCCAATTCGACGATTCCGACCGCTGGTCGACGACCGCTACCGACGGCGGTGGATTGTCGCAAGGAGACGCGACGACGCTCACGTGGAGCCTGCCACCCGATGGCACACTTACCGATGACGGGACGGCGAGCAACCTGATCGCCTTCTTCGACGGACTCTACGGCGCGGGCGCAGGGGGCTCGGACTACACTCAGCGACCGTGGTTCCCGATCTTTGAAGACTCTTTCGCGCGGTGGAGCGCACTATCGGGAATTACCTACGTCTACGAACCGAACGACGACGGCGCCTCGATGAGTTCCAGCCGTCCCGGCATCGTCGGGACTCGTGGTGATACGCGCATCTTTGGTAAGAATATCGACGGCGCGTCAGGCGGCACGCTGGCTTACAACTATTTCCCGAACTATGGCGACATGGTACTCGACACTTCAGAGTCGTCTTGGTTCGGCAGCGCGAGCAACGCGGCGCGAAATGCCAGGAACGTGATCGTCCACGACTTGGGGCCCGGCCTGGGGTTTGAGCATGTGTTGCCGCTGGATGGAACCAAATTGCTGGAGCCGCAAGCAACGAACTCATTCGACGGCCCTCAATTCGATGACATCCTGGCGGTCCACCGGGGTTATGGCGACGTCCACGAGAAAGCGGGAGGGAACGATATCGCCGCGAACGCGACGCCACTGGCCGCCGGCACGATTGCCGCCGGAACCACCGTGACCATTGGCGCGGACGGCGTGGACGCGTCGGTCGCGCCAACCGATATCGACTTCGTCAGTATCGACGACAATTCGGACACGGACTTTTATTCCTTCACGGTGGCGACGAGCAAGTCGATCGCGGCCACGTTGACTCCCATTGGACCGACCTACGACCAGGGCCAGCAGTGTGGCGATGGCTCGACCAGCGGGAATTGTCTGCCGCCGCCAGATCCGACTTCGTTCAACGCGTCCGCGCAGTCCGACCTGACCTTGCGGCTGATTGACACCAACGGCGTGTCGCCCCTGATCACGGCTAATAGCGGCGGGTTGGGGCAGAGTGAAACGATTGCCGAAACCGACCTGCCCGGCGGCGGAACCTACTACTTACGCATTACCGGCGCCCAAAACGCCGCCCAACTCTACCAACTCGACCTGACCATCGGTGACGCCACCGGGGCGGATACGATTTCCCCCTCGGTCTCGCAGTGGACACCTGCCGACGGCAGTGTCATTGTTCCACCGAGTGTCGACATCGATGTGCAGTTTTCGGAAGCCGTGACGGGCGTGGACGCCACCGACATGGTCCTCAAAGGCACGGCAGCAGCCAGTGCGACCGCCGGCAACGTCATTCATCTAGGCGGTAATCAATATCGGTTTCCGGTCACTGGACTGGTGGACGGAGACCTGCAAGTCACACTCGCTCCTGATGCGAACGACATCGAGGATCTGGCAGGCAACGACCTGGCCGAAGCGACCTTCTCGTTGACGGTGTTCGAGGGTCTGGCGGTGACGACGACCATCGAAGGGATCAATCGGGACGAGAACGCGGGAAACTCGCTTGGCTTCACCTTTTCTCAAATCAATCCGCACGGCGCTGCCGGGCCCAGTCACCTGGTCTCCGTCGTCTACAACTCGATCGAATGGCATACCAAAACGGGTATGCAGCAACATAGCCAGAGTCTTGGCGATTTCCAGGGGAACGGATTTTTTGGACCGCTCAATCCGACAGACTTCGTCGACGACCCTCACGTTATTTTCGATCCCTTTGCCGAACGCTTCGTCGTACTCGCTGCGAACAACGACTTCGACACGGACTCCTCACGACTGTTCCTGGCGGTTTCGGACGACGACGACCCCAACAGCACGTGGCATTTCGGCGAAATCAATTCGACGGTGAATGTTGACGGCGACGATCACTATGTCTCTGACGTGGCGATTGCCGTGGACGAGGAAGCGATCTACATCACCGCTGATCTGTTTGGCTTTTCCTCCGGCTTTGGGGGTTCCCGCTTGTGGATCCTGGACAAGGGGGACGGCAGCGGCGGGCTTTATGACGGCGGCTCCATCGCGTCGAACATTTACGATCCCTCCAGCGAGATTTCGCTGAGCTACGACGCCTTTCAGTTCCTGCCGGCGCAGCTGCAAGCTCCGGCGCCTGCCGGCACGGGAACGATCCTGTTGAGTTCCGCGATCGGATTCTCCGGAGGCGCCGAGGGCCTGATCGTTATTCGCATCGATGACCCGTTGGGTTCACCATCCTTTACCGACACGCGACTGAACGTCGGCAACATCAGCCTCGGGTCTCCACCGAACGCACCGCAACGCGATTCGAGCGTGTCGCTGGATACGGGGTTTGACGGCATCAGTTCTGTCGCGTGGCACGACGACAGCCTCTGGGCCGTCGAAACGATCAATCCTGCCGCGGGAGTTGACAGCGGCCAGGCGACGGTCCATTGGTATCGCCTTGACACTTCGAACCTGAATTCAATCTCGCTGTCCGCTCAGGGGAACGTGGGGGGCGAAGACATCGGCGCGGGCACGCACACGTTCTTCCCTTCCGTCACGGTGGACTCGGAAGGAAACGTCGGCTTTACATTCAATGCCTCCAGCGCCGATCTTTATCCGAGTTCGTACGTGACGGGCTGGCTGCAATCGTCATCCAGTTTCGAAGATTCGGTCGATTTGGCCGCAGGGCTGGACGCCTATGAATCGTTCAGCGGCGCCTGGGGAAACTATTCGTCGGTGGCCCTGGACCCCGCTGACGACTTGAGCTTCTGGGCTTTCAATTCCTACGCACTGGAACGCAATTCCACAGCCGGCCGCTGGGGCACTCGCTGGGGAAGTTTTAGACTCAGCACGTCCAGCACACCGGGCGTTTCGCTGCAAGTTGCTCCTGCCAGCGTGGCCGAGAACAGCGGCACGCCCATCGAGTTCACCTTTTCACGAGACGGCGCGACGGATAACCCGCTCACCGTTCACTTTACGATTGGCGGCGACGCCATCTACCTTGACGACTACCTGCAGACCGGCAGCGGCACATTCGGCGGTGCGGGCGGGCAGGGAACCGTCCAGTTCGCTACGGGGGCGGATACGGCTATCGTTGCCATTTCACCGATTGCGGATGAAGTCGACGAGCCGAGCGAATCGGTGACCGTGCAACTGAATGCCGACGCCAGCTACAGCGTCGCCACGGCTGGCGTCATGACTGGAGTGATCAACAACGATGACGCGACGCCGATCGCGGATGCCGGCGGACCGTATCTGATAGACGAGGGCGATTCCTTGCAGCTCGACGGTTCGGGCACAACCGATGCCGATTCGGGGGCACTCACCTATCAATGGGATGTCGACGGTAACGGGAATTACAACGAAGGCATCACGGGGCAGCAACCGGTCGTATCCGCGTCACAGCTCGCGGCACTCGGACTCGGTGACGGACACCTTGGCCCGGTCGTCATCAGGCTCCTCGTATCCGACGGCGCGAACCCGGCGACGGCGACCACCACACTGACGGTCCGCAATGTGGCGCCGGAGGCGCACGCCGGCGGCCCGTACCTTCTGAAGACCGGCTACGACGCGCAATTCGATGCATCCACGTCGAGTGATCCGGGGAACGACATCGTCTCCTACGCCTGGGACCTGGACAACGATGGACAGTACGACGACGCAACCGGAGTCGCACCGACCGCAACCTGGTCCCAGTTGACATCGCTCGGAATCGCCTGGACCGGAACCCATCCCGTCAGCGTCCGCGTTACCGACACGGACGGCGCGGCCACAGCGGCAACGACCTCGCTGACGATTCAGCCATCCACCGTGACCGAGCGTTTGCTGTTCTATAACAACTCAGCGTTTGATGCACCCAATAACGACGATGCGATCGCGGCCAAGACGGCGCTCCTGCCCCCCGGAAACGCCACCTTTGACAATTACTCTTCGTACATCCGCGGCATCAACGGCCTGTTTGTCGACCTGGATCGACTGGCCGATCGCTCGTTGACAGCGGCCGACTTTACGTTCCTGGTAGGCAACGACAACAATCCAGGCGGCTGGTCCGCGGCGCCGAACCCGGCAATTCAAGTTCATGCGGCCGCCGGTATCAACGGCGCGGATCGGATCGAATTCATCTGGAACGACGGCGTCATCGTCAACACGTGGCTGCAGGTCACCGTTCATGCCAACGTCCGGACCGGACTGCCTTCGGACGACGTCTTCTACTTCGGCAGTGCCCTTGGCGACACCGGCGACTCGACCGCGCAGGCGCTGACCAACGGTTTCGACTTTAGTGGCGTTCGCAGCCACGCGAGCAGCAACGTGGGCGTCAGCAGCACATACGACTTGAATCGCGATGATTACGTCGACGGCGCCGACCTGGCCGCGGCACGCGACCACGTCTCGAACTTTCATGCGGCGCTACAGCTGATCGTCGTCCCCGGTGCCGCCCCGCCGCCGGTCGCTGAGTCCGTGGTCGCGCAATCCCTTGACGACGCCACGATCGGTTCCGCCAAGGCAGCAATGCCAGCCACGACGACGAAGCGGTCGTTGCTGGTGGAGGCCACCGCATTGGCGGAGCCGCAACTGGTTGCCGGCCCGGCGCGGTCGACATCGGCGTCGCTGGAATCGCTCCTGGACCTGCTGGCTGCCGACGTGTGGCAGGCAGAGAACGAGAATTAAAAATCCGGACAGTGTCAGCTGGCCACGGCAGCTCGGGCGATGATGGATCCACTCAAACCGCCATCGACGGCATGTGCGATTCCGCGCCTTCACGCGGCTGGCGCCGCGGTCGATTCCTCGGTCGGCGTCGGAGTTGGTGTTGGCGTGGCCGGCGGCGCTGGTTCGGGTTCGGGAGGGCTGGCCGGACGTGGGTTGCGTTTGGCGGCTTTCACTTTCGCGGAAAGTTCGTCGGCCATCTGGTCGTCAATGTATTCGGCGATCATGTTTTGTGTGTCGCCATAAAGCTGATCAATCTTGGTGGCGGTCCGACGATCGGGATTGCGGTTGATCAGCTGCGAACGCTGCTGGCTGAGCAGGGCGTTCAGATCGGTGCGGGTATCAATGGAACGAAACTGTTCGACCCAGTATTGAGCGCCTACCAGGGCATTCGCCTCGATACGGTCGTCAACGCGGGTATTTACCAGGGCGCGACTGGCCACGATATCCAGCATCCGGCTTTGGATGCCGCTAATGTAGCCTTCCGCCTGAAGTCGGATATCGTCGTCAGCCACTTGTGCCGTCAATTCGGTTTCGAGCCCGGGAACCATGGGCAGGCGTGCCAGGGGCTGCGCGCCGTTCTTGACATAAATCAAACCCAGGACCTTGGGCAATTGGGGAATGTCGATGACGCCGCGCCAGTCCGTTCGGCCGATCAATTCGAGCTTCTCCGTTTCGATGTCCTTCGCATAGATATCATAGCCGGGCAGGGGCCGGGAAGGTTCATCGGGAGTTGGCCGCGTTTCACAAATCAGACGCGTATGTTCGTGCACGGGGCGCACTCGCAGCGCCAGTTTCTGCGTGCGCGAGCTTGTTCGTCCCGACAGCACACCGCGCATACCGGAATGCAGGTCACAGATCAACACGGCACCATCTCTGGTAGTCGCCTGCAGGAACGTCCATGGCGCGGTCTTGATACCGTTGTTCAGCGGTTTTCCATAGCGATCATTCCGGCGAATGATGGGCAGCAGCGTATCGCCGACGCCCACGTACGCGGGCGAGTTTTCGCTGAGCACCAGACCGCCGCCCCGCGGCCGAACCGTGGCGTCTTTGTTCCGCGAGCTTTCAATGCGTGTGACGGCACGGAACGCCTTGCGCATGTTATCAAACACCGTCAATGGCACCAGCACGTTGCTCTGCGCATACGAAGCGAACGTGGGACTCCACGTCCTCGTGCGGCCGTCCAGCTCCCGCACCGCCACATGGAAGCCGCGCGTGGAATAATCGATCGATACCAGGAACAGCTTGTCCTTTTCCAGGATCTCGGGCGCTACGGCGTCAATATCATCGACGCCGACGCGCTCCATATCGCGCAGCATCTCATAACGTATCGCGTCGACGGGCCTGGTGATTGCCAGCGACCACGGCGCGCCGACGCTGATGTGCGCTTGCTGCTTGATTTGCCGAACTAGCGTTGACTCCAAACGCTCGGTCAATACCGGGTGGTCGTCCAGGGCCAACCAGACCTCGATACGATAGGGCGAGTATTCCCAAATCTCTTCGGCAGCCGCGCACGGACGAGCCGACAGTACTTCGATGGCCGCAACGAGGAATAGCAGCGGCGCGACTCGACTTGTATTCATGTCGTTACTCCGTCACCTCGCTGTTGACAATGCGCCAATCGAAAATGTTCTCGTACAGCACGACCGGAGACTTCCCGACACCTTCCAACTCGCGCCGATAGGCGAAATGGTCCGCGATCTGCCACAACGGGACCACCGCAGCTTCGTTGTAGCAAATACGATGCAGGTCACGCAGGCGCTGGCTGGCGGTGGACCAGTTGATGGCCGTATCGATATGCCGAATGGCCTGATCCACGTACGGGTTCGCGGTGGGGACGAGCCCGGACGCGGCGAGCAGCCGGCTGGCGTCGGTAAGCGGCTCCCACATGGCGATTTCAACGTAGAGCAAATCGCATTCGTTCTTTAGATCGAGCGTCTCGCCCGGCGGCAACTGCTTCAACGTGCATTCGATGCCCACCTGCTTCAGCTGTTGCGTCAATAACGTGCAGGCCAGCCGAGTCGTTTCGTGCGGCGGATAGCCGATCACCAGTTTCGGCAGTCCTTCGGGAGCTTCCTTCTTCTGCATTTCGGCCATCGTCGTCAACTCGGTCAGCGCCACTTGTGCCAGCACCGCGCCGAGCCAGGGGTCGTAGGGGCGCAACGTGATGCGGTCGTCGTAGGCGTACGACAACGGGTCGTTGCGCTTCGACCCGATCGGAAACGGCCCACTGACCACCTGGCAGCCGGGAATCTCGTTGCCGCGCAAGATGGCTTCATTCAATATCTTTTGCCGGTTGATCGAATAAACCAGGGCACGTCGGAAAGAGGCGCGTTTGAGGAACTTGTTGTCGCTGACGGGAATGAGCATATGGACAACGGGAAACGCATACGGTTCCACGACGATCGACTTGTCTTCCTGTAGCGACTTGATATCGCCCGGGTAAACACGGTCAATGACATCGATGGTACCGCGGCGCAGCGCCGAAATGGCGGCGCGCGGGTCCGCGGGATCGTTAATGACGCGTTCCACGATTTCCGCCGGCCGACGCTCGCCGGGCCGTGCGACGCCGTCATTCAGCGCCAGTAAGTTCTCCGCCTCCTTCACCTCCAGCCGGTAAGGCCCACGCAGCGTGCTGTTGGCGCTGACCAGCGGGAACTGCAGCAGCGCTTCCGGCAAGACGTGCGGCCGTCGCAAGTTGACCTCCACCTGCATCACGTTGGTAACGTTGACGGTGGACATCAAACTGCTCCACGGCGGAAAATAATGCGGCGATGCGGGATTGCCGTAGTCGAGCAGGATCTGGGAGACATCGTAACCGGAGACTTCCGGAATCCCCGGCGCGTTCTTGTCGCGCACGCGAATGATCATCTGCGTGCGATCAATCGTCGTTTCGATGGTACCGACGGGGCTGGCGTACAAGCCGCTCTCCGTCCCGCGACCAATCAATTCCACCAAAGACCGCTGCAACAACCGCCCCACACGACGCTCGGCCCAGTTGTGCAAGCTGCGCGGGTCGCCGCGCAAAGCCGGCTGCGTGACACCGACGACGACCAGCGGATAACGCTCCGCCACCTCGGCCAACAGCTCGCGGCCTCCCTCCACGTCAGGCCAGATGTTTGCCATTTCGCGGCTCACCGCATGGGCCTCGCGCACCTTTCCCGCGTTGATCAAACGCCGCGTCTCGTCACGCTTGGCCGCGGCCAGGACCGACAGGTGTTTTTTCCAGGTAACGGTCGAGGGAATGACGTCGGTGCCGTACTCTTTATCCAGTCGCCGGATAATCAGCTGGGCGTTGCGATAGTCTTCGGCAGCGGCGTATTTTTTGACGAGCCGATTGGCAATGGCGCTCAACACAGTCGTCACGGTCGTCGAGGATCCCGGAGGCTGGTACGCGGGATTGCGGTGGTGCAGTTCCTCGGCCACCGCCAAGGCTTCGTAATCGCGTCCCGCCTGGTACAGCGACGAGGCGTTCGCGAACAAGTAAAACTGCCAGGCCACTTCCAGATTACGGGTCTCGGGATAATTGTCGCGGAGAAATTCGAAAAAGGCGTAGGCCTGGTCCAGCATCCGCGCGGCCTTGGCAGGGTCCTTCTCGCGCATTCCTTTCACGGTCAGGTCGTAGGTTTCACGCAGTACCTGATCCTCGTAGAATTCGATTCGCACGATGTCGCGCCAGGCGATTTCGTACTCGTTCTCCGGATCTTCGAATCGCCGCAGCTTTAGTTTCGAACCGGGTTTGATTTCGAGCTTCGTTGGCATCCGCCGCTCTTTCATTTCCAGCGGCAGGCATTTGATCAAGACCTCGTCGGTACTGGGCTTGTCCGTGATGACCACGACGTCGAACGGTTTCTGCTCGACCAACGGCACATTGGCCTTCGCTGGAGCGTCTTTCTTTTCCGGTGGGGGCGTTTCCTGGGCCTGTGCGACGAGCGCGCACGTCGATAGCACCGCGACCAACAATCGCGAAGTGACGTTCAACCCATGAAAACGCACTTGTCGCATGCCTTAGGAATCACCCTTGAGTAGCGGGATCACGTGCAGCGTGCTGTCGTTTCCCGACAGCAACAGGCGTGAGCCGCGGTACAGGACCGGGCCGGCGCCGAGCGGTTCGCCGACATCGAACGAGTCGGTTTGCATCCCGTTCTTGCCGTTCACCCGCCACGTCACGCCGCTCATCGAACTCATCACGTAGTCCTCGCCGACGGGCGTGGGAGCTCCGGCCAGCGGGCCGTGAGCAAGCGGCGACTTCCAGACCAGTTCCCCCGCGGCGTCGAAACAGAGCAGGCCATCCCCGCTACTCGCCGCCAGCACCCCGTCGCCGACTCGCTGGGGCCCCCAGGTAACGCGGCCACTCAACGCGATTTCCTTGCCCAGCGACAAATCGCCCGCCTGAAACGTCACCATGCTGTCAGCCCCTTGTACGCGGACCGCGGCAAAGACGGTGTCGCCGAGCCCCGCCAGCGGCGACACGATCTCGAAATCAACCTGCGTGCTGACCAGCTGCTTCAAATGCGGTTGCGGCGCCGCTTCCGCCCCGATGCGGTACAGCTTCTTGCGGTCGTCGGCAATCACGAATTCTTCACCATTGGCCACCACGGCGGGACGATGCCAGTTCACCCGCTGACCCGGCTCGAGCGGCGGCTGAAACGGCTTCATCAGATCCGCAGCGGTCGAGGAATTGCGGAGCAGCAGCACCTGGCCGCGGTCGACAGGGATCAAAAGACCGCCCTTGAACGGCGTCGGCACCGCCGTGGCATTACCGCGATGTGTCATGTTCATTAGCGTCAGTGCCTTGTCGCCCGCGGACGGATCGCAAAGCAAGACGTGCGCAGGATTCCGTTCGCTCAAGTAAGCCGACTTGCCATCGCCCAGGTCGACGGCCTGCGTGAAGGCTTCGCCCCGAAAACTCGATCCTGCCGACGTCGCGGGCGTCTCGGTAAAGCCCCGCGAAATCACTTCGGGGGTCACCGCAAACATCTCGCCTTGCGAAGTGAGCATGAAAATATTGTTCCCTTCCGCAATCACCGAGGCAGGAGGAGCGGCAATGTCCAGCCGCCATTTCTCCTGGCCTTCCCGAGCGGTGTCTGCCTGCACGGTCAGTCCCGACGCGTTCGGATGGCGGCGCATGTGGTACAGCATCCCGCTGATGACGTTCAGCGGCGCGGCAAACGTCGTCTTTTCCGAGTAACTCGATTGCGTGCGATCCAACTTGTTTAACGACGCGCGAATCTCGAACTTCTGCAAAGCGCGATCGGCCACCCACAGCTGGCCGGTATCGACGGCGGCAAAGCTCAGCGTCGGTTCCTGGTACGTTTCTACCATCGGTGCCACCGTGTCCGAGACCGGTTCGTCCACATTCGCCTGATCCATATTGAACACATGTATTTCCCCTCGATCCGTGACCACGGCCACACGTGGACCGTCCACAATCGGCGGGCGCATCACGCGGCCGCCGCGCAGACGAATGGGATCCATCGCCCGCTTCATTTCCAGGCCACTGTTGTTCGTGGAAAAGACGTGCACGTTGCAATAGTTATCCGCGGGGTTTTCGAAAATCAAGACGTAGCCCGCGATGGTGAGCGGCGGGACAACGATGCTCCCCAACTCATGTCCCAGATAATAAACCTCCCGGCACTCGAAGGATTCCGAGGACAGGATGTAGACGTTGGAATGGCCGCTGGCAACGTACATCAGCGGCCGGTTATCGTCGAGTCCCGGACCCGCAACGAGCGGCTGCGGGAACTCAACCGTGCGCTGCGAAGACCCTGTGGCGCCGTCCACCTCAACCAGGTCCCCTTCTCCGGTAGCCACGTAGATGCGCCCGTTGTTTGCGACGATCGGGTCGCTAAACGGCCGGCCGATCGGCAACCGCCACTTCAGTTCTCCGGTATTCGCTGCTACCCGCAACAAATCGTTGCGGCGCCCGTCGACCAGGATAACGTCCGCCCCCGCTTGCTTGTTGACCGTGGTGGGATGATACGTCGTTTCGTGGCCCACGAAACGCTGCCACAGAAGCGTCCCCTTGCTGGCGTCGATGCCGTAGACGGCACCGCTGGCCAGGAAATGGACGCTGCGATTCTGGATGCCTTCGGCCGGCACGCCGCTGAGACTCCCCACGACAACCCGAAACTGCGACTTCGGCGGAATGTCTTCTTGTGTTGCTGGCAGTTCCACGTCGC
This sequence comes from uncultured Planctomycetaceae bacterium, assembly GCA_937967665.1. Taxonomy (GTDB): domain Bacteria; phylum Planctomycetota; class Planctomycetia; order Pirellulales; family Pirellulaceae; genus CALBSZ01. The sequence goes on from CALBSZ010000381.1 coordinate 16,405, forward strand.
GGACTACGACCAGCTCGCGTTCCTTTTCCGAGATCGACAGAACCGCGTCGATCAGTTTCTGATCACGAATCAGCGCCGGATAATTGTTCAGCAACTCCTGGCGCGCCGCATACGCTTCGGCCGTCTTGCCTGCCGCCACCAGTTCGCCGATCTTCGCCACGGCCAGGTCGAGTTCCTTGTCGCGATTGATGTTACGGTTGGCAATGCTGATATCCTCGATCACCTTGTCGATCTTCTTGGCCACACCTTCTTTATTGCGTTCCGAAGACGGCAGGTAGTTCGGTTCGTTGATCAAATCCATCGTCTCTTCCGCCAACGCAACCAGCTGTTCCGCTTCGGCTACGGAACCGGCCGTCTTGGCGGGTTCAGAAAAGCCTTCGGCGATTTGAGGCAAGAGCGTCGACAGTTCCGGGCGAGCCAACGGGAAATCCTCTTCCACTTGAATTTCGGCCAGGACTTCCTTCGTTGTCGCCAACGCCCGTTCAAAACTTTCCACGGCCACGTCCTTGCGAATCATAGCCAGACCCCGCTTCACCCGCGCATAACTGACCTTCGGATCGTCGGGATACCGTTCCAGGTACTCCGTGTACCGCGTTACCGCCTGCGAATATGATCCGCCCAAGTACTCGTCGTCCGCCTGTTCAAGGTATTCGGACGCGCTGCCGCGAGTCAGCGCGAAAAACAGGTAAGTGCCGATGATCAACAGCAAGACGATGCCGCCGCCGCCCAGCAGGATCAGCGGGGTGTCCCACTGGCTGCCCTCCTTCTTTCCTTTGGGCTGGAATCCTTGCGGCTTGGCCTTCTTTCCGCCAAACCAACCCTTCTTCTTTTTCTCCGCCGGAGCCGCCTCGGCGGCGCCCGCGGCCATGGGATCCTGCATCGGGTCGCCGGCGCTGAGTGGATCGAGTCCGCCGCCGTCCAGGGACTCCAGACCGCCATCCAGCGCTTCCGGTCCTGCCGGGTCGCCCAAGGGCGCGAGTCCGCCGTCGTCGAGCGAACCTAAGTCGTCCAACGGCGCGAGACCGCCGTCGTCCAGCGGTGACAGCTCGTCCAACGGAGTCAGGCCTGCGTCATCGTCCGGGGGGGCCAGGCTCTCTTCGTCCAAAGGGGAAGGCTCCTGATCGTCGTCCAGCGGACTCAAACCCAGGTCATCATCCAGGGGAGCCAGTTCGGCCGAGTCGGTTTCGCTCGCCAGGTCGTCGGCATCCTCTGGCTCGAGCATGGCCAGTTCATCTTCGTCGTCAAGCGGCGACAAGGCGAGTTCGTCCTCAGGCGGTTCCGGCGCCGGCTTCGTCGCGGGCTTGCTCTTCGCGGGCTTGCTCTTCGCGGACTTGCTCTTGCCAGGCGTGCTGGGAACCTCGGCCAGCAACTTCTGGGCTTGAAACTTGGTCAGGTGCCCTTTGTCGATCAAAGCCTTCGCAATCCGCTCCGCCGGAATCGGCTGCGCCGCGGCCGCCACCTGCTCACGCAGGCTTTTGATCACCTTTTCTTCCAGCAAACCTTGCTGTTCCAGAATGTCCAAGAACGCTACCGCTGACATTTACAAGTCCTCTTGCGTCGTCGCCTTTCGTCTTCAGCGGGTGCTTACGAGGCACGCACGCCGGGCTCGACGCCATCTCTAAAGTTATCGTTCCCTATTGGTCTTCCACCGTTGTCAGTTGTACCGATTCCATTCCGACCGCCGTGCCCGCGTCCAACGCGGCCACGACCTTCTCGTGCAAGGCTTCCGTATTTGCCTTGATCAACAATTTCGACGGGGGCGGCGAAGCCGATTTGGCGCGGCGCAATTGCACGTGCAATTCCGCCACGCTGGGCGCCTCCTCTTCCCATTCGTTCGTGATCACCCGAAACGTGTTGAACGCGTCCACTTCGACCGTCACGTAGTCAGGATCTTCTTCCGGATCCTTTTGCTGAACATTCGTGCTGGGCTGATCGGATTCCTGCGGAGCCGGTACTTGAATGGACTTCTGCAGCGTGAACGCCGCCGTGACCATAAAGAAAATGAGCAACAGGAAGGTCACGTCGACCATCGGCGTCATGTCCATTTCCGTGTCGTCGTACTTGCGCCCCTCCTTGCTGAAATTAACCGTGTCTTCCACGCCTATTCCTCCAACACCGCGATGTCGATGGTCGTGATTTCCTCATCCTTCGACGCCTGCCTGATCCCTGTCGACATGGCTTCGGCGACGCGCGCGATTTCGCCGTGTTTGACTCCCTTTTCTCCTTTTAACATCACATGCAGCAGGTCCTGGTTGGCTTCGAGTTCCCGGGCGACGTAATCCGCCACTTCGATTTCCTGCGCCTCCAGGTCGTCCGAAAAGGGATCGCCTTTCCCGTTGCAGACCTGCGACTTGCTGTCTCCCAGGTTCTTGACGATTACGACCACGGAAACCTGTTCGGGCACCGCCATGCCGTAGTCGGCATTGGGCAGGTCCACATCGGCACTCTCCTGCATCTTGGAGGCGACCAGAAAGAAGATCAGCAGCAGGAAGGTAATGTCGATCATGGGAGTAATGTCCATCTCCGTATCGGCATAGTCCTTCTTCGCCAGCATCACCGGGGAATCGTCCTCCGGGATGTCATCGTCGTCGTCAATATTTGTCCAGCGATCGTCAGTCATGTCGTGTGCGTCCACGCAATCGATCAAGTTGCCGCGACAGGCCTTTGTTTCACCGCAGCTCGGCCTACTTCTGTCGGCCCATCGCCTCTTTGAAAATATCCAGGAAGTGCGTCAGCCCCGCGCCGACCAGGTCTTCCATCTTGCGGATGCGAATACCCACGCTGGCTACGGCCAGGATCAGCGGAATCGCGATCGCCAGGCCACACGCCGTGGTGACCAGCGCCACCGAAATGTTCTTGGCCATGGCCGCCGGTTCCACCGTGTCCGCGGTGGCCAGCTGTTCGAACGCGCCCATCATCCCCAGCACCGTCCCGAAGAGTCCCACCATCGGAGCGCTCTTGATGACGGTATTCACCCAGCTGAGCCAGTGCTCGAGATCGGACAGCACATCGCGCTGAAAGCGGTCGATCATCAGCAGGCGCACCTTGTTGTATCCGATGCCGCGGTTCTCGATGGCCATATGAGCCAACTGAGGCATGGCGCGCGAGTCGCCGTCGCAAAGCTGGACGGCGGCGTCGAAATCCCCCTTCATCAGCGGTTCCCGCATGGCTTCCAGGAATTCGTCCTGCTGCTCTTCGTTGCGGAACCGCTTCTTGCCGACGCGCATCCACACCATGACAACGCAAAACGCTCCCCACAGGGCGATCGCGGCCAATGCGAAATAGACGAGGTTGGCGACCAGGTTAAAAATCTTCTCGGCACCAGACGCGTCTTGGGCCAGCAAGCTAAACAATTCAAATGCTTCCATCATGGTCATTTCGATTTGGAGAAATACAAAAGGCACACCTTACGTGCCGTACCCTGCGGGCGGACAGCACAACGCGTGTGCCTGCGACAAAAACACTCTGCAATCTATTCTAACCGGCGGGCCGCCGAATTTCCTCTCGGTCCCGCGCAAACATATGACCTTCCCGTACGGTCGGGCGAGTCCTATCGTTCAGGGCGCCTTCCGAAACTCTTGTTCAACCACCACGAACTTAAAACCACTTCCATCGGGCTGCGATTCAAAAACCGTTTTGTCAAATTCGCGAGGATTGGTAACACCTTCCTTCTGGGCCGCTTCGACTTCCAGCCGCAACATCATCATTTCCGTATCCTTATTGACAAACTGCAGTACGTGACGGCGAGTGGTGGGCACTCCGGCTTTGGCGGCAATCTGACGATCGAATTGCGCCAGCTGTCCCTCCTTGTAAACGAAATACCAGCGCTCTTCGTCGTCACGCTTTCCCTTACGTTTGTCGGGTTTTGCCTTGGCCAGGTTGAAAACATAGTCGATATGCTCGAAACCACCGCCAATCACACCGAATTCGAACTTGTAAAAGTCCAACTGTTTGGCGTAGCTCGCGACGCTGGTGGCGTTGTAGCGGATCTCCCAACGTTCCCACGGCGGCTTAATATTCGGATCCCCTTCGCCGCCAGGCCCTTTCTCACGAGCGTCCCCGAGTCCCGAACCCTTGCCGGTCTGCGTCGCACTCGAATCAATCGAAGTGAGACTTGCCATCTGCGACGAAACCAGGTCGGTAACCGCCTCCAACGTAACCGCCAGCGCCGGCTCCTCCAACTCGGCCAACTCCTCGATACCCGGTTCTTCCAGGTCCTCGGCGACGCCTTCCGGCGTATCCACACCGCCACCGTAGTTCAGCAACTCCACGGGCACGGCGGTTTGCTTGAAGACCAGCACGGTCATCAGCCAGATCAGGAACATCAGCGTGACAAAAAAACCGATCATGATCAGCGCCGCCACGATCCCGCTGGAAACGCGGTCGTAAGACGACGTACGCATGACGTTGGTGATTTCCCGTTGCTCGGGACGCAGTTCCGTGGAGGTGGTTGCCATGATCAGTCCAATAATTCTCCGTCCGGCCGCAGAGACAAATACCACTCGGACCAACGCTGTTTGGCCAGCTTCTGTTGGTCTTCCGTCGGCTTGTCCGGCAGACCAAAGCCTTCGTACTTGCGGCTGATACGCCGCAGACCGTCTCGAGCCTCCATGACGATACGCCAATCCGGATCCGAGAGGGCATAGATGAGTTGCGGCACGTTGTCGAAGTCACGGATCTCCGCGAGCCCGCGGACAGCCAGCAGCCGTTTCTCAAACACCGGATCGGAAATCATCTTCCGCAACATTTCCTTCTGCTTGTCGCGAACCAGCACGTTGGCATCCAGTTCAATCTTGTCCGGCAAAACCAGGTCCTCGTTACCGTCCTGCAGGGCCAGATCCAGGATGTCGTCCAGTTTCGAATAGGTCGCAGGCTTCTTGATCTGCCCGTCCGGACCGACCTGGACGTTGGTGACATCCTTCGGCAAGTCGTTGCCGCCCGTCAACAATCCCGATTCATTGACCACCTTCGAAATCGTTTTCTGCGTACTGCGGACAAGAAACAGGATCGCGAACGCCGTGCTGACCTGCGGCTTCGACTCACTCACCCAGCTACCGTCGTCTTGTTGCGACGACTTCAGGAAGGCATACCCCTTGTTGTACCAATCCGGCTCCTTCACTTTCCGGCCTTCCGACAACTCGCGAAAGCTCTCATAGCGTTCGTAGCCGTAAAGGTAATAGTAACGCCAGCGTTTCGAATCAGGCGAGAAGTTTCGGGCGAACCAGGCATTGCCCAGTCCCATGGTCTGGGAGAGCGCGCCTGGATTGACCTTATCCGTTCGCGGGCCGTCCTTGTCTTGTTTCTTTTCGACAATCTGCAGCGCGGCCGGAACATCCGGATCATTCGCCTGCTTCTTTTGAGTGAAACCCAGCATGTCGGAAGCGATATAGATGCTACTCAAACCGGCCGCGCTTAACGACAGTGTCAGTTCTCCCTGCGGCACGCGCGTGTTTCCGATCCTGCCTTTGTAGGCCCAGCCGCCGCGGGGGTCCTGAACTCGAATAAGGTAATTGATCGCCCGTTCAGCCGCTTCGGTCGGCACCGGGATTTGTGCCCGCCAGGCCGACCAGATCGCCAGCACGCCATACTGCGTCTGAGAATTATCACCGTCCTGCTCGTGCTCATAGCCCCAGCCGCCATGCGGTTTCTGCACCTTCAGCAGGAAGGCCAGCAGTTTGTCGATTTCCGGACGGTACTCAATTGGGTCGACTTCACACAAAAAAATCAAAGCAACGGCGGCGTTGTAAATGGTCGCATGGCTGGGGTTGCCTCCCAGTTCCGAAATGTCCCTTTTGCATGCGTCCCGGCAGGCGTCCAACGCGTGCTGCAACAACGGATTCGCAAAGGGATCGCGATCATAAGTATCGGCCGCCTTCAAGGCCGCCAGCGCAATGATGCACTTCCCTCCCAGCCGCGGTTCGCCGGCAGCACTGTGTGCCAGATATGCGAGCCCCGAATCGACCAGTTTTTTCACTTCGGGACTCTTCGGATGATACCCGTAGGCCGAACGACTCGCGAGCACCACGATAACAAGCGTCACAACAACGAAGTCGCAGTAAAGCCGTTTGCAAACCAAGCTCATTCCCGTTTCCCTTTTTTCGAGTCCATTAGGCGGCGCTAGACAAAGCGACCGCATGAGTTGCCAACCGGTCTTATTGTGCTCTTGGGATCATCGCAGCCGAGCCAATTATCTCAGCAAGACGATACCACGCGTGGAGAATCCTGCGCCAGTCGAATAGACTCCTTTGATCCTAGCGGTCCGAAATGCAGATGTCAAGCAATCGATCAACCGGAAGTCCTTTGCAGCAGCTAAGTTGCCGCCTTTGCGACCCGCTGGATCCGGGCTGGATCCAGTCCCCGCGTTGCCGAATTGACAGACTCCGAACAAGGACGTACCATTTGCTGCTTACGCTCACGTGGTCAGGTAGCTCAGTTGGTAGAGCACAGGACTGAAAATCCTGGTGTCGGCGGTTCGACCCCGCCCCTGACCACTTCCAGAAAGCCCTATTCCTTGTCGGTTTAGGGCTTTTTTCGTGGCACCATCGCTGCTCGCACTGGAAAACAGCTGTCCCAACTGTTTTGCAGCGAATCGCGAGGAACAACGGTGGGGACCACCGTTTCACAAAGTGGTCCGCACCATCGCTGCGAACGGTGCGAGTTGCCCGTTGACAGTACCCTTCCAGCATATAAAATGAGGACCGACCTACCGCGTTGTGCGAGTCCCACCCCATGACACTCCCTCTTACTCCTGGAGCTTGCCATTCCCGATATTCGTCGGGCTTTGGCTGAGTGTCCTGATTTGGTTGTCGGCGTGCCCGACGACAGTTACCGCGATTCTTCTTGCGCTGAGCGAGCTTGAAGATGTCTTGCGGGATGCGTCCACTCCGGTCCCTTCTGCGCGGCCGGAAATCCTGATCCAGAAAACGCGATGGGTGGAGTAATCGAAGATGTGTTGTTCATGGCGCCGCGCTGCTCGGAACGGGGCTCTGTTCCTGCTACTGCTGGCCCTCTTCAGCTGCGGCTGTGGCGGCGCCAAGCAGAAACTGCTCGACGATTCGCAACACGCCGTCGAAACGGCCCTGGACGCCTGGCAGCGGGGCGACAAACCCGATTCGCTGTTGGCCGGAACCGAAGCCATCGAGTTCTTTGATGACGATTGGAACCGCTCGGTGACACTCGTCGAATACACGATTCATCAAACGTATTTCGAGACCGATGGTACTCCGCGCTGCGCGGTGGACCTGGTGCTCAAACACGGCACGCGACAGCCCGAACAGGTGCGCGTGACTTACGAAATGGTAAATAAAGAGGATCGTCTGGTGATTGCCCGAGACCCAATGTCGTGACGGTTGCAGGTGGCTATTGCCCTGAACGATGTCCTCAGATGTCACAAGGAGAATAACGATGGTCGTTCGAAAGAGCGTTCGATCCGGATTCACGTTGGTCGAGTTGTTGGTGGTTATCGCGATTATCGGCATTCTGGTTGCCTTGCTGCTGCCGGCGGTACAGATGGCGCGCGACTCCGCGCGCCGCACACAGTCCAAAAACAACCTGCGGCAACTGGCGGTGGCCATTCATACGATTCATGACGCCAACAAGGTCACGCCCCCGATTTACGGCAGCAATCCCGCAAGTACGGATAGGCCGCCGCTGGGTACGGTGTTCTTTCACATGCTGCCGTTTATGGAAGAGTCGTCGCTGTACGAGCTTGGCCCCGACGCCTCGCGGTCACACCCCGTGGCAACCTTGAGGGCGCCCGCGGACATATCCTATGGCGTCGGGACTTACGAGTTGACGACCGACGTGCCACCGTGGGCCGACGCGAACAACTCGACTTGGGGCTTGAGCAGTTATTCGGCGAATTGGCAGGTCTTTGGCGACGACGGCGCGAATTTCGCCGACATCCAGGACGGACTGTCCCATACGATCCTGTTCAATGAGAAGTACGCGGTTTCGTCGCGCCCCGCCGGATCACCGTCCAACGGAGCCAACCTCTGGGGCTACGGGGTCTATCCGCCCACACGACCTTACGATTACTCGGTCACCATGCCATCGAACCATCTTTATGCCAACGCCTACTGGGCGCGCAGCGGCTTCGTGAATCGTGGGGGACCCGTCCCCACCGCGTGGACCGGCAGTGAACCATGGCTCTGCCGCTGCATGCTCAAGCCCGAATTCGGAGTGAAGCCGACAAATGCACACCCGCTGAAGTCACAGAGTCTCTCCACGAATGTCATTCACATGGCGTTGGCAGACGGTTCGGTGCGGGCCGTGATGGATACGGTTTCAGATCCCGCGTGGTCAGCCGCGGAAACGCCGGCCAGCGGCGAAGTCATCACACCCGACAGCTAACTGGACAGCTCCAAGTGGCGGCAAGCCGCCACCATACAAGCACGCAGCGCGAGCAAATGGATCCGGTCGTAAGTTACCCACTCGCTGGCGCTTCGAGCGTGTATGACGACGGAATCTGGCGTTGATGGACTAAACTCGCCTGACTACAGCGCGTTTCGCGTAAGTGTAGCCGTTTTTTCGCCAATTGACACGGTGATTTGCAGCACCGGAGACGCTACACGTCCGTGCGACTCGCACTAATAGTCGGTATAATCCGGACGGTGATTGGAAGGTGGTCCAAGAGATGGAAACAACGGACGAGAGAATCATCTCGCAGTTGCAAGCGAAAGTGGACGCAGTACGGCGGCAGCCGTGCCGTGTATGCCGGCGCGGCATCTGCGGTCACGAAATTCTCTTCTCCGTCGCCCTGGGACTGAGCAACAAACCGCACTGCTTGAACTGCCTTGCCGAAGGAATGGGGCGGGCGTCGAGTCAGCTGCGGGACCATCTGCTGGCCCATTTCCGTCAACGCCACTGTTATGGTGAAGTCTGGAGCCGCGAATGCACGCACGAAGGTTTTGCCCGTGACGCCTTACCCGGATGCCTGTGGTCGGAAGCGGACTCAGGCGAAACGCTCAACGACGTGGAGCCAACGGTGAACGTGTTAGAAGCGGCAGACGTCATCGAACTCGCGGCCGAAACATGGGATGCCGGTGACATGTCTTGCGGCGACCTGGTGCTCGCGCTCCGCGGTCGCCTGAATGCGCTGCCACCGGGAACCCGTCTCAAACTCACCGCCCGCGATTCCGGCGCCGCCGAGGATATTCCGGCCTGGTGCCGTATGACGGGACATTCGCTCTTGGCACAACATCATCCTCACTACTGGATCCAAAGAAAGGATTAACGATGCCCGGAAAATTCTGCGTCACCTTGAGCTGTGCGAAAGACAATACGGACAAAGCGACCGTCGCGTTTGTTATCGCCAACGCCGCGCTCGGCTCGGAAAAAGAGACCCTTGTCTTCCTCACCAACGAAGGCGTCCGCCTCACGCAGCAGGGTTACGCCGACGACATTCACGAAGAGGGCTTTGCACCGCTGAGCGAATTGATGAGCAACTTTGCGGCCAGCGGCGGCAAGATCTACGCGTGTTCGCCATGTTTCAAGCGCCGGCAGCTGGACGATCAGGCGCTCGTCGCCGGCGTGACCGTGGTCGGCGGTGCCAAGCTGGTTGAATTCCTGTCCGACGGGGCACCGTGCGTGTCCTTCTAGGACCGATTCAGACAAAAGGTTGGCATTGTTGTGTTCATGGACTCGAATTCAAGACAAGCCCTCCGCTCGTTCCTCCCGACCCTCCCAGGATGGGAGGGTAACTCGACGCGATCACGGCGCAGGTTGCTCACGCAGGGAAACGGTTCTTGAATCATCGGTCAAGACTGGGGCCATTTCGACATGAACTATGACTCTGCACATCAGGAAACGCCCGATGTGACGTTTGACGGCGGTCCGCTGGATTGCGGCAACGGCCTGCTGCTGCTGATTCGCCGGCATATCGACCCGTTGCCGGGTGGTGGCCTGTTGGAAATCCAATCGACCGAGCCGACTGTCGCCGAGGACCTGCCGGCCTGGTGCCGCATGACGCAGAACGAATTGCTGTCGGTTGTGCGTGCCAAGGACAAATGGAGTTTCCTGGTCCGCAAGGGAGGCAGCGCTAGCGCGACGAAAGCCGAGGCGCCCCCGCCGATAACGACGACAACAACATCGACTCCTGTCCCCGGCGTCAAGGCATCGTCGCTGCCCGAACCGATCCCTGCTCCGGCATTGCCGCCGCTGGCCGTGACAGGAATCGGCAGTTGGCCGCGGCCGCGCTGGATGCTCGAAGCGATTCACGCTCATGTCTCCGGACAAATCGCCGAAGAAGCCTTTCAAGAAACGGCGGACGACGCAGTTCGGCTGTGCGTCCAGGCCCAGCAGCGGGCGGGCGTGGATGGAATCACCGACGGCGAGCAGCGGCGGGACAGCTATGCGAGTTTTGTTGGCGGGCTGCTCGACAACTGTCAATTGATTCCGATCACGGACCTGCTGCCGTACGTCGACGACCCCGTCAAATTCGAGTCGGAACTGCGGGCGCTGGACGTTCCCGCAGGGGAAGTCCGACACCCGGCGGTGTTCGGCAAACTTGGCCGTAGTCGCCCGCTGGCAGTGCACGAATTGGAATTCACGCGCACGTTAACCGATCAACCGGTCAAGGTCGCGCTGCCGGGCCCCTATCTGCTGACGCGGACGATGTGGCTCGAGTGCGTTTCGGATCGAGCGTACGAATCGCGAGAAGCGTTGGCCGACGATGTCGTGGCGGTCTTACGAGCGGAATTGTTCCACCTGCTGGCCGCGGGAGCAGCCGTGGTTCAATTCGACGAACCGGTACTGACCGAAGTTGTCTTCGGGGCGCCGCAGGGAGGCCGCAGTTTCATGTGCGGCGCGCTCAGCGAAAAACGTTCGCCCCAAGCAGAACTCGCCTTTGCCGCGGAACTGATCAACCGAGCCGTGGAAGGCGCCCCGCGTGAACGAACGGCCATCCACATCTGCCGGGGCAACTGGACCCGCAACGAAGCCGTGGCCCTGGCTGGCGACTATCGCCCGCTCGTGTCGCTGCTCAGCGAATTACACGTGGGCGGCTACTTCCTGGAAGCCTGTACTCCGCGGGCGGGAGAATTAGAAGTCTTGTCGACGCTCCCCTCCGACCGCCGCATCGGGATTGGCGTCGTCAACCAGAAGCTGGACGCGGTCGAACCGGTGCCTGAGATCTGCGATCGCATTTCGCGGGCCATCAATCTGTTCGGCGCCGATCGGCTCGTGCTGACACCCGATTGCGGCTTTGCCACCTTCGCGGACAATCCCATCGCCTCCGCGCGGATTGCCGAAGCGAAGCTCGCCGCCATCGTCGCCGCCCGCAATGGGTGTGCTTGAAGGTATACTTGATTAAGATGAGTACAATGGGCGTAGGGTTGTCAGTAGCGACGCGGGGGCAGTCCCCCTTTCGCGGTCCAACTTCGTCACTGCCCATCAAGGCGGACAATGTCGTGAGATCAGTCATTACGAACGCCCTACTTGTGCTGTTCACGACAACGGCGGAGGCGCAACTGCTGCGGTACGGACCGGCGAAGACGTATCGCATCGAACACGAAGCCGTCTTTTCCAACGGCGATGCCGATCTGTCGTCCGTCGAGATCTGGCTGCCGGTGCCACAAAGCGATCACGGACAGGAAGTCGGTAAGCTGACGACATCGCCCGAGACGCACGTCTGGCGGGATGCCACGGCAACCACCGGCGTGGCGAAGTTGTACCAGTCCGAACGTCTCCCTGGGCACAACAAGAAGCTGTCATTTCTGGTCCGGTACGAGCTAACCACGCGCGCGGTGCACGCCGATCGTCGAGCATTGTCGGAATACGCCGCACGCGAATACACGAAGAACGATCTCTACAAAACCTACACCAGGCCCGAGAAGAAGATCGAACTGCATCTCCCCGAAATCACCGCGTGGGCCAAGGCGGCGAAAGAGTTGGACGCGTCGCCAGTGAAGATCGCCCGACGGGCCTACGACGAGGTGTTGCAACGGACGACTTACCAGTTGATCGACGGCTTCGGCGGCGCGGAATACTGCTTGAAGAACGGGCACGGCGAGTGCGGAGATTACTCGGCCTTGTTCGTGGCCTATTGCCGCGCGGCGGGCGTTCCCGCTCGACCGGCTGTCGGTGTCTGGGCGAACCAAACCAACGGCTGGCACGTGTGGGCTGAATTCCTGTTGCCGACGGGCGAATGGATTCCCGTGGATTGCTCGATCGGCGACCAGAACGCGCGGAATCGCGAATTCTACTTCGGCAGCCTCGATGACCGGCGCGTGGCATTTTGCAGGACGTTCGACATTCAATTGACGGGAGTCAGCCCGGGACACGATTTCCTGGAATTCGTGCAAGCCGGTGCGTGGTGGTGGCACGCGCGGCGCATCGGCCAGCGTCGGCCTTCGACCACTTTTGAGGTGCGCGGCAAAGCGCTATAAGGCACGTCGCAAAAAGTCACTCGCCGCGCGCGATGGACTATCCGCAATTGGCTAGCGCCAGCCAGTCGATATCGGTAGTGAACTGCTTGTCGCCGTAGTGGACGTGGGCGATGACCGGTGCCACACACCATTTCTTTAGTTCCTCCAGATTCGACGTCCGGCTGGGATCGTCGGCCACTGCGTCATCGCAGGTATCATTCAGGATAACGCCGGCGACATCGAGCCCTTCGCAAAACGTCACGGCCGTGATGAGCGTCTGCAAGGTCTGATTGATCACGCCAACCCGATTGGGCACGACCACGATCAGCGGATAGGCGATGTCGGCGGCCAGCTGTGCCACCAATTCGTCGTCGTCAATCGGGGACATGAGTCCTCCCGCGCCTTCGACCAGCACAAAGTCACTGGCATACTTCCAGACGTCGAGCCCGGAGCGGAGCAGCTTCGGATTCACGCGCTGCCCCTCCGCCGCGGCGGCCAGGTGCGGCGCCAGCGGTTGCCCGAACCATTGCGGGCAGACTTCTTCAAGCGTGAGCGGTCGTCCCGCGGCCTCCCATAACTGCCCGGCATCGGAATGATGTAAATCCGTGCAGCCGCTGGCCACCGGTTTGTAAACGCCAACGCGTCGACGCTGCGAACGTAGCGTTTTGGCAATCAACGCCGTCACGTACGTCTTGCCGACGTCGGTATCGGACCCTGTAATGAATAACCCCGCAGTCATAACCACACCTGCCTCGACTTACCACAGCTACCGAACGAAGTGAAAAGGTTTACAATGATCCTACCAGACGCCAGCCATGTCGCTAACTGGACAACGCCACCTCGGTTCGAACTAGCATATTCAAGTTCGTGCAGAATTCTTGCTCAAGCCCCGCCGGTTCGACAGTGCCAACGATTTCCAAACTCGCCTTGAGACCTCGATTGTGAAAACCACGAAAACCAACGTCGCCCTGGTGCAGATGTCGTGTACGGAGAATCCGCAGCGCAACGTTGCCAAGGCCATCAGCCGCATCGCCGACGCCGCCGAACAGGGAGCAGGGATTATCTGCCTGCAAGAGTTGTTCGCCGGATTGTATCCCTGCCAAAGTGAAGAACATGCCCGCTTTGCACTGGCGGAACCGATTCCCGGTCCGACGACGGAAGCGTTGTCGCAGGCGGCACGCGAGCATCACGTGGTGATTGTGAGTTCGCTATTCGAGCGACGGGCGCCCGGGCTTTACCACAATACGGCGGTTATCTTCGATGTAGACGGATCGACGGCGGGGATGTACCGAAAAATGCACATTCCTGATGACCCGTCGTATTATGAAAAGTTCTATTTCACGCCCGGCGATACGGGGTTCCGCAGCATCGAGACACAACGCGGGAAAGTCGGGACCTGCGTCTGCTGGGATCAATGGTATCCGGAAGCCGCCAGGCTAACGGCCCTGTCGGGCGCGGAAATCATCGTCTATCCGACCGCCATCGGGTGGCTCCATGAAGAAAAACAGCAATACGGACCCAGTCAATGGTCGGCGTGGGAGACGATGATTCGCAGCCACGCCATTGCCAACGGCGTCTTCGTGGCGGCCACGAACCGCGTTGGGATCGAGGAGGGAATTGAATTCTGGGGCGCGTCGTTCGTCGTCGATCCCTACGGGAATGTGCTCGGCCGGGCCGCCCACGACGCGGAAGAGACGCTAATCGTCGAATGTGATTTTTCAACAATCGACGTGGCTCGGACGCACTGGCCGTTTCTTCGCGATCGCCGCATCGACGCCTACGGCGACCTCACCAAACGCTATCGGGACAACACAGAATGAAGCCGCGCGAACTCGGTTACCGCTGGCCCGCCGAATGGGAGCCGCACGTGGCAACCTGGCTGGCGTGGCCGCACAACCTGGAGACCTGGCCGGGAAAATTCGCCCCTGTGCCTCCCGTGTTCGCCGAATTTGTCCGCACGCTGGCGCGATTCGAAACCGTCAACGTCTTGGCAGGCGGCGCGGCCGTGATGCAACAAGCACGGCAGTACGTGGACCAGCTTCCCAACGTCCAGCTGTGGGATATTCCTACCAACGACTGCTGGATCCGCGATCACGGTCCTACTTTCCTGTCGGCAGGCGCTCAGCCGCCGGCCCTGCTGGACTGGCAGTACAACGCGTGGGGAGGCAAGTATCCGCCCTACGACCAGGACAACGCCGTCCCCGCCCGGATCGCCGAACAAACCGGACGCCGCCGGTTTGCGCTGAACGTCGTGCTGGAAGGTGGCAGTATCGAAGGCAATGGGCGCGGCAGTATGCTCGTGAACGACGCGTGCGTGCTCAATACCAATCGCAACGCCTCTTTGACGCCCGCCGCCGCGGAGGCGGTGTTCCGCGACAACTTAAGCATCGACCACGTCATCTGGCTTCACAATATCGACCTGGTGGGCGATGATACCGACGGTCATATCGACCAATTGGCTCGGTTTGCAAATCCCCACACCGTGTTGTATGCCGCGTGCGAAGATGCCACCGACCCGAACTTCGCGTCGTTGGCCCGCCTGCGAGCGCAGTTGAACGACGCCGTCGATCAAAATGGCGCGCCGTTGCAGCTGCGGCCACTACCCATTCCATCGCCGCTGTTCCAGGACGGCCAGCGTCTGCCGGCCAGCTATTGCAACTATTACGTCGCTAACGGAGTGGTCATTGTCCCCTTGTTCGACGACCCTCACGACGCCACCGCCATGGCCACGCTGGCCGACTGCTTTCCCGACCGCGAGATCGTCGGCATTCGCGCCATCGACCTCGTCTGGGGCTTGGGGGCCTTCCACTGCGCCACCCAGCAAGAACCAGCCTGATAAAGCGGGACCGTTTCGGCTTCCATGGACGTTCAAATGGCAAATCCGTTTTACCCTCTGGAGCCAAACGCAACAGACCGCACTTCCGCTGATCAGTTTTTGACACCGTTGACGCTGTCCGGCGTTCCTTCGTCGCCCGACGCGCACCAACACCGTCAACGTTGCAGTGATCGCGGGTTTCTCGCGATGACCGTGTCGGAGTACGTGCAGTTGCTCGACTGTACGGCTCGCCAAATCCACACCGGCAAGCGCGGCGTAACGCCAAGTGACTTGCCACCCGTTTTCAAACGGTTGAACTTACAACCGCAAGCATGGTTTGGCTTAGTCCAGAACTTCGGCCGTCTGTTTCGCACGGTTGCAGGCCGACCAGCCTCTGTTGACGGTACGCGCAGTCTGGTTTTGAAACGCAGCTTCCATCTGACCAAGGAAGCGCGCGAATTGCTAAGCGGCGTTTGAGAGAAGTTGCACGGTCGAATCCAGGTGTCGCTCCTGTTTTCCCGCAAGGCTCGAATTGCTAACCGCGCAACGGTTTCTAAGCACTGCTTGGTGGCCGGTCAGCAGCACCATTCTGCCTTTCCTGTAATCCATCCCCATTGCCCCCCAAGCTGCGCGTAAACCCCTGAGTTCTCGTATGAATTCCCGAATTGGACGAGGCAAACACCGCTTCGTGCGTCGATTAGTCCTGAGGTCAACGCGTCGCTTCAGAATCCCACACATCCGGGTATCATGTCATAGCTGCTTAAGTGCTGTGTCCCCAACTTTGGGCGCACAGAGAACTCAGAGAACACGGAGAGAGACTGAAGCGGCGCTGATCGCTCCAAT
>CALBSZ010000382.1 GCA_937967665.1 uncultured Planctomycetaceae bacterium
CGCGGGACTACGGGTAGTTCGCAGGTCCCCGCGGGCGGAGCCGCGGGACTACGGGCAGATTGTCAGCTGTTGCTTGCCTAGGTATTGAACCGTTACTGCGGACTGCCGGGAAACTGGCGGCAGTATTCATAGAGGGCCATCGACGTTGCCGTGGCAACGTTATAGCTGAAAGGCATTCCATATACCGGAATCTCGACCACGCGGTCCAGCGTATCGAGTACCGCTTGTTCCAGCCCCAGGCGTTCGTTTCCGATGACCAGCACGGTTTGCTCTTCAAACCGGAACGTATGCAGGTTCTCCGCCTGAGTCGTCTGTTCCAGTCCGACGATGGCATAGCCTTCCGACTTCAGTTTGGCGAGAACCGGGGGCAGGGAGCGGCGAACTTCCAGCGTGATTTCGGCCACTCCGTCCCGGGCGATCTTGGGGTCGAGTTTGGGTTTACCGCAAGCGATGATGCGAGTCACGCCGCAGCACGCGGCGGTCCGAACAATACGAGACAGGTTCACGTTGCTCCGCATCGGCGCGCAGGCCACGATCAATGGCCGGGGCTTTGACAAGCGAGTCGGTTGTTTGTGGCGCAAATGTTCAAACTTGGGCATCGCTACATGATGAACGACAAGCCATACCCCGCCAATGCCCCGGTCAGGACAATCCAGACCGCGCTCACTTTCCAGCGCAGGACCGCCATGGCCGCGATCGCAAAACTCCCGACGCTCGACCAGCGCAGGTACAGCGGATCGACGCTTTCCAGAAAGACAGCCAGTGTCAGCTTCGCGATCACCGCGGCCATCAGCCCGAGCGAAGCGGCGTTGACGGCATCCAGGAAGCAGCCGGTTATCCGGTGTTGACGAAGTTTCGGAATGATCGGTCCGGTGATCGCGACAAAGAAGAAGGAGGGCAGGAAGATTCCCGCGGTGGCGATTGCCGCGCCCGCGAGGCCGGCCCGCGGCCCGGCGTCGGACATCATGACGTATCCAATGAAGGTGGCCGTGGAAAGGATCGGTCCGGGTGTGAACTGCCCGATGGCGATCGCGTCAAACACCTGTTCGTTGGTGAGCCACCCGCGGTTCGCCACGAACTCGCCTTCCAGGTACGCGATCAGCACGTATCCGGAACCGTAAAGAACAGCGCCGATTTTCAAGAATACCAGGCCCAGCTGCCAGTACGAAACGGCCCCGGCCGCGGAAGCGCTGACGGCGGTCGTTGTCGCGGCTTGCATGCCGAGCGGGATGGCGGCGGGGCCCGCGGGCGGTACGGGTTTCGGTCTGCTCCGCCAGCCCAGCACGATCGTGCCGACCAGACTAACCACCAACAGCGTCCAGACGACATCGGCGCCGAACAGCGAAGCGGTCAGTGCGGTGCCTGCGATGAGCCAGGCGGCCGCGTCTTTCAAGGCTTGTTTGCCGAGTTTCCACCCCGCGGAAAGTATGATGGCCAGAACCGCCGGCTTGATACCTTCCATGGCCGGCGCCATCTGCGGCAGGCTGCCAAACTCGACATAGATGTAGGCGAACAGGGTTGTGATCAAGACCGCCGGCACGATGAAAGAAATCCCCGCCACCAGCAGGCCGAGCCACCCGGCGCGATGCCGGCCAATATGGATGGCGATTTCGGTGGAGTTTGGACCCGGGATCAGATTCGTTGCCCCAACCAGGTCCAGGAATTCCTGACGGCTGAGCCACTCGCGGCGGGTCACCAGTTCGTCTTCCATCATCGCAATATGGGCGGCGGGGCCGCCAAATCCGATGGTGCCTTGTTTCAGGAAGACCAACGCCAGTTCCACGAGCCGGTTCATGAGATGAGTTTACGCGGGCCCTTCGCGCGGCGACAGGGTGCCCGGTGATTTTGATCAAGGCCCAGGCCCACCGGCGCCCTCGCTGCTGAAAAACAAATCGCTATAATCGTCGCTATGAAAATCACAAAAATCGCTGCTTACCAGGTCGATCTCCCGCTCCATGAAGGGAGCTACAAATGGTCTGGTGGGAAATCGGTAACCGTTTTTGACAGTACGATTGTTTGCGTGGAAACCGACGAAGGCGTCACCGGCTACGGGGAAGTCTGTCCGCTCGGCCCGTTTTACCTACCCGCCTACGCGAAAGGCGTTCGCACGGGGATCGAAGAACTGGCGCCCCACTTGATCGGGTTCGACCCGCGCGAGCTGGGGAAGCTGAACCAGCGCATGGACGCCGCCTTGAAGGGACATCCTTATGTGAAGAGCGGTATCGACATCGCTTGTTGGGACATCCTGGGCAAGGTCAGTGGGCAACCTGTCTGCATCTTGCTCGGGGGACGTTTTGGAGACGACTTTGTACTGTATCGCGCGATTTCGCAGGAGTCTCCGGAACAGATGGCCAGCATGGTTGCCGGCTATCGCGAACAGGGATATCGTCGCTTTCAGCTTAAAGTGGGCGGCGATCCCAACACCGACATCGAACGGATTCACGCCGTGTCGGCCGCGCTGCAACCCGGCGACAAACTCGTTGCCGACGCCAATACGGGCTGGCTGATGCACGAAGCCATGCGTGTCGTGCGCGGCGTGCGCAATGTTGACGTGTATATCGAACAGCCGTGTCTCAGTTACGAAGAGTGCCTGTCGGTTCGCCGCAATACGGACCATCCGTTTGTCATGGACGAATGTATCGACGGCATGGAAGTGCTGCTGCGCGGCCGAGCGGATTTGGCGATGGACGTGGTCAATATCAAGATCAGCAAGTTTGGCGGCCTGACCAAGGCCAGACAGGCCCGCGACCTCTGCGTCTCCCTCGGTCTCGGCATGACCATCGAAGACAGTTGGGGCGGCGACATCACCACGGCCGCGATCGCCCACCTGGCTCACAGTACGCCTGTCGAAAACCTTTTCACGTCAACCGACTTCAACAGTTACGTGACGGTGAGCACCGCCGAGGGAGCGCCGCAGCGCGCCAACGGCCGCCTGTCCGCTTCCACCTCCCCCGGTCTCGGCATCGAACCACGCCTGGATGTCCTCGGTAAACCCGTGGTGCAGGTGTCCGCGCCAGCTTGATACCGACGTGCGACAGTTCACGTTGGTCGGGGTGATTTTGCGGGAATGGTTTTGATCGAGATTGGTTTATCGAATTCAAACCGTTCGAACTGCCCTGACGGTATGCGCAGCCCACCAGAACCTGCTCGGAAAATCCACCCGGCGCGATTCCCCGCACGCTGCGACCGGCTGTGTCACTTGGTGGCGATGCGAGTGGTGTTCTCGGATCTCTGAATGCGCGCTGTGACGTCAATGAACCGGGAAGTGCGACTCCAGACCGGCTTGCCCAGCGACGTCGCCGGGTCCCAGTAGAAGCTCTTTTCAGGGAGCAGGGTCATCTGCGGATCGTAGTACTGCTGCAACACCAGCCGGAACGTATTCACCGGGCCAATGCCGGCCGGCAACGGTTCGTCGGACTGGCGACCCGGCAGGTAGAAGGCGGATAGAATGCCCACACGCTTGCGAATCTTGGTGATCTCCGGCTTCGTTTGATCTCCCTCATAGCGAAGCTCAGGACCTTCGTCCGCTTGGAGAATGATCACCGGAGGCGTTTCAGAACGAGCCAGGATGTTGTCGATCGTCTCCAGGACACGCGTGTTGGTGTACACCAGCTGATGGATATAGTTTTCCGCCTCGGTGCGACTCGCCGCCACGGCAGGCGTCACGAGCGAACCGTCTCGATTGAACTTCCAGGGGTTGTGAGGCAAGAGAAAGTGCGCGTAGACGAACTTGGGGACGCCGCGCTGCGCGGCGATCTGGGGCAGCGCATCGAATTTCTGTATCGACTGTGTGCGGACATCTGTCGACGGAAAGTACGGATAGAAACTCGTCATCCGGAACAGCATTTCGGCGAATTCAGTCGGCATCCGCGAAAACCGATAGTTGCTCGCCGCTTGCGGGTTGTCCCGTAACCCATCCAGCGGACAACCGAGATGATAGTAACGATAACCCATGGCGGTGAACACGCGGCCGACCTGATGCTGTTCCAGCAGGTCGCGGTAGTGCGGTAATTGCGCGATCGTGTCGCCGTGATAGTTCATGTTCAACGCCGAGGCCATGGAGATCTCGGTCTTCGGATAATTGGCGTAACTCTGCTCGGCCAGGTGAAACCCGCGTTCCCGCAAGGCGTGTGTGAAGTCGGCGTTGTCAAATTGGAATTCCCGCCGCAACGTTGCGTTGTCGGCGTAGCGATCGAAGACCAGATAATAGATGTCTCGCTTCAAGGCCTCGCCTTTGGGATTCACCGCCGAGACGGCCGCGATCGTCCCGTGTCGCGGAGTCTTGGGCGTCTCCAAGGCGGCGCGCAGCAGCAACAGCAGCGACACCGCGAACGTCACTACCGCAAATGTGCGGAGGATCCGCGTCGTGCCGCGCGTCTCGAAACGCCAACGAAAAAGAATCCACAGTCCCAGCAAGAGCAGGATGTTATAGATCGGCAACAGCCAGCGGTCGCGCAAGAAGAACGAAGCATTCGCGGCGGCTAGAATGTTGTTGAGCGAATAAACCGGGCCGTACGAAAAGATGAGCAAGATACACCAGCTCGCTCCAATGGCGGCGCGATCGAAGCACCCGTAGACGAAACGGAACAGTAACAGGACCACGGCCGTTGTCGCGAAACAGGTTGCCAGCACACTCGCCACGTCCGTACCACTCACCTCTTGGTAGTTCACGGCATAGAGCCCGAGAATCGGGAAGCCCGCCAGCAGCAGCGGGTACCAGGCGCTCGCCACGTTGGATCCTGCAACTGCTTCTGTGTCACTCGCATTCATCTCGTGTCGTCGCTTTCTCACCTGCATCCCGCCGGTCGAACGTTTCATTGCGGGGAGGACCGCGAAACATGTCCATCGCCAGCGGCGCTCGCCGTTCCCTGTTCCTCGACTGCGGTTGGCCCCGTGTTAACCAACCTTGTCTTTGTGTCGATTCGCTGACATGCATGTCGCAGAACGCGAACAATCATGTTCACGAATCTGACTCCGACTGTAATTACGACAAGCGATCTATTCCAGATGTAAACTATCTAAAATATGCGATTTAGTAGGTTAGCGCCTGGAGTACCAAGAACGGAGCGCGGGGCTGGGTGGCCGGAATCGGGAAAAACGTGGAATTTCTCTTTTTCGCAAGTTGCGAAACGCCAAGGGTTTGACATTGGTGTTGCGCTCCATAAAGATAGGGAATGTGCCATCGTTTTCGGGCCTTGTCGAGGGTTCCGCGCCACATCGGTCACGACTGTGGGGAGATTTCTGCGGGGCAGGAAAAAGGGCATATTTTGGCCGATTTGTCTGTCAAATTACCTTTCTTCGCGTGGAACTTTCCCCGTAGAGCACGCGTCAAACCACGTCGGAGGGGTCGTGCAGGAAGATTCCCAGTTAATTGACGATACCCTTGCCGGCGATACGAAGGCGTATGGCAGGCTGGTCTTGAAGTACCAGGACCGCCTGTACAACGCGGTAATCCATGCCACCGGCTGTCGGGACGACGCCGAGGATGTGGTGCAGGACGCCTTCGTGCAGGCTTACGTTAAACTGGACAAATTCCAACGAACCAGCGCCTTTTACACGTGGCTCTATCGAATCGCCTTTAACGTGGCCATCAGCCGCAGACGGCGGAAACGAGTCGAGTATTCGGTCGAGCAATCGCGGGAGGTCACAGGAAACGAACCGACGGACAAGAGCGACGGGCCCGGTGAGCGTCTCAGTCGCCAGGAAGATGTGCAGCGTATCCACAACGCGTTAGACCAGTTAAGCGAGGAGCACCGTACCATTCTGGTCCTCCGCGAAATGGAAGGATGTTGTTACGAGACGATTGCCGAAATGCTGACCGTTCCAGTAGGAACGGTAAGAAGCCGGTTGCATCGGGCAAGATTGCAACTGAAGGAAGAACTGAATAAGGACCTGCAAGAAGAGAACTATTGAGAGAAGGGACAGTTTACTGAACCCAATCGGCGATGGATCGATCGCCCGGCACGACACATTTAGCTGTAACACTTACCATGTCTAACATCGATGATTACACCTACGAACTCATTAGCGCCTACATAGATGGCGAAGTTTCCGCTGATGAGCAAGCTCGTGTGGAACAGTTACTTTCCGGCAGTGACGAATGTCGCCAGTTGTGCGATGAACTCCTGGCGATCCGCGGTAACTTGCAGTTGCTGCCGTCGTACAAGATAGGCGACGGTTTTCATGATCGAATCGTGGCGTTGATCGAAGAATCCGCCGGGACTCCGCCAGTCGCGACTCTCTCCGCACCGCGACCCGCGGCAACCACACCGGAAACACATCCCCGCCGCCTGGTTGTGGGCGCGGTGTCGCTGATCGTCACCGTGGCGGCCGTGGTGGCGCTGATGTTCCACCTGGCCTCCCGGTCGGCCGATGACTTGGCGCAACCGCCTGCCGATGCCACGCCGCACGACGTTGCTCCCGGTCCAAATGTGCCGGGCGAGTCGGCGGTCGCGGAGAACACGCCTGGCGAAAAGGCGCTGCCTCAGTCGCCGGATCCGCTTGAAACGCCGGAAATCGACGGGACGGAAACGCAGTTCGTGAGTCTCAACCCGGCCTTTGCCAAGCGCGAGTTCATGGCATTGATGGTCGAGCTGATTGTTGCTCCGGAAGCCGTTAAGGACGAAATCGTTCAGCGTGCGCTGACCAATCACGGCGTCGCCTTCGCGAACGACATCGACGTGGACGAGGAACTGGGTGAATCGATCCTGTCGCATCGCATGTTGAAGAAGAACAACGCCGAGGAAAAAGAACCGCTGGACGGTGAATCGGTCCAATTGACTTACGTGGAAACCACGTGTGGTCAGGCGGATGCGGTTATCCGGCAATTCTGGCGAGGTGACCATCGCATCAAGCGAGTGCGTTTTGATCTGGCCATTGTTCCCGACGAATACACGATGTTCCAGCAGATGCACGCCGCCAAAATGACCGACATCGCCGGTGCCGCGGTCCCACGTTCGGAGGACAATCCAGGTCCGATCACGTCCCTGGCGCGGCGGCTGGTTGTGGACGAGATCCTGCAATCGCAGCTCATTCGTAACCTCGGGTCGCTGGCATTGCTCTCCTACAGTTCTTTGCCTGCCCAGGAAGCCCGCCCCACCCCGCCGCGACACGCGGAAGTCCCCATCGAAATCGCCAAGCAGGAAGAAATGAAGAACAAGCCCTGCGCGATCTTGATCCTGGTCCGCTACGCCAACTAGCAGTCATGTCTTATCTTGGCTGAAATGTTTGGTATATTATGCGCACCGTCGATTCGAGACCAAAACCATGTCGACGCGGTACGACGCCAGTCGTATGGGAATGCTCACGATGTAGGGACGTTGCAGCATGCCTGAATCGTCGAAGCAGGGATAGAGGACACAGACAGCCAGGGGCGGGGCCGGCTCCGCGTCGCGACGCGGGGTCAGTTGGGCAAAGCCGGCGGCCAGTGCGGGATCGCAAGGGACCGTCTTCTACTTCCGCATAAAACTTGCCGCCGTGGCGGTAACGGCGATCGGTCTGACGGGTCTGTTCGTCTACTTCGTCTATTGGATGGCTCGCAAGACCCCAGTGATCGCGATCGCCGTGACCGTCTACGATCATCCGCTGCAGCGCAATGCTCTTCCGCGCTATGCTCGTCCGCTACCCCCGAATGCTTTTGCCAGCGAAGACATCCAGTCGCTGGCCGTCGTCAACCAGGCCAACATTCGCGGCCCCAAGAGCCTTGAGGGTAGCGTCACGACGGATCTGTTCTGGAACCATCTGGATACTTGCTTAGCGCAGAAGCCTGGCGGCCCGAATAGCGATGTGCGCATTGTGTCGATCAGCGCTCACGGCGCGGTCGACGGAGAAGGGCGAGCCTGCTTGGTGTTGAGTGATAGCGACCCGCTCGATACCAGCACATGGATTCCGATGAGTAAAGTCCTGCGCCGACTCGGCGCTCATCCGGATTCGAAAACCGTTTTGATCCTCGACTGCAACCGTATCGAGTCGAACTGGAGCGTGGGACTGCTTTACAACAGCTTTGCAGAACGGTTGCCGGCGGCGCTCGAATCCTCGCAAACAACCAACGTTTTCATCCTGAATTCGACCGCCCCGGGTCAGATCGGCTGGCCCGCTCCGGAACTGGGCCATTCCGTATTTGGCTTTTTTGTTCGAGCCGGACTGGGAGGCGAAGCGAGCGGCGGGCAAGGTGTCATCTCACTCAAGGATCTACACCGGTACGTTCTCAACCATGTTTCTCAATGGGTGACCAATAATCGCGCCGCCCGTCAGACACCGCGACTGATACCTGACATTTCGGACGACCAGGATTTTCCGGTGGTTT
The DNA here is from genome assembly GCA_937967665.1 of uncultured Planctomycetaceae bacterium. GTDB lineage: Bacteria > Planctomycetota > Planctomycetia > Pirellulales > Pirellulaceae > CALBSZ01. The sequence goes on from CALBSZ010000382.1 coordinate 8,306, forward strand.
ATGCCGGGACCGTCGACGTGTCGCTGCCGACTCAAGCCGAGTTGGATCAGCGTAAATTGGAGGTCGCCGACAATCGTCGCCGCATCCGTGAACTGTGGCGGGACTTTCACGAAGCAACCCAAGCCAGAGAAGCGGTCCGCCGTGATCCATTCGGACTCGCTCAGATTCAGTCTTCCTTACTTCGCCTGGAGCAATTGTCGCTGTCCGGTCGTGCTTACAAGTCGGAGTTCACGTCGCTGGCCAGCGACGTGCAGCATTGGATTGCGACGCTGCGGGACATCCCCCCGACGCCCACTACCTTGTTTAGTGTGCCGCTGGCAAAACAATTTGAATCGCCGCGTTCTCTGGACGAAGCCTATTTCCAGGCTTGGCTGGAGACCGGCGCGCGGCCGGACGCAGAAGATGCATCCGTGCCGCCTGCGCTTACCTATGCCCAGGCGGCGGAGTTTGGCCTGCGCTGGCTGCAGCAGTCCACCGCGTCTCCAAAACGCCTGCGTCGTGTCCTCGACTTCGTCGCCAGTGCAAGTGAACCGCCCCGCGGCACGACACCGAACGCGGTCGAATTGCACTTAACACACCTGTTGCAGGACTGCGCGGCGCGAGACCAGAACGACAATTGGTCACCGCCGCTTGCGGAAACCGTCCAGCAGCTTGTTCGTGTCCGTGTCCTTGCCGAGCGAGCCGCCGCGCCGGCCGACTTGCGCGCGTATCATTGGGTCGAGCAGCCCTTGAACCTGGCCGACAACCGCCGCCGGCAGGCGGAAGATCTGGTTTTTATTGGCGAGCCGCCTTCGCTCTATCGCGCGTCGCAGATCCTGGCTGGCCTTGCCGCGGCCGATGCGAACGATTCCTATACGCGTTTCATGTCGACAACCACTCTTGTTGCCGACGCGTTTGCCGCCCGGGACCGTGCCTGGAACGATTTGCCGCATCTCGCGCAGTGGTTGCTCGAACACGGCCGCTTTGGCGAACGGGATGACTTGAATCAGGACATTCCCGCCTTGACGGCAAGTCTGCAGCAGTTGATTTCTCGGGCCGGCGAACTGAGTGGCGGTTTGGACAGGGTCACCGCTGTCGATCGTTCAACAGCGACGGAGGTGAAGACGACACTAGACCGACTCACCGCCGCGCATCGGCGTTTCAGTCGTTCGCTGTACGACAAGCAGAGCAGCGACAAGCCGACATTGCGGATGATTGCCAGCGTGTTGCAGACGCCGCTGCTCGACTATTCCGATCGCGACGACCTGTTAAATCGCCACGATGAGATTCTGTTCACAAAAGGCGAACTGATCCAGCGGGTAACGGCCGCTGGTTCGGGTGACGACGTGGAAGTTAGCGAGACAGCGAATCCCTTGCTGGAGCGGCTTGATACCTTTCGTCGGCACCCGGCCTTGGCGATCCTGGACGACGCGCACTTCACGCTGCTCCAGGACAAGCGGCAAAACGAAATCGAAGCAGCGGAACGAATCGAGGATCCCGCGGAACGCTTTGCGAGGCAAGGCGAGCTGATCCGGCAGTTGTTGCGAAACGTCGCCGTGCGTTGTGACAAACTCGAGGCGACCAGCACCGATCTGCTTGAGAACGCTTCCGAATCACCGGTTCACAGCCGCCGTGGCCTGGCTGAAGCCGATCGGCTGTCGCGCGCGGCAGCCCCGTTCCTGGGCCGTCGTCCGTGGGAAGATGCAGCCAAGGACCCGGCGCGTCGCCTGGAAGCGGTTGACCGGCATTTTCATCTACTCTGGCAGGCGCGCCGCGCGCTGGACGACTTCTACGGCAACGGCCAGCAGGCACCGGGCGAACCGTATTTCGCCGTCGTAGCGAACTCGTATTTGAACGCGGCCCGGACGCTGTGCGAACTGCCCAAGACGCTCCGCTACGACGGCCAGGATTTGTACAAGCAATTGGCTGCTCGGAATCAGGCTGCTCGGTCCGTTCAGATTGCCGCGGACAGTATTCGATCCTTGGGTGAAGACCAGCAGCAAACCGTGCAGCACCAGGTTCGCCTGTCGTGGTCGCCCGCTATCGCCAGCGGCAACGCGGCATTGTTTGTTCGCGACCACAAGCAACACGATGTGAAAATCATTCCCGAAAACGAACGCGATCCCGTACACCGGCAAGGTTTCCCGTTGGATGGCTCGGGCAAGTTGAACTTCGCACAGCGACTTCCCTCGGAAACGTTGACAACAGCAAGCGACTCGACGGAATTGATCGCCACGGCCTTGTTTCGTGGGCACTTGTATGAGAATCCGTTTCCGGTGCGGCGGCCGCGACTGGTTTATGACGTGACCGTAGGTCAACCGAAACACGATGCGGCGACGGTCACGGTGCACGGCGAGGCTGGACAGACGGGCTACGTCATGTTCATTTTCGACTGCTCGAACACGATGAACGAACCGATGGATAAGGCCGATGCCGAGGGGCCGGCCCGGCAGCGTTTCGTTGTCGCCCAGCGGGCGCTTCGCGAAGCTCTGCAAACTTTGACGGAAAGCGGCAAGTACCATGTCGGCTTGCGAGCTTACGGGCGTCGGGCGAAGTATGTCCGCGATTGCGAGAACGTGGTGTTTGTGGATCCGCAGCTTTCCGGGATCGATCCCGATCTGGACGTCGAAGACATCGTGCCGCTGGCGCCGTTGAAGCGGCAGCAGTTCGAGGCGATTGCGGGAAAATTGACGATGCTGAAACCCTGGGGCCAGACGCCGCTGTACCTGGCGCTCAAGCAATCACTCGGTCCCGGCCAGTTTGTGCTGCCCGGTTCGAAGCATATCGTCGTGATTACGGATGGACTAAATAATCAAAGCAGCTGTTTGGACGCTTCCAAAGCAACGTCAGTGCAGCAGGTCCTGGACGCGCTCCAGCAACCGGTCAATCGGGAAGTGCAAATCGATATTATCGGACTCGATATGATGAAGGATACGGTGATCGGCACGAGGGTTCCGAAAGATGCCAAGATCAAAGAGTTGATAGACCTGGCGGCCGGTACGGGGGGCCGCTATCACGATGCGTTCAGCACGGAGTCGCTGATTCGCGGGCTTTACGACGCCTTGAACCTCGCCAAATTTTCCGTTCACGGCACTGATGAAGTCGTTCCGGCGAAGGACGACTGGTTGGAATTGGAAAAGACCTGGCGCGTTTCGGGACTCGCCAGTACCGCGACTCCGTTTCGCATTCAGGTGCACGCCGGATCGCCGCCGCCTCAAGCGAACGTGTTGCTGGAAGGAGGCGAGGCGTTATCGCTGCGTTACGATCCGCAGCACAATCGGCTGCTCTATTTGGACTACCGGCCCATTCAGGTCGATTCGTCGGACGACGTTCGCGGCGATCCCGTCGTGGTCACGGACCCGCGAACTTCCGAACAGTTCACCGCGCAAGCGCTCTTGCCCCATCGTTCGGACGACGACGTGACGTTCTTCCTCTACATCAAAAATCGAGATCCCCTGCGATTCACGCCTCGACCCCGGCACGTCTGGGCGGAAATCCAGCCACTCACGCGAACCGAAACTCCGCTCGGCGACAAGTATGTTTTCTATGATCGCGATTTCGTTTCCTCGCGCCCCGTTCCCGTCTTTCAATGGACCGCGCAAAAGTGGCCGCAGTTAGCGACGAAGGCCGCGATTTCCGTATGGTTTCAGACGGCAGACGTCCGTCCAGGACTGACCCATGTGGTGAACTCGGCGGAAGAAAAGACCTTGACTGTACCCGGGCTCCGTGGCGTCGAATTTCGCGTGGAACCTCAGCCCTACAAGCAAAATGGCCTGCGGGTTGTCGTCACGGAGATCCACCATACCGATGCTTTGGACACAGCGGTTTCCGTCCAGCTGGAACCACCGCCGGACGGAACCTTGCACCGGCACTACCTGGGAGTGGGAACGACACGCCATACCTTTGATTACGAAAATCGCCTGCGCCCCAAGCTGCATATTACATCACGCGAGGACATGCTGGAGCGAGCGGTCCGAGTTCCGAGTCGAGTTGTTTTGATTCAGGATTAGGTATTCGAGACATGATTGATGGAACAGGAGGCAGCCGAGATAATAGAGAAGATTCTCTGTCGGCTCCTGTTCAATCATTGGCAGAATACCAGCCAACTGTTGTAGTTAATCTTGAATCACGCCTAAACTGGAGATTGCCATGACGCCCTCATCCCGTCGCACGTTCCTGAAGACGTCCGCGTTGGCCGCCACGACTGCGGGATTGCAGTCGTCGCTGCACGTTCACGCCGCCGGCTCCGATATCCTGCGCGTCGGATTGATCGGTTGTGGAGGACGCGGCACGGGCGCCGCCAGCCAGGCCTTGTCGGCCGATCCGCATGTCAAACTGGTGGCCATGGGCGACGTTTTTGAAGACCGGTTGCAGATGAGTCTGCGGAACCTGGCAGCACTCGAAGGCATCGCGGGAAAGCTGGATGTCCCGTCCGAGCGGCAGTTTGTTGGTTTCGACGCCTACAAGCAGGTACTGGAAAGTGGCGTGGATGTGGTGCTGCTGGCGACGCCGCCCCATTTTCGACCAATGCATCTGAAAGCGGCCGTGGATGCCGGCGTTCACGTCTTCGCCGAAAAACCGGTCGCCGTCGACGCGCCGGGAGTCCGTGATGTCATCAAGACCTGCGAAGCGGCCAAAAAGAAACAGCTTTCGATCGTCTCCGGTCTTTGCCTGCGCTATTCCTACGGTTTTCAGGAGACCGTGCGCCGCATCCATGATGGGCAGCTGGGCGACGTGCACACACTGCAAGCCAACGACTATCGCGGAGGGATCTGGGTGAAACCCCGCCAGGACGACTGGACCGACATGCACTGGCAAATGCGAAACTGGTACTACTTCACCTGGTTGTCCGGCGACTTCAATGTCGAACAGCACGTGCATTTCCTGGACGTCTGTGCCTGGGTGATGCAGAATCAGTATCCGGTGAGCGCCATTGGGATCGGCGGCCGGCAAGTGCGCACGGGCGCTGAATATGGAAACATCTTCGATCATCACAGCGTCGTTTATGAATACGCAAACGGCACGAAGCTCTACAGCAACACGCGACAGATGCCGGGTTGCAAGAACCTGCTGAACGCCACCGTCACCGGTTCTCGCGGTCGTGCGTTGATTTCCGAACGCCGCAACGGGCTGACAATCACCAACGGTCAATCGAAATGGGTCTATGAAGGTGAGGACAATCCTTTTTATCAGACCGAGCACGACGAATTGTTTGCCAGCATCCGCAGCGGCAAACCGATCAACAACGGCGATTACATGGCCCAGAGCACGCTGCTGGCCATCATGGGACGCATGGCCACCTACACGGGACAGCAGGTCACCTGGGAAGCCGCCTTGAATTCACAAGAGGACCTGAGCCCGGAAAGGTATGCTTGGGGACCGATTCCGACTCCGGCCGTCGCCGTCCCCGGCGTCACCAAACTGGTTTGATTGCCGCAGATCTTCGCACCACAAATCCACCGCCTTCACGTCCGATTCCGGTTTGAAATCCTGCGCACACATGGTATCTTGCGTGAACGCATGAACAGTTTCGCAACGGCCGCATGGATGGGACATGGCAATGGGAATCGAGTCCTTCGTTACCTTTATGGAAAGTCGTTTTTCGCAGCAGATCGCCGCGCGAGAAACCCTGCAGCCGACTCCCGGCGAGTTCGAGGACTTGCCGCCCGACCTTGACGGACGCCTGGCGGACGCATTGCGGAGCGACGGCCTGACGCGACTGTATGCGCATCAGCGCGAAGCCTTTGACGCGATCCGTCAGGGTCAGGACACGGTCCTGGTCTCGCGCACTGCCAGCGGCAAGACCCTTTCGTTCCTGCTGCCGATCCTTCATCAATACCTGCAAGAGGATGCTCCGTTTGGCGTGCTCTTGCTGTATCCCACGAAGGCCTTGTCGCGCGATCAGGAGGGCACGCTCGGCAAACTGCTGCAAGCCAGCGGAGCGGACGTGCGATTGGGAACGTTTGACGGCGACACTCCGCGCGAAGAGCGCACGCGGATTCAATCGCACGCGGATTTCATGATCACCAATCCGGACATGCTGCATTCCGGCATTCTGCCGAATCACAATCGCCGCTGGCGGACGTTTCTCTCACGACTGCGCTACATCGTGATCGACGAAGTGCACACTTATCGAGGCGCCTTTGGATCTCATGTGGCCAATGTCATGAGGCGTCTCTTGCGAATCTGCGCCATGCACGGCAGTCGCCCGACCTTTGTCTGTTCCTCGGCGACCATTGGCAACCCGACGGAACATGTCGAGGCGTTGTTTCAGCGGCCCTTCCACGTGATCACACGGGACGGCGCGCCGCGGCCTCGCCGCGATCTCTATTTCATTAATCCACCAGTTGTGCAAAGTCACGGACACGCCATGTACCGCAAGGGGCCTGGTTCGGTGAGTGTTCCGCTGATCCGCGAAGCGACGCAGCGCGGCGTCCGGACGATCTGTTTTTGTCGAGCGCGGCAGCAGGTGGAACGACTTTATCGCAGCGTGACCGACGGCCATCCCAGGCTGCGGCAGAAAGTGAAGCCGTACCGCGGAGGCCTGCTGCCCAATGAACGCCGGCAGCTGGAACGAGACCTGTCGGCGGGTCGTGTGAACACGATCATCAGTACGAACGCGTTGGAACTGGGGATCGATATCGGCGATCTCGACCTTTGCATCCTCAGCGGCTATCCGGGTTCCATGGCCAGTTTCTGGCAGCAGGCAGGTCGCGTCGGCCGCCGCGGCGAACGAGCGGCGATTGTGTACATCGCGCGCGATACACCGATCGATCAGTATTTTGTGCATCACCCCGAATTCGTATCTTCCGCGCCGATCGAACGCGCCTGGCTGAACGCGGACAATCCCTACATCCTGTTGCAACACCTGCCCTGTGCGGCCCACGAACATCCGCTGCGCGAAGACGAATCCCATTTTGCGGAACCGGCATATCCCGCCGCGATGGAGATCCTTAAAGAAGACGGCAGCCTGGCCGAATATCACGGCAACTACCGTTATGCACTGCGCGATTACCCGGCCAAAGGAGTCAACTTGCGCGGCATGACCGACTACAATATCGAGATCTATTGCGGTACGGAAGTGATCGGCGAACTGGATCCCATCGGCGCGCGCGGCACGCTGTACAAGGACGCCATCTACCAGCATCTGGGCCAGCGCTACATGTCCATGGACCTGGATCTGGAAAAGAAGCTGTGCCGCGTCGAACGCGTCGACGTCGATTACTATACCGAGGCGGTCTGGGAAAGTCGGGTGACGTTGACCGAGTCGCTCGATCGGGCCACGTTGAATCAGGCCGATCTGGACTTCGGCTACATCAACGTCAATCGGCAGCCCAAGCTTTACAAGAAGATCCGCGAACGCACGCTGGAGAACATCGGCTACGGACCGATCACACTCGATCCATTCATCTACGATACCACCGGTTTCAGCCTTCTTCCGTCAGCCGCCTGGCGAGATGAAGTCGCCGGGATCGACAAGCGGCATACCGGGGCGGCCCTGCACGGGCTCAGCTACATCCTGCAGCGGACGGCGCCAAGCTTGTGTCTCGGAGACCAGCAGAACATCGAAACCGATGTTTCACTGACCGAACTCAGCAGTGGAGAGTGGCAAAGCGCGCTGTACCTGTACGACACGATTGAAGGCGGCGTCGGTTATGCAGAAAAGATTTTCGAGATTATCCGAGACGCTTTGCAGCTGTGCCAGGCGATCATTGACGAGTGCTCCTGCAAAGCGGGCTGTCCTTCGTGTGTAACGGCCGTTCCGCCAGGGATCGTGGATGAAGAACTGGAAAGTCTGCTGCTGGAATCGAATGCCGCTGTCGCCTGCACGCGCAGCCTGATCACTTCGCTGCTTACCGGAAAGATCGTGCCCCCTGACATCGCCTATCACGAGTTATCGGCCGCCACGCCGGTTGTGCCGCCGGAACCAGACCTGGATTTGGAACGGCTCAAACAGCGGCTCGGCAAGGCCGGTGAGATTCTGAAACAGAAGCGAGCGAGAATCCATTGATTACCGGCGCCTTGCTTCATTGCCCTGGGATTGGCCCAAAACGATTGACCGAGCTGGAATTGCTTGGCGTGCGCACCTGGCTGGACGTGCTGGCCGATGAAAACCGGATTCCGGTCGGGTATCGCGGACCGCTGGTCGATGAATGTCGACGCTGCCAAACGGCTCTCGCAACGGACAACATCATGTATTTTGCCGAGTGTTTCGCGCCGCGTGATAAGTGGCGTATCTTGTCGCACTATCTGGATCAGACCTCGTTCTTCGATATCGAGACAACCGGACTGGAACACGATGCTGCCATAACGGTGATCGTCTGCTGGCACCGCGGGCGCTTGCATACGTTTGTCGAACACGACAATCTGGACGCCTTTCTGGAACTGCTCGATGATGTCACCTTGCTTGCTTCGTTTAACGGGAGTTCGTTCGACGTGCCACGAGTGCTCGACACGTTTCACATTCCAAACCTGCCCTGCCCGCACATCGATCTTCGCTGGATTTGCCATCATCGCGCCATGTCAGGGAGCCTGAAGCGCATTTCCCAACAGCTGGGCATCGCGCGACCGTCCGACCTCTCCGCCGCCGATGGCGCGCTGGCCGTCCGCCTTTGGAATTCCTGGCGGTACAGCCAAAATCACGACGCCCGTACTCACCTCGTGCGCTACTGTGCGGCCGACGTCCTACTGCTTGTCCTGCTGGCACGGCGTCTGGCCGGACATCATGAATCTTCCGATGCGGAAATCTGGTCGCACCTGCCGGCTGTCGAAAGATCGCCAGTCGCGGCGCCACCAATTCCCTTGAAAACGGCGGCGCATCAGTTCGGGGCGGCAAGTCCTCGGCGGCTACGCGCGCGTCGCACGCGCCCGGCGTAGGCCGGATTCTTCAAGCCAGCTTTTCGCGTCTTCGCGTGCACCTCCTTCGATCGATGTTCCGTGCCATCGTCCTATTTAATTCGTTCTGGAATACCGGCCGAAACGATGGTCGCCGCTCCCCTTTCGCAACCAACCCCGGCGTAAACTATTGGCAGGGAACAGATTAGATTGTAATCGAGCGGGGATTTCACTTTGCCTTGTCAGGTCTCGGTCCTATAATCTTTCCAGGACATCGCGCGCCCAAGCCGTCTTTGGGAGTCGTTCAGGACATGGCCCATTGCTTCACAAGTCGTACCGTTTTCCTCAAGAACGGCGGTTCTCGGACGAATTCCCGAATGGGTAGTGCCACCATGTCCACGTCGCGTCAACTGCAGCATCAAAGTCGTATCACGCGTTCCATTCAACGCACGGCCGGTTTGGCAATGTGCGCCGTTGGTCTGTGCCTGCTGCTGGCCGCGGGAGAAACACCGGACACGGGTAGTTCGCCGGTAGCCGATGTTCCCGCGGCACCGTCGCCTCCGGTCAGGATCGTGACCGTTCCGTTACCGATTGCCGGCAACGTCGACACGAATTTGAAACGCGCCGTCGACCAGCTACTCGAGGAACTGCCGGCGGATCAAGGGCGCCCCATTCTTGTTTTTGAATTTCAGTCGCCGGGTGCGACGGGGGAAGGGAGCCAGTTCGAACGCGCGCTGTCGCTGGCACGTTATCTGAACAGCGCGCCCTTGCGACGCGTCCGGACGGTCGCCTATGTTTCAACATCTGTCTTCGGTCATGCCGTCTTGCCGGTACTGGCATGTGAAGAGTTGATCATCCATCCGGCGGCCGAGTTGGGCGCGGCCGGCATGGACGAAGCGGCGATCGACGAAACGATGCGGCAAAGTTATCGCGAGATCGCCAACCAGCGGCGGACCATCCCGGTAGCCGTAGCGATCGGCATGCTGGACCGGGACGCGGAAGTCTTGGAAGTGGAAACGACCGCCGGCACCCAGTTTGTCCTCGCCAGCGAACTCGCCGAATTCGAAAAGACTCATACCATTGTTTCCATGAACACGCTGGTGGCCGTCGGCGATCTGGGCAAGTTCACCGGCTCCGACCTGCGATTGGAATACGGCATTGCCGGTCTCTTGGCCGGCAACCGACAGGAGCTGGCGGCGGCCTTGAAGGTTCCGGTGACGAGCCTGGTAGCCGACCCGTCTTTGGGCGGCGAGTGGGCGGCCGTCCAGGTCGACCTGGATGGACCGGTGAACAGCAAACTTGCGGGCTGGATTCAACGGAGTCTGGAAGCCCGCTTCCGTTCCGCCGAAGCGAACCTGCTGGTGGTCCATCTGAACAGCGCCGGCGGCGATCCGGAAGCCAGTGTCCAATTGGCCAGTTTCCTGGCCAGCTTGGACCCCGCGCGGGTACGCACGGTCGCGTTCGTCAACGATAAGGCCCGCAGCGACGCGGCCTTGATCGCCTTGGCTTGCGACCAGATTGTTATGAGCGACTCGGCGGTCATCGGCGGAACGGGAGAGCAAATGTTGACCAGCCGGACACGACAAGATTTAAGGCAGCCGATTCAAGCGATCGCGCAACAAAAGCAACGTGGCTGGTCGCTCATGATGGCTCTGGTCGATACCGAATTCGTCGTGGAAAAATTCCGCCGTGAAGGCACGGGGGAAATCCGCTATTTGAATCGCGAGGAAGTTGACTCGTTGGCAAGTCCCGAATTGTGGACTTCGCAAGGAGTGCTCGATACAACTACGGGAATTCGCGGACGGCAGGCGGAAGAAATTCAACTGGCAAGTTTTCTGGCGAGTGACCTGCGGGAATTCCAGACACTTTATCAGCTGGACGTGCCGCCGGAACGCATTCAACCGAATTGGGCACATCAGTTCATCGAAGGGCTCGCCGCGTGGTCGGGGACGCTGCTGTTCTTCGCCGGTACGATGCTGATGATCGAATTGTCCCAGCCCGGTTTGAGTGTCGCTGGCTTCATATCGGCTCTTTGTTTCGTGCTGTTCTTCTGGAGTCAGTATTTACACGGCACGGCGGGATGGCTGGAGGTTCTGCTGTTCGTTGCCGGAACGATCGCCCTGATCCTGGAGGTGTTTGTGATTCCGGGTGTGGGTGTCTTCGGCATTGGCGGCGGACTGCTGATCATTGTCTCGATTGTGCTGGCCAGCCAGACGTTTGTCATTCCGCGGAACGCGTATCAACTCGAACAGTTCCCAATGTCCTTGTTGACGTTGACCGGAGCGGGCGCGGGAGTGCTTGTATCGCTGTATCTGATTCGCCGCTTCTTGCCCGACGCTCCGTTATTGAATCGACTGCTCTTGGCGCCGCCGCAAGACGAAGAACTGGACGAAATGCAGCAGCGTGAAGCACTGACCCACTACGAATACCTGGCCGGAAAAAGCGGCCAGACGATTACTCAATTGACTCCTTCGGGAAAGGCCCGGTTTGGCGACGATCTGGTCGATGTGATTAGTGACGGAGACGTGATTCCCGCGGGGACGCGGATACGCGTTTTGAAGGTTCGCGGGAATCACGTTTATGTGAAACCGATTGAGACTCAGGGAATTTAGACAGGATCACCGATGACACCGCTTGTATGGGCCATCCTGCTACTGGCGCTGGCCTTGCTGCTGATACTGCTCGAGGCCTTCATCCCTTCGGGAGGAGTCCTCGGATTCCTGGCGGCGATCGCGCTGGTTGCCTCCTTGGTGGTTGGTTTCTTGGGAGGCATGAAGTCGGGCGCGATCAATCTGGTGCTGGCAACGGTGGTTGTCCCCGCGGCAATCTACACGCTCGTAAAGCTCTGGCCCAGCACGCCGATGGGAAGAATGATCCTGGGCGAATCCCCCGAGTGCGACGAAGACATCCTTCCCGACTCGACGCTCGAACTCAGAACCCTGGTGGGGCGTCACGGTGTGGCCAGAACGACCATGCTGCCATCCGGCGCCATCGAGATCGATGGCATCACATACAACGCTGTCAGTACCGGCATGCCCATCGACAAGGGTCAGGCCGTTGAAATCGCCGCCGTGCGCACGAACCAGCTCATCGTGCGCCCTGCGTCGGGATCGCCGCCACCGCCGCGTGATCCGCAGACGGCAGAGGACGTGTTGTCGCAGCCGATCGACGCGCTCGGACTCGATGCACTCGACGATCCGCTGGCTTGACAATGCATGGTGACTTGGTTACCACTTACAGCGTCAAACCAGTCGACGAAAGCTGGAGTCATCGAGTTGGTGGCAGTCCTCGTTTCACGTGCTCGCAACGTGGAGAATCCGCCTCGCTCCCGTCGCTCGGTTGGCAATGACTCTTACCTAAGGAACGTGTGATGTTTCCGATCTATGTCGGGCTGGCAGTGATCGTCTTGATCATCCTGCTGGTGATCTTTGGCATTATCGCCAGTTATTTCAAATGGTGGATCCAGTCGATCTTGACGAATGCGGGAATCGGCATTTTCGATTTGCTTGGCATGCGCTTTCGCAAGGTCAATCCGTCGGTGATTGTGAAGAGCAAGATCATGGCGATCCAGGCCGGGCTGGGGGACGACCCGGACCTGACGACGCGGAACATGGAAGCGCATTACCTGGCACAAGGCAATGTCCCGCTGGTCGTACGTGCCTTGATCGCCGCGCGCAAAGCGAAAACCATTCAACTCTCGTTTCGCCTGGCCACTGCCATCGATTTGGCGGGACGCAACGTTCTGGACGCCGTGCAAACCAGCGTCTATCCCAAGGTCATCGACTGCCCGGCGAAAGGGTCAACTCGCCAGTCCTTGGATGCGGTTGCCAAAGACGGAATTCAATTGAAAGTGAAGGCGCGAGTCACTGTCCGAGCGAACCTGGAACAGCTGATCGGCGGTGCCACGGAAGAGACCATCATCGCACGCGTGGGCGAAGGCATCGTCAGCGCCATCGGTTCCGCGGCCAGTCACAAGGCGGTGCTCGAAAACCCCGACATGATTTCGAAGGCGGTCCTGGCACGCCGGCTGGATTCGCAAACCGCGTTTGAAATCGTTTCGATCGACATCGCGGATATCGATGTTGGCGAGAACATCGGCGCGCGGCTGCAGGCGGATCAAGCGGAGGCGGACACTCGCGTCTTTCGCGCGAAGGCCGAGGGTCGTCGGGCCATGGCCGTGGCAGCGGAGCAGGAGATGAATGCTTCGGTGGCGGAGAGCCGGGCCAAGCTGGTGGAAGCGGAAGCCGAAGTGCCGCTGGCCATGGCGGAAGCGTTTCGTTCCGGGCACCTCGGTATCATGGATTACTACAAACTGCGCAACATCACCGCCGACACGGACATGCGCAAAGCCATCGCGACGGGAACCGCCACCTGACACTCGGCCACACGGCCAGGTAAACTGCATGAGAGGACGGCATGTCTGACGAAATCCAGGAATTCCTACAGCGTGCCGCGGCGCGGCGGCACCAGCAGAAACAGCAGCAACCGATTGAAGTCGAGGTGATCGACGAAGTCGAGATCGTCGACGAGACGATTGCCAATCATGTCGCCAAACGACTCGGCGAACACTTGGATAAATCGAGTTTGGTGAGTAGCGGTGCGCAGTTGGGCGCTGAAGTGGGCCTGGCCGACGAGAAACTCGAGTCCCATCTTCATGACGCCTTTGATCATCGGCTGGGCAGCCTGGGGGCTCGGCTCGAAGGCTCGAAGGACGCGACGGACTTGCCGGAATCGACGAAGGCGCCCACGATGGCCAGTGAAATCGCCGCGCTGTTTCGCTCCACCAAGTTCATACGGCAGGCCGTTATCATGAGCGAAGTCCTGCAGCGTCCCGAGCACCGCTGGTAATCGTCGCAGGCGGATTCTCAAATCGCATTTCACGGACTAGAATCGGACGACGTTGTCGACGAATCAAAACAGGTCAGGAGGTATCATGGCAATTTCTCCCGGTGAAACGAAAATCGGCTGGGTCGGGCTCGGCGTGATGGGCAACAGCATGTGCGGCCATCTGTTGGACAAAGGGTTTTCGGCAACGGTCTTCACACGCAGCAAGAACAAGGCGGAAAGCGTCTTGAGTAAAGGCGCGACCTGGGCGGAGAGCCCGCTGGCCGTGGCCCAGCAAAGCGACGTCGTCTTTACCATCGTCGGTTTTCCGAACGACGTGCGTGAAGTCATGTTGGGCGAGCAGGGCGCGCTGGCGGGAAGCAAGCCGGGGAATATTCTGGTCGACATGACCACCAGCGAACCTTCATTGGCCGTTGAGATCTACGAGGCGGCCAAGTCCAAAGGGGTTCACAGTGTCGACGCTCCCGTCTCGGGAGGCGACGTCGGTGCCAAGGAAGCCAGGCTTTCTATCATGATCGGCGGCGACAAAGAGGTCGTTGAGTCGCTGGGGCCGTGCTGGGAAGCGATGGGAAAGACGATCGTTCACCAGGGGGGCGCGGGCGCCGGCCAGCACACCAAGATGGTCAACCAGACACTGATCGCCACCGGCATGATTGGCGTCTGCGAAGCGCTGTTGTACGCCCACCAGGCGGGTTTGGACTTGCCAACCGTGATGGAATCCGTGGCGTCCGGAGCCGCTGGAAGCTGGTCGCTATCGAATCTCGGACCTCGGATTATCGCCAATAACTTTGACCCCGGTTTCTTTGTCGAACATTTCATCAAGGACATGGGAATCGCCCTGGACGAGGCGAATCGTATGGGCCTTGCGCTTCCCGGCCTGGCGTTGGCCAAACAGTTGTATCTGGCGTTGAAAGCTCAAGGGCATGGTCGCGACGGCACGCACGCGCTGCAGTTGGCCCTGGCGTCCTTATCCAATATCGACTGGAAATCTCGCTCCTGAGCCGCCCCAGACTCCAAGTGCTAAGTTGGACCGCACCGACTTTGCGGTAATCTACAAGGATCCAAGCACGCGGGGCAAGCAAGTGTGTCCGGACAGTTCGTGGTCACCAACCGCTCCTACATCCCGGCTTTTCCAGCTATCGACAGGTTATCCCCAGCATCCAACCGGCGGCGGTGATTGCAAACCATTGGCGTTCCACTGGTTAGACAGAACTTCACGCAAGTCCTTGGAAGTCCGCCGAAAATCGGTAACTTGGCGAATCTCGCGTCCGTCGCTCGATTCGCGTACGGACCGTGCCCAAGCTCGCAGATCTCATCGGGCCGCACTGCCGGCGATGTAACTCGATAAGGATGTTGACCATGAAGGATTCTCCATCGCCGATGGCCGAACAGGCCGGATCGGTTTCCCAAAATGAAGTTGCCGAATCGACGTCACGGACGTTCATTGGCCGCTGGAATACGCTCGTCAGTACCACCAATTGGGAAAAGGGACGCATTATTTATCAATGGCGCGAGGCGCTCATCGCCGCCGGTGCCGCGGCGGTGGAGTATTCCGACGAAGCCTGGGCGCTGCGGGTTGGCGGAGTTACCGGGCAGCATGTCGGGCGACTTCGCCGCGTCTATCAGCGTTTCGGTGAAAAGGCCGAAGAATTTGAGGGGTTGTATTGGAGTCACTTTCAGGCGGCGATCGAATGGGATGACGCGGAAATGTGGCTTGAGGGAGCAGTTCAGAGCGGCTGGTCTGTGTCGCAGATGCGCCGGCAACGCTGGGAAACGCTCGGCGCCGTCGCGTCCGATGAACCGCAGGAGGGAGACGTCGTCGTTGCTGAAACGGACGAAGATTTTGATACGAGTAACAACGAGTCCCCCATCGCGTCGACAATCACCAGCAGCTACGGCGAGGTTCCGGGACCGCGTCCCGAAGGTCCGGACTTTGGCGACGAAGAGGCACCTTCTGCGGACGCGCCGAAAGCGCCGGCGGAGCGTGGTGACGGGGCCGCCATCTACACCGATGGCGAGAAGCCGGTCATTGAGTTCGTGCAGCCTTTTGAAACCTTGAGCGAACTACCGGAAGACCTGGCGGACGCCTTCGAGTCCTTCAAGTTGGCCATCTTGCGTCACAAGGCCAGCGACTGGCAAGAAATCGACCAGGAAGATGTCCTGGCCGCGCTCGACGCCTTGAAGGAACTCGCCCGCGCTCCTGCTGCCGACGACGTCACTTTCTAAGTCGAATCGCGTCTTGCGGAAGCGACTTGCTCTCGCTTTTTCCCGCGATTTGCACTTATCGAAACCGGCTTGCCGAACGGCCGCCGACGGTCATCCCGCAGGGGGCATGGTTGCCGGGACTGGATGTCTTCGCGTCGCGGGTGTTGGTGTAGCGGTTGTGTGACTTGTAGGACCGTTTCGGTCCGTTCCCGCCCACGGTTGTAACCTACATTTAGGAAGCGGCTGCGCGCCGCGTGCGGCGTGACAAGGGTTTCGAAATACGGGAATGGGCAAGGCTTCGATGACGCGTACAACTCAGAAGGCCAACGTGATTGGGAAATCCGTAGAACCGTCCGGGGAATTGTATTCGCTACCGGCGGTGGCACTCGAAGTACTGGAACTCACGCGACATCCAAATGTCGACGCCCGGGCCATCAAGGAGTGCATTGAGCGCGATCCGGCGCTCACCGTCAAGATTCTGCGCGTCGTCAACAGCTCGCTCTTCGGTCTCAGCCGGCAAGTTACCGACTTGAATCATGCCTTGGCGCTCATTGGCGCCAAGCCCTTAAAACTGCTGGTCCTGGGTTTCAGTTTACCCAAAGAACTGTTTGACGGTATCGAAGGGGAAGTCCTGTCGCACTACTGGCGCCATACGCTGGTAAAGGCTGTCGCGGCACGCGAAATCAGCGAACGCTTCTGGAACCAGCCCGGCGACGAACCGTTCATCGCCGGACTGCTGCAGGGCATTGGCATGCTGGTGTTACTGCAACAGTTGGGCGAGCCGTACGCCAAGTTCTTGCAGAAGGTAAATGACGACGGCAGTAACCTGCTGGCATTGGAAACCGCGACCTTGGGATTCGATCACTTCGTACTGAGTTCCCGCTTGCTCGAACATTGGGGGCTTCCCGAATTGCTGGTGCGCGCGGTGGCGATCCCGCATCGAGTTGATCGCTTGATCAAGGATGACGCCGGCGACAATTGGCTGGCTCAGATACTCCACCTGGCCGATCTGTTCGCCGTGCTGCTCGGGCAGAAACGGGCCAGCGCCCTGAATGAACTCTTACACGCCGGCGGTATCTATCGTGGACTGACGATCGAAACACTCTATCCCTTGCTGGACGACCTGGAAGAAAAGATCGCGCCGCTGACTCAAGCCATGTCAATCGCCTGGTCTTCGGACGAGGACTTTCATGCCATCGTGGAACAGGCCTATCGCCAAATCTCGTCAGCCGCCGATGTTGCCGCCGAACAACTGATGTCCGGTGACCGTTTGGAATCGGCTATCCTGCAACAAACAGGAGAACTCAGCGGCGCCATTGCAGACTACATCCAAAATGGTGACATCGCTTTGTCGTATTCCAGTAAGGATTCAGCCGACTCGCGACTCGCGGCCGACCGTTGCAATCCAAAGTCTGCGGAACACGCCTTGCGTACCGACGCGCGGCCGGTGGCGGACGAAATCGGACTGTTGTCGCAAGTCACCTCGGTCGTGGCGGCGTGCCGGTTGCGACGCAAGCCGGTCAGCCTGGCTACGTTGGAAGTCGACAATCATGCCGACCTGCTGCTGGTACATGGTCCGGCCCACACCGAACATTTGATCCAGTTCGTTGAAACCGCCGCCTTAAGCCTGGCCGAAGACGAAGCGATTTGCATGCGCATCGGCGAAGCGCGATTCGTCGTGGTCCTCGAGGAATTCGATCGGTACCACGCGGTATCTTTTGTCCGCCGTCTGGTCCATGGCGTTCGGGATTGGTCCAGGACACATTGCGACAACAGCGGCGGTTCGATCACACTCAGCGCCGGAGTCGCGACGCTGGCGGTGCCTCCCAAAAATTTTCCGGCACAAGAACTCATTGACGCAGCAGACCAGTGCCTGAACGGCGCTCAGCTCTCAGGCGGCGATACGGTGAAGAGTATCGACATCTGTTAGCTGGACAGCGTTATCTTTCCGAAATCCCCAGAAATACACAAAACTCGCACTTCGAGCTGGTATGATGACCGAACATGCCGCCGTCGGATTAGACTGCCAGGCGCCGTGCGTCAGCGGTTTGCTACTGAGGCTGTACGCGGTCAACCACGGCGACACGGATATCACAAACGTTGGTATGGGTCGGACCGGTGACCAGCAGCGTTCCCTGTTGCTTGAAATACGAGTAGGCGTCGTTCCGCGCCAGCGCGCTGGCAATGCTGGTCGTGTCATCACGCGCCAGCCGCAGGGTCTCCGCATCGAGCCACGCGCCGGCCGCGTCGGTGGGACCGTCTTCGCCATCGGTGCCTCCGGACAGGATCACGATACCGTCCTCCGAATGGCCCGATTCCACGAGTGCCTGCAGTGCCGCCAGCACCAGTTGTTGATTTCGCCCGCCGCGGCCGCGAATGGCAGCGTCGCACAGTTGGACCACCGGTTCGCCGCCGGTAATCAAACAGTCCGGACCCGACTCGGCCCGCATCCGCACGGCATGTACTGCCAGTTGCCGGCCGACGTCCTCGGCGTCCCCTTCCAATTCCCGCGCAGCCAGCATGGCATGCGAATAACCGCGGCGTTCGGCCTCCATCCCCGCCGCGTCGACCGCAACGGCATTGTTCCCGATGACAAGATTGGTAACCTTGCAAGCGGAATTCGTTTCTACGGGGGGTGCGCTGGTCAGGTGCGCGAACACACTGTCGGGAATACGACCGCGCGCGTTGAACCGGTCAAGTAGTTGCAACGCATCCTCTCGCGTGGTCGTGTTGGGAACGGTTGGACCCGAAGCAATGATATCGAGTGGATCTCCGATGACGTCCGAGATAATGAGCGTCACGAGTTGTCCGGCCCTACAGGCCCGCGCTAGACCGCCTCCCTTCACCCGACTCAATTGCTTCCGCACCGTATTCAACTCCTGAATGTTCGCTCCGGCCGCGCTCAGGAACCGCGTGACAGCTTGTTTATCAGCGAGTGAAATCCCCGGGGCCGGCAACGGCAGTAGCGCGGAACCGCCGCCTGAAATCAGGCAGATGCAAAGATCGCGCTCGTCCAGGCTGGCGATCAGGTCGAGAATCCCGGTTGCTCCGACAACACCTTCGGGCCTCGGTTCGTTTACACCCGCCGGCCTGGCGGCATGGAGTTCAATGTGCGTCAGTGGCCGCACGCAGTCCTCGGGAACATTCACGATGCCAGCGACCCTTTTCTCGGCGAGCAGCCTGCTACCCAAAGCGGACTCGAGTCCCGCGGCCATGCCCGCGCCCGCCTTACCGGCGCCGACAACGACAATGCGGCGGATCTGGTCCAGCGTCAGTTCTTCGTCACCGACGAGCAGCGAGCCGTCTTGGACATGCACGTTGTCGGCGATCAGCCGATCGCCGCGGACCGCATCGACTCCCGCCTGCCAAATAGCGATCGCATCATCGCGAAGCTGACGTGCGGAACGAGTGCGAGTCACGGAACCTCCGGAACGAATGGCCTGCAATACAACTGGCTAGTAACGCCTTGATCGGCGAACGGCAGGAGCGTGTTGGTCGGCAGTGTCGAGCGCGTTTCCATAGTTGCGTTATACACGTTTTCGTTGAATTCAGGTAGCACTTTGTGGACGTGAGTACATCGTTTAACCCCCAGCCGCAGGCGTCGGCGCGTTGCGTGGACCGTCGCCCGCGGCTGCAGGACTGCAAGGACATGAGACACGCGAATGGGAACTCCAGAATATTTGCTCCGACACGGTCGAAACGATTTGAGTTTGTCTGAGAATTGAATCATACTTACGTGTCTGATTTTTCTTCGAAAAACACACTGTCATGTGCGGAGCCGACCTATGTCACGTTCGTTGATTTGTTTTGCTGCTGTGTTGGTAAGTGGCGCTGCGGTGGCCCAAGAAGCGCCGCCAGAACCGGCCGATATGAAAGCCATCTTTAATGGCAAGGATTTGACCGCATGGAGCGGCGATCCGCGCCTGTGGTCGGTCAAGGATGGCGTGATCCATGGCGAGACGACGCCGGACAATGCGGCGAACGGCAACACGTTCTTGATTTGGACCGGCGGAGAAACAAAGGACTTTGATTTGCGTTTGTCCTTCCGCTGCAATTCCACAAACAACTCGGGGATCCAGTACCGGTCGAAGCATATCACCAACGAGAAGGCACGCAATCAGTGGGTGGTGCGCGGCTACCAGCACGAAATCCGCAATGAAACGAAGTTGCCCAGTGTGGCTGGTTTCATTTACGACGAAGGCGGCCGCCGCGGCCGCATCTGCCTGGTCGGCGAAAAAGCCGTCTGGCATGATGGCAAGAAGGAAGTGACGGGATCCCTTATCGATGCCGCAGGCTATGAAAAGCTGTTTCGACTGGACGATTGGAATGACGTCGTCATCATCGCCCAAGGGAATCGCATCCAGCACTATCTGAACGGCCGCTTGATCCTCGATTTCACCGACGACGCGGACAACGCACTGCTCTCCGGCGTGTTGGCGCTGCAACTGCATGCCGGCAAGCCGATGTGGACGGAATTCAAGGACATCCGAATCAAGAGCCATTGAAATCGCGGACAACACGGATATGGTCACAGTCAATAGAGTGGCAGGATGTCACATCACCGTCTTTTGGGTAATTGTTTGGGCGTGTCTGCTGATTCCGGGCGTCGCGCGTGCTGACGGCGTTTTCGTTCGTTTCCGCATGACCGCGCCCGAACAATCGACCTACTATGTGCAACTGGGCGGATTCATTCACCGCAGCCCGTGGTACCTGCCGCGCGCGGTAATCCCCGCGGAAGCCGACCGCAAGGAGGAGTCGCGACTGGCGTCGGGAACCGCTACGGAATGGTTCGATTTGCGGGCTCACGCCGGTGACAAGTTGCACGGCCGCATGTCGCGTTCGGGCGGCGTTGCGGAATTCCCGAACGTGACGGCCAAGTTTGTTTGCGCTGCCCCGGCAACCGGACGAACGGTTGTCATCGAGCTGGCCACGGCTCCCGATGCGACGACGATCGTCAAACGCTGGACGGAATCGTTTGATGGCACGCTGACCAGCTTCCTCGTGTCCCCGCATTTGGCGCGGGACGCCGGCGAGCTGGAATCCGCGGCGGAGATGACAGCACGGCGACTCCGCTGGGCTCGAGAAGCGACCGGGGGAAAACGAGTCGCCCCAAAGCAACTCATCGTGCAGACCAGCTTCTGGGGGCCGCAACGCCCCGAGCTGAACGTGCAGGAGGCCACGGTACTGGACTTGCTGGGTTTCAACGTGGTCGGCAACCAGCGTCTCGAAGTGAAGGAGAAGTTCTCCTTCCACGTTCCCGGGCACACCCATCGCGTGGCCTTTGGTCCCGCGGCGACTCGGACGCAGATCGACGAGCTGATGCGGCAGCACGCTCAGAAGCAGCGGGACGAAATCGCGCCGGGAGTGCCGTTTGGCTTTACGGACGAGGTTGTCAGTCGACCTCCGATCGGCACCGATTCGACGGCGCTGGCGCACTTTCACCAGTGGCTCGCCGAACAGCGTATCGCTCCTCAGTCCCTGGGTGTCCAAAAACTTACCGCTGTCGTACCCATTGAGGATCCCGAAGTACTGCGGGAGCGCGAAAAGGAGAACGCCAAGGCGGCGCGGCGGGTATTCTACTACACGTCCCGTTTTCGCCAGCACGCCGCGACAGAACGCATCCGCTGGCACACCGAATCGTTTCATGAACACTTCCCCGCAGGTCCCAGAACTTCCGTGCTGCTGGCCGATCATCCTTACTTTTCGGGGAGCGGGCTGGGAATGGGCATGACACCGAACCCCACCTGGGGAAACTATCCGCTGGCTTGCGATTGGTTCGAGTTGGGGCGGCGACGGGCGGTCGACCTGATCGGAATCGAAGACTGGATGGGGCTGCAGTACATGTACGGCCCGAATACGACCTGGGAAGGATTTCAGTTGATGGGTTTCCAGGCCGCCATCTTTCGCAGCGCGAGCCAACGAACGCTGCCGACGATCGCCTGGATCACACCCAGCGACGAAACGAATCTGCGATTGAAATCGGCGTCAGCGCTCTGTCAGGGCGCCAAACATTTTTTCTATTGGACCTACGGACCCACCGCGACGAGTACCGAGAATTACTGGTCCGACCTCCGCGGCGCTTACGACGGGATCGCGCACGTAACTCGGCAACTTGCGGCTGCCGAACACCTGATTGAGCCGGGTCGATCACGGAAGACGCGTGTCGCTGTCCTGTACAGCATTTCCGCCGATCTCTGGCAGCCGTTCGGCTACGTCCACATGCTCGAACGGCGCGGAACCTACCTGTCTTTGATCCACAATCAGTATCTGGTCGACTTCCTCTGCGAAGAGGACATCGAGGCGGGGCGGCTTCGCGATTACGACGTACTCTACGCTTCGGATCCGTGCATCAAGCAAACGGCGGCGAAAGCGATCGCGGCCTGGGTCCAGAAAGGGGGCTGGTTGGTTGCCGCCAATGCCGCCGGCAGCCGCGACGAATTCAACGAACCTGCGGACACCCTGGCTCAGGTGTTTGGCATCCAGCCAGGTGTCGAGGTCACCGTGCAACCCGGTCGTTATCATATTCGCGGCGCGCTGAATGGCATGAGCTACCTGGATCAGATCAAGCCCGCCAATCAAGAGGAATCGTGGCAGATCGGAGCCCTGGGAACGCGCGTTCGTTTCCAGCCGACGACCGCGCGGGTGGCGGGCACGTTCCAGGATGGTTCTCCCGCCTACACGGTCAACGAACCTGGCCGAGGACGCGCGTTCTATTTCGCGAGCTGCCCGGCACTGGCGTACATCAAGGAGGCAAATTTTGTCCCCGCCGAATTGAAAGAAGACTGGCCCGCTTCGATTCGTGAATTCATCAACAAGCCCGCGCGCCGCACACAGCCGCTGGTCAGCCTGTCACATCCGGTGGTCGAAGCGGGAATCTATGACGCGGATCAGGGAACGGCCCTGATTCTGGCAAATTTTTCCTACCGTCCGATCGAGCCGTTGCAGGTCCGCCTGCAGGTTCCAAAAACGGTGAAATCGGTACACTCGGTCGAGAGCGGGAAGTTAGAGTTCACACTCTCCGCCGCCGGCGAACTGCGATTTCAGCTGCCGCTGAAGCTCACCGACATCGTGCTCGTCGAATGAGCCCGCTGCTGGAAAGTGCTAGCACACGCAAATCGACCTATGGGCAGTTGCAGGTTGGCGATACACTTAGAACTCGTCTCGCTTCAAGGTAGCGGCTTTTTCGTCACTTGACGCAAGGACTTAGAGCGCCGGAGACGCAACACGTACGTGCGACTCGCACTTCGGCCGCTACTCTATGAACATGCCATGGGAGGGCAGATCATGTCGTCGGATTCTCGAGGGACTCATCTGAGCGTCGCTATCATTGCCAGGGATGCGGAATTAGAAATCGCCGAAACGATTCGTTCCGTACATGGCATTGCCGACGAAATCGTGGTTTACGATACGGGCTCCACCGACGGTACCAAGACGGTAACCCAACGGCTGGCCACGAAAGTGGTTGACGGATCGTGGAACGACAGCTTCGCCGCGGCGCGGAACCACTGTCTGCAGCACGTCACGGGAGAATGGGTGCTCTGGCTGGACGCCGGCGAGCAACTGGACCAGAAGGATGCGAAAGCACTGCGGAAGTTCGTTGACGCGCAGGTAGACGAACAGAAAGCGTACATGCTGTTGGTAAAAGTACCGCAGGCGGGCGCGGACATCTCCAGCGAGCAGGCGGGACGCATTCGACTGGTACCTAATCGTCCCGAACTGCGCTGGGAGGGTCGTATCCGTGAAACCCTGAAGCCGTCGCTTGCCGCAAACGGCTATGCGGTCGACGGCATTCCCTATGTGATTCAGCGCGGGACCCGCGAAAACGACCCGCAAGTCAAGGTCCTTCGTGCCCGGCGGAATATCCGACTTGTGGATCTGGCCGTCAAGGAAGAGGGCCCGCAAGGGTATCTGCTCAATCTCCTTGGCGACGCGTTCCAGGCACTCGGAGAATTCAAGCGTGCTGCGGAGTTCTTCAAACACGCCATCGCCGCGAGTGATGCGGGATCCATCGACTTGCTGGACGCCTACTACGGATTATTGACTTCGCTGGAACGCGTCGAGGACGGCACCGAACAGCAGGTGCCCGTTTGCCTGGAAGCCTTGGAATCCTTCCCGCTCGATGCCCAGTTGCTCTGCGCGATGGGGGGCTACCTGCAGTCTCAAGGCCGCCTGGACCTGGCGACGCGGAGTTACGAGACGGCTCACAAGCACGGGCAGGTCGAACCGGAATGCTGGCACCTGGACCGCATCCACGAGGTATCGGCGATTTGCTACAGCCTGTCGCT
>CALBSZ010000383.1 GCA_937967665.1 uncultured Planctomycetaceae bacterium
AGCTCGATGGACCGCGCCAGCTTTGCGGAAGACCCCGAAAGCGCAAGCACGCAGAGCGAGAAGGTGTATGCGGACGTAAGTAACTTGTGTTGTTTACGTTTCGTGTTGGTATGTAGACGAACCTGGCGCTGTCGTAAAAAAAATCCATGAAAATCAGCACGATTCCCAATATCTATCGCAATATCCGGCGTTGGACGGAAATCCTTTCCGTGCTGAGCAAGTATGGATTGGCTGATTGGATCAGCCAGCTCAACCTCGATTTTGCCAAAGACCAACTCAAAGGAGGCGAAGGCGAGATTCTGGCGCGTCACACACGCGAAGCGCGGATTCGCCTGGCGATAATCGACCTGGGTCCGACGTTTATCAAGATGGGGCAATTGCTGAGCACGCGGCCCGACCTGGTTGGCAAGGAACTGGCGGACGAACTCAAACGGCTGCAGTCCAACACACCCAGTGATCCTCCGGCAAAGGTACGGAGACTGATCGAGCAGGAATTGGGCGAGCCGGTTGAGAACCTGTTTGCGTCGTTCGAAGACGTTCCGATTGCTTCGGCTTCGATCGGGCAGGTGCATCGCGCCACGCTGAAAACGGGCGAATCGGTGGTCGTCAAAGTCCAGCACGCCAATATCGAATCGACCGTGCGCGAAGACCTGGACGTATTGACCGGAGTAGCGATGTTGGCCGAGCGGATTCCTGAATTCGCGGCCTATCGTCCCACGGCGACGCTGGCCGAACTGGGACGCATGCTGCGCCGCGAATTGGACTTTGGCCGGGAAGAACGCAACTTGCAGCAGTTTTCGCATTTCTTCGGGAACGATCCCACGATCCGCATTCCGAAGCCGTATACCGATCTTTGCACGGGCCGCGTCCTGACGATGGAAATCATCGAAGGCGTGAAGCTGGCCGATCGCGAAGAATTGGCGCGGGGTGGTTTCGACCTGGAGAAGATCGCCCGCCGCGGCGCGGAATTGTATCTGGAAATGATTTTTTCCCACGGCTTCTTCCATGCCGATCCGCATCCGGGAAACCTGGTGCTTTTGCCCGGCGACGTCATCGGCCTGCTCGATTTCGGCATGGTGGGGCGCATTGACGAACGCTTGCGCGAGGACATTGAAGAGATGTTGCTGGCGATCGTCAATCAGGACGCGCGGATGGTGGTGTCGATCATCAAGCGGATCGGCTCGCCGCCCCCAGGCCTTGACGAAGGGGCATTGTCAGTCGACGTGGCCGATTATGTAGGGCACTATGCGACCCAGTCCCTGGACCGATTCGATCTGGCCGGGGCGCTGAATGACATGACGCAAATCCTGCATCGTCATAAGATCAGCTTGCCCGCCCAAGCCGGCCTGTTGATCAAGGTCCTGGTGACACTGGAAGGGACCACGAAAATGCTGACCCCGACCTTCAGCCTCATGGAGGTCATGCAGCCGTTTCATCGCAAGCTGATGCTCCAGCGACTCTCCCCGGCCCGGCAAATGCGCAAGATCAAACGCATTTACTGGGAACTGGAACAGGTTGTGGAAGTCCTGCCGCGGCGCGTGATGGAGATCCTGGAACAGGTGCAATCGGGAAAATTCGACGTGCATCTGGAGCATCGCGGACTCGGGCCGTCGGTCAACCGGCTGGTCCTGGGGATGTTGGCGAGCGCCTTGTTTCTGGGATCTGCCCTGATGCTCAGCCAGAAAGTTCCGCCCCTGCTGTTTCCCGATCCGGGAACCTCGTGGCTGGGGATCAAGGACGTGTCGATCTTGGGTCTGTCCGGCTGTGTCACGAGTGTGCTGGTCGGCCTCAGGCTGCTTCGAGCCATTGGAAAGTCGGGACATCTGGACCGAGAAGAGTAGATTCGCGGCGACGCTTTGTCCCGCTGTCTTTCGATTTTCGCCACAAGTGTCAGGTTGGTACGCTCGCTACGGTCGTCAGGCGCGTCTGGCGTCGCGGGCGGTTGTCCGCGGCCCGGAATGTCTTGCTTTCGCTAAGTTTGACCGGAGCCGCAGGCGACCTATTCTTGAATGGATCCGTACCTTGGGGAGGGAACGGATCTAACGCGCGACGGGGATAGCTGGGAGCTTGAGGGGACCCTGTCGCGTTTTTTTTTGCTCTCCACCTCGGCCGCTTCGATCAGTCTGGCTTCAAGCGGCTCGGGCCGGGGACGGTGGCCAGACGCGCTGGTTGCAGTGTGGCATAAGACCATGAAGCAAAGACGAATTCCTGCCAAGGCGAAAGCTTTCACGCTGATCGAAGCGATGGTGGCGATCACAATGATCGCCATGATGTCAACCGTCGTGATGCTCGGTACGGGTACGGTGATTGATTCCGCGGACGATGCCTTGCACCGCACGATCGCCACCGGACTCGCGGAACAGCTCATGGACGAGGTGATGGGGACGAAGTATTCGGAAGATATCTCCGTGCCGCTGTTGAGCACGCTGTCGGCTTCCATCAGCGAGCAGGACGGTGTGGACCGCAGTGCCTACAACGACATCGACGACTTCAACTTTGCCGGGACCGGCTACGCTGCCAATGGTCCCGTCGATCCATGGGGAATCGCGATCGGTCAGGGGAACGGCGCCGGCGGACTCAGGAATGCCGACTTCCGCGTTCCGACTGGCTTTTTCGACGATTGGCGACAAGAGATTGAAGTCTACTACCTTAGGCAAAATGCCAGCGGGGTTTGGGAACGCACTCCGTCCGTGAACGGAATCTATACATCTTCCAATCAAACCCTGTTCCGTGGCGTCGAAGTCCGGATTCTCAAGCAGCGACTCAACGGCACTTGGGAAACGCTGGCCCAGATGAGTCAGGTACACGCTTATGTTCCACCGCCATCCTAGTATGCAACCGCGTCGTGCGCTATCGCTGGTCGAGATGTTGATCGCCACCACCGTGATGGCGGTTATCGCCGTTTCGCTTGCCAGCGTCTCGATGAGCGTTGAAATGGGCGCGGCCCATGCCGACGAGAAAGGGGACGTCACCCAGCACGGCC
>CALBSZ010000384.1 GCA_937967665.1 uncultured Planctomycetaceae bacterium
CCACCGAGATTACTGATCGCGTCCCCACTGCCAATGGCACTACCAAGCTGGCTCTGCGCCAATCCGGCCACAGTCGCGCCGCCCGGAATACTTCCCCATCCGGCAGCGGACATCATTCCATTCATCACCGCTCCGCCCATCATGTTTTTCAGTTGAGGCATCAGCCCCAGACTGTCGCCACTGATCCCAGCGCTCGCCGCCGCGCCGAGTGCCGAACCGACGGGCCCCGTCATCCCGCTTCCGAGGCTGAGTGCCCGCATCGCGTTTGCCAGCGGCATGCCAGGCGCCCCTCCCAACATCGCTCGCGCAGCAGTGCCGGCGAGCCAGGGACCTGAAACAGTCGCCGGAATACTCTTGGACACACTGGCAAATTGATCCGATAGATCGTCCTTGTTTTTTTCAGGGGGCGACATCTTTTCCAGGGGCATGAACCCACCACGCGAACCGCTGCGTAGCGAACCGCGAATGAATGGCACAGCAGCAACGCCGGATTCAGACGGCACCGCAAGGAAATGATCGCCGTCGTCGTTCCTATATATAGGCTTTGCCGGCGTCGGCGCGGGTGGCGGTTCGTCCCCTGTCCAGCCACCCCGAATCGCAGCCGTATAGGCCATTACTTCTTCCTGGAATTGTTTATCAGGCAAATACTCGTATCCGGCCAGTCTCAGACTTTGACGGCGTGGTGTGGCATCGGGCGTCATCTAATTTCTCACTTCCGCTCCAGGACTGATCCATGGGGCGACACCTCCCACGGATTTGTGATGCTTATCGCTGATTTGAAACAAGCGACCTGGCTGGCGGGGACACGACATGACCGGTTGTCCCGATCGGTGACTTGGCTGTTACAATCAGGCATGAGGCCGGCAGGACGTCGGCACTTGCGATTGGATTGTCGACAGCGATTCTGAACCGAAACAGGTCATCATCCGATACCATGCCTACGAGCGCAGTTTACCAACGGTCGGAGCGTTTCTATGTAAATGCCACGTGGCTGCTGCGGCTACGGTGGGTTGCCGTCGTCGGGCAGCTTACGACGGTGGGATGCGTTTCCACTCTGTTCGGTGTCGAATTGCAGATGCCGGCGTTGCTGACGCTGATGGGGATTGCCGCGATTTCGAATCTTGGCCTGTTTCTCTGGTTGCGAAGGTTCAGCAGGCGGCAATCGGACAGGGACATTCCGCGAGGCTACGTGCTGCTGGAATGCCTCACTACCGTCGATCTCGTGCTCCTCACCGGCATGTTGTACTTTGCCGGCGGGCCGCAGAACCCGTTTCTGATTTTCTATTTCGTCAATCTGTCTTTATCGGCGATCCTGCTGCACCCGCGCTGGTGCTGGCCGTTAACCGCGATTGCCATGGTGGGATTCGGTTGCCTGTTTGTCGATCACGTGCCGGTTCCCGAACTTCACGAAACGTTTTTTGATGTCGGTTTGACGCTGCAGCAGTTGGGATTGCTGGTGGCCGTTCCCGCTGGTTCGCTCGTCATCGTTTACTTTGTCACGCGTGTGACGGGTGAGCTGCGGAATCTGGAGCACGGTTTGCGCCTGGCCGACCAAAGGCAGGCGCACAGTCAGCGGCTGGAGGCCCTGGCGACGCTCGCCGCGGGAGCGGGACACGAACTGGCGACGCCACTGTCCACGATCGCCGTGATTTCCAAGGAACTCACCCGGCATCTGGAAGGGGTCGACGTGCCGCAGTCAGTGCAGGAGGACTTGACGCTGATTCGCAGCGAATTGGACCACTGCCGCGGAATCTTGGATCGCATGTCGGCGCACGCGGGTCAGGCGGTGGGCGAACAGATGGAAACGATTGTGCTTGCCGATTTGTTGAACGAAGTGGTCGATGGCCTGCGCAGCAAGGAGCGCGTGAACGTGATTCTCGCGGACGTTGATCGCGAAAAGCAGCTCACGGTCCCCTTGGATGCGCTCGGGCAGGCGATTCGGGGCATCGTGCAAAACGGGTTGGACGCCTCGATCAACGACACGATGGTCGACATTGAGGGAAAGGTCGTCGACGACTATATCGAGATACGGGTGCAGGATCGCGGAACCGGCATGAATTCGGCGACCCTGGCGCGCGCGGGCGAGCCTTTCTTTACCACGAAGGAAACCGGTAAGGGCATGGGCCTGGGACTGTTCTTGTCGCAAAGCGTCATCGAACGAATGGGTGGAAAGCTGACGCTGTCGTCCCGGTACGGACACGGCACGACGGCGCTGATCGAGATCCCCGTCGCGCGGTAGCCGGCGTTCATGGCGCGCGCGAACGAGTCGGATTCTCGTACCAGATGACGCCCAGGTTGGCGCGTTCTTCGCAAGTCAGTACGTCGACGTCACCGTCCGCATCGAGGTCGACGAGTCGGATTTGATCGTACTTGACGCCGACCGGTCCGCTGATTTCGTGGTCGATCCACCGTTCGCCTTGCCGCGTTAACCAACGCACGCCGGACTTTTCGCCAGCGGCGTTTTCGCAACTGAAGACAACGTCGACAGTCCCATCCAAGTCGATATCGGCGGCGGCGATCGATTTTCCCGTGCCGCAACCGGCCGGGATCGGAATTTCACTCGCGGACCAACCCGCGGGCGATCGACGCAAGACCAGGAAGTCGCGGTCTTTGACGGCGCTGAGTACTTCGTTCTGGCCGTCCTGGTCCAAGTCGGCCTGGTACAGGAACATGACTTCCCGATCTTTGCCTCCAAGTGGATGTCGGGGCCATGTTTCGAACGCAGACGCCGAACCGGGATTCTCCAGCCAGAAGACGCCGCGCCCCGCTCCTTTGCGATCGGACACCAACAAGTCGTCGTCACCATCGTGGTCCAGATCACTTCGCTCCAAGGACATGATCCAACCCGCTTCGCAGAGACGATGGTACTTCCAAGCCGCCGCGTCCCGCGGATCGGCGGGTGATTCCAGCCAGCCCACCGAAGCATTGGCTCCCTTCGAACCGACGACCAGGTCGATGCCATTCCTGCCGTCCATTTCCATCGGCAGGCAATACATCCACGCCTGTTGCTGCGCGGTACAGGCGAGCGTTTCCGTTTTCCATGCGCTGGCAGCCAGGTAGACGCTGGCCCGCGGCGCCCAGTGTACGAACATCGTTTTCGTCCGGCCTTCACAGGAACTGACCACGTCGACGGCGCCGTCGTTGTCCAGATCGACAAACACGGCGTCCTCGGGCGAGGCAACCATACCGACGGTCGCTGCTGGCCATGTCAATCGAGATTTCTCGGGGCCAGGATTCAAGTAGATTCGAATCTGCCCGCCCTCTTCCCACCCGGTGGCGATATCCAACCGGCCATCGTGGTTCACGTCCAGCAAACGCACGCCGTCGGCACCTTGAGACGACCGATCAATCGTATGTCGCTGCCACTGCCCCGTCGCTGCGGCGGGACAAGCCACTCCGCCAAGTACCGCCAAGATGCTTGTCAATAATCGGATTCTGGGATTTGAGTCCATGGCTTCACAAACAGGGAATTCGAAAAAAAAATACTGCAAACTTGCAGCGAAACGGGAAGACGCACCAGCGTTCCAAAAGGGCGCCAGACACGACGATTGGGTCCGTTCGCTGTTTCGCTTCCGTCAATATGGCGCTGTCGTACGGATGTATTTTCGCGAATTGCCTGCGATAAGCAATCACCGGCCGCCAAAAGGGACTGGGAGCGTCGGGATCCACGATACGAACTCCGCGCGCGGCCTGAAAAAGGGGGCCAAACCGTAAAAGGCAGGTTGCGGCCCAGCGGGCAAGCTACACTTTAGCGCGAAAACTCCGCGTTTGCGGCATCCTTTGTTTGACGGGACGAGGCGGCTACGTGACAATCAGACGCAATCTGAAAGTTTTCCAGTTTCTTGAAAACAAACGCTCGGCCGGTAGCGTCTAGTACTTGTCCCTTTCCGCAACGGTGTGTTGCGCGGTTCCGGCAGCGACCGCCCGACAGACTACGGACGCCATCTATTGGCAACACCTGACATTCGAATACATCCGCTCCTACGCACGACTGAGGAAAGCATAATGACTTCTCGGATGATCTTCTTTGCCGGCATCTTGATCATTGGTGTCGGCTTTAGCCAGGTTGGCCTGGCGCAGCCGCCTCAACCGCCGGCCGATGGCGACGCGGTTACCGCAGAAACGCCGCTTACGGAACAGACCATCTATATCCCCTACGAGAAACTGCGGGACACGTTTGAAAAGGAAGGCCGCGGCGTATTCCTGCCCTACGACAAGTTCCAGCAACTGTGGGAGGCAGCGCGGCGGAGCGAGACGACTCAGGATCCCGAGAAGCCGGCCGTGGACACGGTCATCACCGCTGCCGAGAGCACGGCGACGGTCGGCGAGGATGTGGTGCAAGTCACGGCGACGCTGCAAATCGAAGTCTTGACGAAGGGTTGGAAGACAGTCCCGCTGAGACTCGGCGATGCGGCCATTCGTGCCGCGACCATCGACGGCCAACCGGCGCGGGTGATTGCTCACGAAGACGGTTACGCGTTGCTGTTGCAAAACCAACTCGATCAGGCCAACAGCGTTGAATTGAACCTCGAGTACGTTCGTGCCTTTGCCAAGTCGCCCGGAAGGAACAGCGTCGCTTTCGCCGCTCCCCAAGCGCCGGTCAATCGCTGGCGGGTGATCATTCCGCGTTCCGGCGTCAAGGTGGAGATTCATCCGATGATCGCCGCCACCGAATCGCAGCCGGCGGCCGCGGACACCACGGAATTGCTGGCGTTTGTCGGCAGCGCCGACGCGGTCCGCATCGACTGGACGCCGAAGGCGGAGGGCGCCAGCGGCTTGGAAGCGCTCGTCACCGTACGCAGCGAAGACCAGGTGTTCATCGAAGAAGGAGTCATTCGCACTCGCAGCCAAATGCAATACGACATCAGCCGCGCGGAATTGGCCGAACTGACTATCGAAGTCCCCGCGGATCAGCGCGTGGTGAACGTGTTC
The DNA here is from genome assembly GCA_937967665.1 of uncultured Planctomycetaceae bacterium. Classification (GTDB taxonomy): domain Bacteria; phylum Planctomycetota; class Planctomycetia; order Pirellulales; family Pirellulaceae; genus CALBSZ01. The sequence goes on from CALBSZ010000384.1 coordinate 4,933, forward strand.
GACGCCAACATTCGGCGCTGGAACGTGGAAGCTGGCGACGAAACACAAACCGTCAATGTCGAATTATTCGAACCGACGCAGGGCACCCAGAACATTACCGTTGAACTGGAGAAGTTTGTCGGGAACCAGATGGCGCGCGAGGTCAGCGTGGCCAACGTCAAAGCCGTGGGGGTGGGCCGGCAGCAAGGAGTGGTCGTAGTGCGTTTATCGGCGGCTCTGAAGGCCGAGCCCAGTAGTCGCAGCGGTCTGTTGCAGATTGATGCCGAGGACCTGCCCGAAGACCTCCGCCGTTCCACCTGGAATTTCATGTACCGCTATGGGAATCTGCCTTTCGAACTGGGGCTGAACGTCGAAAAGGTCCAACCGCGGATTCGGGTGAATGAATTGGTCGAAGTGTTCCTGGAGCCGGAGAAACTGTCGCTTTCCTTGACCTCCCTGTACACCATCGAACGCGCGGGGGTCTTTCAGCTGAATGCCCGGATTCCCGCCGGCTTTCGGTTGCAGCGCGTGACCGGAGCCGCGGTCGGAGGCGCGGAGGAAGCGGCCGTCGATTCGCATTACGTCTCGGAAGACGGAACCATGCTCACCATCAACCTCGCCCGCAAGGCCATGGGCCAAGTCGGGGTGCTGATCGAATTGCAGCAGGACCTGACCGATCCCAACCTGCTGGCACCGACGGGTGCGGCGTCCGACCTGGCAGTCTCGATTCCCGGGGTAGTCAGCGAAGGGGTCGAGCAGATTGCCAGCCGCCTCATCGTCTACTCGCCCGAAAGCCTGCGCGTGGTCCCGACGGACGTCCAGTCGCTGCGTGCCATTTCCGTGGAAGACGCAATCAGCGAGATCCCGTCCGCGCGGGGAGACCGTTTCGCTACGACTCGGCCTGTTTTGACGTTTGCCTACTCGCAAGACGTCACCGAATTATCGTTGTCCGTCGAGCGGCGGAAGCCGTATGTAACCGTGGCGCAATGGCTGGACATTCATATTGAATCGGGCGTGACCCGGTATACCGCTTCCTTCTTTGCCGATATCCGGTACAGCGGTGTGAAGTCGTTGCGCGTCGACCTGCCGGCATCCATCGCCGGCGATGTCCGCAACTTGACGTCCGGTATCCGCGAGTCGACTATCGTGCCCGCTCCGGACGATGTTCCTGAGGGATACCAGGCATGGCGTTTCGCCGGCGAAACGGAGTTGCTCGGTCCGATTCAGTTTCAGTTAACGTGGGAAACAACTTCCAACGAACTCGAAATCGGCAAAACCACCGAGTTCGTCGTCCCTGTCTTGAAGCCCGCCGCCGTCGATCGGGCATGGGGACAGATCACCATCGGCAAAGAGGAGACCATCGATGTGCGGGCGGCGGAGTCCGCAACCGGCTTGCGGCCCATTGATCCTCAGCAGGATGTGATGCCGGGAGCCACGCCCACCAACGCGGCACAGGCGTTTGAGTTCCATGACGACTGGTCGCTGACCGTACTGGCGACACGCTATCAGCTGGAAGACCTGAAACGAACGAGCACTGAAAGAGGGCTGGTCCGGATGGTCGTCACGCGCAGCAATCAGGTTGCCGTGCAGGCCATCTATCGCATCCGCAGTGTACGGCAGCGATTGGCGGTGCAGCTTCCCAGCAACGTGGAATTGGACATGCAGCCGCTGCGGATCAATGGCGCGCCGATCACCTTGGAAGTCGGAGACAAGAACGCCTACTTCATCCCGCTGGCGGAACGGGACGCGAATCAGCCCTTCCTGCTGGACCTTCGCTATACCATTTCCGGCGGGGCCGATCGCCTGGAACTGCCCGAGTTCCTGGACGAACCCGCCGTACAGAAAGTGTATGTCGTGGCCTACCTTCCGAAGGAAATCGCCTGGGTGGGAACGGCGGGTCCCTGGACGGACGAAATGCGGCCCGTGCTGAACGACAGCGATTCGATCTGGCAGCCGACCCGAAATGACGAATCGCTTCTTTACTGGGTCGCGGAAAACATCTCCGATCCGCACATCTTCAAGGACTTTCAGGTTGATGGAACCCAGTACGTCTTTTCGACATTGCAACCGGCAACCGGCGCCGCCGGCGCGCTGCAACTGAAGACCATCAACCGGCGTTTGTTGACCGGTTTGATGTTGGTTGTTGTTTTGGGTGGCGGCTTGCTGCTGGTCGGTCGTCCGCTGTCCCAGCGGCTCGCCGCATTGTTCTTCCTGGTCATTGTGCTCGTCCTGATCGGCGTGTTCGCTAAAACGCTGGCACTGCAACTGTTAGGCTCGGCATTGGCCGTCGCGGTGGCGCTCGTCATTCTGTTGTGGGTCGTCTGCGGCCTGGTTCGCTGGACTCGACGCAACATGCGTCCCACGCCCACAACCGATTCGCAACTCGAGGCCCAACGGATCCGGCAGTCGTTCTTGAGTGGAACGGCATTGGATCCGGGGCGTGCCGCGGCGCCGCCGCCAACGGTACGCGAGTCCAATCCGGACAACGTGCGCGATTCGGAAGTTGTCGAAATCCGCGATTCCGAGGTGGAAGACATCCGCGATTCGCAACCCGATTCGCCTGCGGATAAGGAAGGAGGCCACGACCATGCGTAGTCTTTCGCTTCTCGTAAGGCGATCCTCCCGCAGGGTGATTGGCGCCGCCTTGCTGCTGGTGACGATCGGCACAGCCGGAGTCGTGGCGGAGGAAACGCGGAAACCGATGCGGCGCATCTACGTTCCGTTTGAGGACCTGAATGTCATCCTGGAAGGGGATCCTCGTCGCGTCTTCCTTTCCGATGCACAATCCTCGGATCTGCAGGAGCGCGCTCGTCGTACCGCCGCACCTGCGCCGC
>CALBSZ010000385.1 GCA_937967665.1 uncultured Planctomycetaceae bacterium
TTCACTCGACCCCGGCCACCCATGACAACAACGCGACATTTAAAACAAAGCCTAGAGGTACGCGCAACTTGCACGACAGCGCGTTCGCCGAACGTTGATTTCAATGATGGAAGCAGGAAGCTTTGCGTCCTCAGGCAGCACTGCCTGGCTGCGTCGTTCTCCGCTATTCGTAAACCTGAGATCGGACGGCGAGAATGCGCTTGCGGATCCGATGTGCGTGCAGAAGTCACTTCCGGCACACTGAAAACACTCGACAGATGTCGTCGAATCCCGGAATTCGGTTTCTTGAATTGCTTCGCTTCACGCCGTACGTACCAGCACGTTCGTTTTTTGTATGGTTGTTGGACATATGGTTATTGGACAGGGAGAAACGGTTGCAGCACGGAATACCCCTACAATCGGGCGACCTTCTTTGTGCTTTTGCCAAGTGAGGAGGTGTCCGTTTCGCCTCAACCCCGACAGGCAAGCTATCTTTTCAATGGCGCAGGTAACGCAATCGGGTTGAGGAGAATGATGACTTCCATCGGCGATGCCATTAACAGTGTGATTCAGGCGAAGGCGGACGCCGTCAAGTCGCAAGTCTCCTTCGCGGTCATGGCCAAGACCCTGCAAGTCACTCAAGGGCAGGGGGAAGCCGCGAACCAGCTCATCGAAGCTGCGGCACAGCTTAGCAAAGAAGCCGGCAAGGGACTCCATTTCGATTCTGTGGGATAAGCAGCTGAAGTTGGCACGCGGAGCGTGCCCTACGCTGGTTTGCTGTTACGCGCTGGCGACGAGGGCCAGGATTGCGGCACGCGGAGCGTGCCCTACGCGGGCTGCGACGCAGCTACGCACCGGCGACCGAGGTCAGCACTTCATCCAGGCAATCGACCAGAAAGTCGGCGTCGTCTTTCGACAGGCACATCGGCGGTTTGATACGCAGGGTGTTCCCGTGCAGACCTCCCTTGCCCAGCAGCAGTCCACGCTGCTTGGCAAGTTCCAAAACGTCTGCCGTTTCCGACGTCGCGGGCTCTTTCGAAAGACGATCTTTCACCAACTCCACGCCCAGCATGAGTCCCAGTCCGCGGACTTCGCCGATCAGTTCGTGCTTGTCCTGCAGGTCTTCTAAGCGCTGTTGGAGATGAGTCCCTACCGCCAGGGCATTCTGCTGGACTCCCTCTTCGTCGATCACTTCCAGCGTGGCCAGCCCCTGCGTCATGCTGATGGGATTGCCGCCGAACGTATTGAAGTGAATTCGGTTCGCCAGTGTCTGCGAGATGTCACGGCGCGTGGTCATGGCGGCCAACGGCGCCCCGTTGCCGATGCCCTTGGCCATCACGATGATGTCCGGCGTCACGTCGTAATTCTGGTGCGCCCAATAGTGCGCGCCGGTCCTGCCGAATCCGCCTTGGACTTCGTCGGCAATACACAGCCCGCCATGCTGGCGCACGATGTCGTAGACGACCTGAAAGAATTCTCGCGGCGGCGTTACCGCGCCGCCAACGCCTTGAATCGGTTCGCCAATGAAGCAGGCGACTTCGCCGGGGGTTTCGTATTGAATCACGTTTTTCACGTCGTGAGCGCACTTCAGGTCGCACGCTGGATACTGCAGCCCGTACGGGCAGCGATAACAATATCCCGGGTGCGTGTGATGCACGCCCCCCTGCTGGTTGCTCTTGAAACGCCACGTACCATGTGCGGTGAGCCCCATGGGCACCGACGTCCCGCCGTGGTAGCCGTTGCGGAGGGCAATGACGTCGTCGTTGCCGGTAAACTCACGCGCAGACAGGATGGCCAATTCGTTGGCTTCACTGCCGGAATTCGTGAAGTAGGTGGAATGCAGGCCGTCGGGCATCTTGGCAGCCAGCTTCTCGGCAAACTGCGCGATGGCGGGATGCAGGTAAATCGTCGTCGTATGCTGCAGCTTGTCGGCCTGTGCTTTGACTTTGGCCGTGACACTCGGATGGCAGTGCCCGACACTGATCGTAACGATGCCGGCAAAGGCGTCTAAGTACCGGCGGCCGGTTTCGTCGAAGACATACTGCATGTGACCCTCGACAATCATCAGCGGATCTTTGTAGTACGTGATGATTCCCGGCGACAGGTACTGATGCCGCAGTGCGATCACTTCGTCCCGCGAAGGGCCCTCGTAGGGCTGCGGCTGGTGATCGCAGATGGGCAAGGAGACGGAAGGTTTCGTGTGACTCATGGTCTTTCTCACTCTGAATGGGGAACTTGGTCCAGATCACCCGCCTCGGGTACAAGCAAACTGGGCCCTGCGAAACCGCGTTCCTGCCGCGTTCCGGGAATAAGATTATCCAGCAGCAGGCCCAGCAAGGCGGCGACGGCCATGCCGGTGGAACCGATCGAGACGACGATGCCCGCCACGCTATCGGGCAGCAGAGACAATAACGATTCGGAAGTGGGCGTGTACACGGCAAGCGATTTGCCCTGCGAAATGTTTTCCGCCAATTCGACCGTGGAGAAGTAGGCCGGCACGCTCAACCCCATGAACAGCGAGAAACCGGCGATGAACAAGTTGCGGTCCGAGGCCAAGTCGCACTTGGCCAGCTGCTGGATGCCCACGGCACTGATCAGTCCAAACAGGGCACAATAAAGACCGCCCACAACCGGGCCGGGGATCGCCGCCGCCAGCGCGCCGAACTTCCCAAAGAAGCCGAGTCCGATCAGCATGGCAGCGCCAATCTGCACGACGTAACGACTACCGACTTTGGTGAGTCCCACCAGACCGATATTCTCCGAATAGCTGGTCGAGGCGAAACCGCCCAGCATGCCGGTAATCAAACAGCCGACTCCCTCGCAGCCGATGCCCCGCGAAATTTGCCGCGGCGTCGGGTCCCCCGCGCCGGCCATGTTCGAACAGGCATGATAGTCGCCGAACGATTCGATCATGGACGCAAGATAGCCGGCAAAGACCGCCACGATGAACCCGACATGGAACTTGGGCCACCCCCAGGGAAAGAAGATCTCATCCGGCCGGATGCGGACCCACGACGCCGACCGGGCCGCCTCCAGGTTGACGTGCGACGGATGCGATTCCCCGTACCATCCCGCCACGGAAAAGATCCAGCAAAGCGTTACCACCACCACAATGGCCAGCAGGATGGGAAACAGTTGAAAGATGCGGTGTCGCCGCGACAGCACCAGGGAAAACACAATGATCAGCAGGATTGTCAGACCGGAAGTCAGCCAGTCGGCTCCTGCCTTGGGCGCGCCGTGCTGATACAGCGCCAGACCGATCAGCATGATCACGGGCCCGACGACGACCGGCGACATCATCTTGCGCAACCAACCCATCAAGCCGGAAAACCCGATGGCGATTTCGACGATCGCACCCACCATGATCGCACCGGCAATGTATCGCATGACCAGCGAGCCGTCCCCTCCCAGGCCACCCTGTTCCGGCTTGCCCGTCACCGTACCGATAATCGCAAAGAAAGCGGCGATGAAACTGAACGACACGCCTTGGATGATCGGCAATCGCGAACCGAAGGTCGACTGGATGAGCGTCGCCAGTCCGCTACAGAGCATTACCGACGAGATCAAGACACCCGTCTGCGGCAGCGACATGCCCATGGCCGGCCCAAACAGCAAAGGGATCGACACCGTGGCACCGAACATCGTCAGTACGTGTTGCGCTGCCAGGATGCAAGCGCGGCCGAGCGGCGGTTTGTCGTCCAGGCCATAGATGAGCACGGATTTGTCAGGCATGAGAATCGGTCTGTTCGGCGGAGGAAGCCGTGATTGTCTCTGTTTGCTTGAATCTGCGGCAAGTCATCCGCGCTGCGAGTCTTGGATCACGTGAAGGTCCCGCGCCGCCGATTCGGCGCCGAATACCCATCACGGTTCCACGATCTGGCCATAGCTTTCGGGACGCCGGTCTCGAAAGAACTGCCAGGTATTGCGCACTTCACGAATGAGATCGAAATCCATGTCGGCCATGACGATGTCGTCGGTATCCCGAGTGCCCTCAGCCAGGAACTGCCCCCGCGGATCGCAGAAGTAGCTCTGACCATAGAATTCGCCGATGCGCCACGGTTCTTCGTACCCGGGCCGATTGATCGCTCCGATGAAATACTGGTTGGCCACAGCATGTGCCGGCTGCTCCAGCCGCCACAAGTATTCGCTCAAGCCGGCGACGGTCGCCGAGGGATTGAAAACAATCTCCGCGCCGTTCAAGTCGAGACACCTCGCGCCTTCAGGAAAGTGGCGGTCGTAGCAGATGTAGACGCCGACTTTGCCAACTCGTGTCTCGAATACCGGGTAGCCGAGGTTCCCGGGACGAAAATAGAATTTCTCCCAGAATCCGGGAGCACAATGCGGGATGTGCATCTTGCGAAACTTACCGAGGTATTCGCCGTTGGCGTCGATCACGGCGGCCGCGTTATAATAGACACCGGTCAAGTCCTCTTCATAGATCGGCACCACCAGCACCGTCTGATGTTTCTTCGCCAGTTCCTGCATCCGTTTTGTCGTGGGGCCTTCGGGGATCCGCTCCGTCAGGTCATACCACCTGGCATCCTGTTCCGCGCAGAAATAGGGGCCATTGAACAGTTCCTGCAAGCAGATCACCTGCGCGCCCCGCTCGACCGCCGTGGCGATCAAGCCGACGTGTTTCTCGACCATGGCCTGGCTGATTTTTCGGACAGGCGACGTGGCTGGTTCGCATAACGTCGCCTGGATCAAGGCCCCGCGGACAATTCTGGCCATTTGGGAATTCCGTTTCGTGAGCAGAGTGGTATCGTGGCTGAGCGGACGACTATGATACCATGAGTGCGCAAAAAACGGAATTCGAACAATCCTGCGCTGGCTCCAGTCGTGCCCCGATAGCGCGTCATGGTAGCCAACGTCTGAACGTCACAACAACGATCGCTAGGAACGCACAACGATGGACACGCTCCCCATTTTTCAAGGCGGACAATGGGTCGAAATTGAGGCGGATCGTACGGACGACGTTTACAATCCGTCGACAGGCCGCGTGATCGCGACAGTCCCGCTCTGCAATGCGGCTCAGACACGGTCCGTGATCGACACCGCAGCCGCAGCGCTGCCCGACTGGTCGAATACACCGGTCGTGGAACGCGCTCGAGTGATGTTTCGCGTGCAGCAGTTGATTCGCGCGGATTTCGACAATCTCGCCGCGCTGGTGACGCGCGAACATGGCAAGACTCTGGCTGAGTCGCGGGCGGAGGTGCAGCGTGCGCTGGAAATGGTGGAATTCGCCTGCGGTATTCCTTCGTTGATGATGGGCGACTCGCTGGCGAACATCGCGCCGGAAGTCGACGCCGAAACGATGCGCCACGCCGTCGGCGTCTGCGCCGGCATCACGCCGTACAACTTCCCCTTGATGGTGCCGATGTGGATGATTCCTGTCGCCCTTGTCTGCGGCAACACGTTTATCCTCAAGCCGTCCGAGAAGGTACCGCTGTCGGCGAACCGCATTGGCGAACTGTTGCAGCAGGCGGGATTGCCGGACGGCGTGTTCAACATCGCGCACGGCGACAAGGAGTGCGTGGATACGCTGCTGACCGACCCGCAAGTTGCGGCGGTCTCTTTCGTCGGGTCGACCAAGATCGCGCGGTACATCTACGAAACCGGAACGCAGCACGGCAAACGCGTGCAAGCGGCGGGCGGAGCGAAAAACCACCTGATCATCATGCCCGACGCCGACCTGGATCAGTCCGTAAAAGCGCTGGCAGCCTCGGCCTACGGCTGCGCGGGGCAGCGGTGCATGGCGGGCAGCGTCGCCGTGGCCGTCGGCAACGCCGGCGATCCGCTGGTCCATGGACTGTGCGAACACGCCAGCCAATTCAAAGTGGGTCCCACCGACGGTAACCCAGACGCGGATATGGGACCCTTGATCCGCCGCGAACATTTGCAGCGAGTTACCGGTTACCTGGATGTCGCCGGCGCGGACGGCGCGACAGTAGCGCTGGATGGCCGCCGCGACTTTGCGAGCGACGCGTTCCTGCTGGGACCCTGCGTGGTCGATCAGGTACGATCCGGCACGCGGATCGCCAAGGAAGAAGTCTTCGGGCCCGTCCTGTCGGTGATTCGCGCCAAGGATCTGGAGGAAGCCTTGAAAATCGGACGCGGCTGTGAATACGGAAACGGGGCGTCGATCTTCACCAGCAGCGGGGCGGCGGCGCGGCAGTTCAAGCAGCATTTCAACGCCGGCATGATCGGCATCAACGTGGGCGTTCCAGCGCCAATGGCCTGGTTCCCGTTTACCGGCTGGAATCAATCGTTCTTCGGCGATTTGCACATTCAGGGAACCGAAAGCGTTCAATTCTACACGCGACAGAAAACGACTTTGACCCGCTGGTTCCAATCGGCCGCGGATTCCCACGCCGATCCCGTCTGGAAATCCAAGTAGTGAGTGTAGGCCAGGACGACCATCGAGACCAACATTACCGGCAGGGAGCGAGAAAGTCGTTGCATCAAGTGTTTCATGCGGAGAGCCTACTTTCCTTCGGCGGCCCAGCGCTTCATCAGGGCGATGTTGTCTTCGATGACCTTAATGTGCGCGGGATCGCGTTTGCGTGCTTTGAGGGCCCCGGTGTAAACGGCCATGTCACTGTCGTACATCGCCGTCGATTCAGGCACGCGCCCTTGGTCGCCCGTTTCCGTCATCCAGGTATCGAGACGACCGCGTAATTCCCTTAACTTCTCCGCATACCGCGGATCGCCAGCCAGATTGTTGATCTCGTGCGGGTCGGCCTTCAGGTCGTAGAGTTCTTCCGCCGGACGGACGTCGCGGAACAGCAGTTCCTGGACGCTGTCGAGTTTCCCGGAGGCATGCCAGCCGCGTAAGGCTATCAGAATCTGCTTGGCGTCCTTGTATGCGCAGGGTTGCAGGTAGGGCCGGTCGGGCAGGAAATTGCGGATGTATTTGAAATCCTGCGTCCGGACGCAGCGGATATGGTCGACCGTCTCGTCGCAGCGGTCGCGCGCGGAAAAGATTGCCTCGCGGGGGTGATAGTCCGCCGACAAAATATCCCGCGCCTGCATGGAGGCAGGAAGCGGGATGCCCGCGGCCGCCAGCGAAAGCGCCGCAATATCAATGTGCTCGACCAGGTCGTCCCGCACCGTTCCCGGCGCGATCCCAGGGCCGCTGATTACGAGGGGAACGTGAATCCCTTCGTCGTAGAGGAACTGCTTGCCGCGTGCGTGGCTGATGCCATGGTCGGTCATGAACAGGACAAGCGTGTTGTCGCGGACGCCTTCGGCTTCCAGTCGCGCCAGGACTGCACCGACCATCTGATCGGTCATCCGCACCGCGTCCAGGTACGCCGCCCAGTCGCGCACGATGTCGGGATGCCTGGGATAGTAGGGGGGCAATCGGACGACGTCGGTACTCGTACGGCTTCCCAACGACCGCTCGGTATTCCCAGCAACCCTGTTCCAACCACTCTGGTTGCGGCCACGGAGTTTACCACCAGGCGTCTGGATCTGCGCGAAAAACGGCTGGCCTTTTCGGCGTCCCGACCAGTCACTGCCGTCGTATACCGACTTATCCCATTCGAAATTGTAGTCGGTCTTGCCCAGCTTTCCTTTTCGCACCGGCCAGCCCGAGATCGTGGTGTAGTAACCCGCTTCCTGAAAGAGCCTCGGCACCAGCTTCATCCCCGCGGGTAAATGAATCTTCCGCACGCCTCGCCCGCTACGGTGGTGATGCGCCCCGATGCTGGTCTGATACATGCCCGTGATGAATGCCGATCGGCAGGTGGAGCAGACC
>CALBSZ010000386.1 GCA_937967665.1 uncultured Planctomycetaceae bacterium
GCCACGGAAATCCCAACTGATTCCTGGAAGCCAGGTACGAGCCCGTTCTTGCAACCGGCTCAGGGGATGTGCTGTCACGGACGGCGGCTAAAGACACCTCGATCTAGCTGCGCTGAACCAGCAAGACGGTCCAATCGCGATCGAGTCCCCAGGACGAATCGACGTCCAGCCGACCGCGGAGGGCCGCCAGTCGATCTTCGGCGGAGCGATCGGCTTGCTGGAACCGACATGCCGCAAGCAGCGAAGAGATGGATTCATAAGCGCCCATCACCGATTCGGTGAACAGGATCAAACCATGGCCGGCGTCGATTGTCGTGGATTGATTGCGATACTTCGCGTCCAGTTCCAGGCCAAGCGGCAGTGAGGTATCAGTGAGCAATTGCACGTCGTCTGAGCAAATGGCGGCCTTGACGTCCCCGGCGATCGCGAACTCCATCTCACCGCTTTCCGAATCGATCAAGCCGTAGAAGACAGTCCCGATCTGTCCGCCGGAGGAGGACATCCACATTGTCTCGTTGACCCGGTCCAGCAGTTGTCGAGGGCTATGCGGGTAGACGTTATGACTGCGAATGGCGGTTTGCAGCGCGGCGGCCGTGAGCGACGCTTCCGTGGGTGTACCTTGTGCGTCGCCGATCACGACGGCCAATCGCCCGTCGGGAATGACGGTCCAGTCGTAGAAGCAACCGCCGATGCGCGACTGATGCTCGATACAGCCGGCGATGTCCCACAACTCCAGCAGTGGTTTGACGTTGGGCAGGCGATCCCGTTGCCACCGGGAGGTATGGTCGATGGCGCGCGAATTCTGTTTGTGCTGGGCGGCTGCGGTCAACAGCATCTGCCGTTCCAATTCGGCTGCCAGGCGTCCGGCGATGATTTCAGCGAGATTGGTTTCGCTGTCGGTGAACTCGCGCGTCTGCTCGCAAAACAACCACAGGGTTCCGAGCGGAACACTGGGACTGGCGATCGGCACGCAGATAGCCGACACGTACGGTTCGGGCGCTTTCCAGTGTGGCAGCAGCCGCGTGTCTTCCAGCGCCACGGCGTGTCCAACCAGGGATTCCAGGTCGGCCATTGCGCCGCGGAGCGGTCGGGCCGGCTGCAGCAGCCGGGCTTTGGGCAGTCCCCAGGCACTGCGCAACTTCAGTTCGCTGGTCGCGTCATCCAACAGGTACATGCCGGCGGCCTGGCATTGGATGGCGTCGACACCTGCTTTCAAGATCGATTCGATACGATCCGACAGATGCTGCCGTTCGTCCGGTCGCATGATCACGGGGACGCCCGCGGCCAATTCCGCTTCGCGATGGGTGACCACGCGCTGCGTTTCATGGATTTCCGCCAACAGGCCGGCTACCGCGTCCGCCAGCGGCGCGACCGCACGCAGCGACGTGGCGGCCGTTTCCTGCGCCGACTCAGTCGGTTTTTCGAGGACCAGATGGCCGGCATTGTCGCCAATCGGCTTGGACCAATTCTGCGTTCGCGGCGCATCTCCAGGAGGTACCAATCGCAACGTCCAGCCCGTTGCCTCTTCAAACGATTTCAGGAGATCCGCGCGCCGTGGTTTCGTACGCGCCGATTCTCGAGGCGTTGATTCGGTCTCCGTATGCAGTTTCAGGTACTCGGGAATGTCTTTTTCAGTCACGGCTGCTTCAACATCGATCAGTTAGGTTGGCGACGACAATCTCCATACAACAGTCACAGAACAATGAAGTGACAGCGCTTCACCGTTCCGCCCAGCATCCGTGACCGGCAGTCCTTAACATCGGTCATTCCGGTGTTGATCTGGCGACCTTGGCCAGCAAGCCTCACGACCCGTCGGAGCGCACGGACCGGTAGCGGATGTTCATTACAATCGCTAGGACCGCCACGCCGCCGCGGGGTGTGGTTCGGACGCGTGAAAAGTCGCGGGCAGCGGGGCCCGGGTGTCGAGAAACCGCGATCGGCATGGTAAGCTACCTGCTTGTCCCGACTGTGAGAATTTAACGTATTGAGAAATCACCATGAGCACCGAACTTCGCCGCCGTATTTACGATGAAATCAACAGTCGCGTCATCGTGGACCCACACACGCATATCAACGCACTCCAGCCCGCCTCCGAGACCCTGGCGGACATTCTGGGTTACCACTACTACACGGAATTGGCACACTCCGCCGGATTCCCACGGGCGGAAATCGAAGAACCGGGTATCGAACCAAAAGAAAAGGTCGCCCGGCTGATGGAAAACTTGGGACCGATCGAGAACACCATCCAATACAGTTGGTTTGTCGAAATGGCGCAGGCGTTCTTCGGCTTCGACGGCGACCGGGTGACGAACGACAACTGGGAGGGGGTCTACGATACGGCGCTGGAAAAAATGGCGTCGGCCGATTGGGCAGACCAGGTCCTCAAGCAGAGCAACTTGTCGGGCGTCTTCCTGACGAACGATTTCGACGATCCGTTGGAAGGTTTCGACACCAGCGTCTACATTCCGTGCTTGCGCACCGATGACCTGGTTTTTCATCTGGCGAAACCTGAAACTCAGACGCGCCTGGCGCAAGCGACCGGCACCGAACCGAAGGACGTGCCTGCGCTGAAGTCTGCCATTAACGCGCTGTTTACCCATTTCACAAACAACCAGGCCAGGGCCTGCGCGATTTCGCTGCCACCGGATTTCGCGCCGCACCGCGTATCGGACAGCCGCGCGGAAACCGCGCTGCAGCACTTGCTGCGGAAAGGTACGGATGCGGACGAATCGCATCGTCGCGCCATGGCGAATTTCATCTTCTGGACGCTGGCGGAATCGTGCGTGGAATTCCGACTTCCGTTCGACCTGATGATCGGTGTGAACCGCGGTGTTTACGCCAGCGGCGTTTTTCAGGGACAGGACCTGTACGACAGCCGCGTCTCGTTGATCCAGTATCGCGAACTGTTCAATGCCTTCCCGCAAGTCACCTTCCCGATTTCCGTATTGGCAAGTGTGACGAACCAGGAACTGGTGAGTTACGCGTGGATCTTCCCGAACGTGGTGACTAACGGGCACTGGTGGTATTCCAACACGCCCACGTACATCGAACATGACGCGGCAGCTCGACTGGAAGCGGTTCCGCGCTCGAAACAAATCGGCTACTACAGTGACATGTACAAGCTGGAATTCGCGCTGCCCAAGTTCAACATGTACAAGCGCATCCTGTCCAAAATCCTGGCGGAGCGTTTTGTCATCGACCGCAATTGGTCGGAAGACCAGGCGATTGAACTCGGTAATCAAGTACTGGGCGGAAACACGGCCACCGTGTTTGGCGTCGGGTAGTGCCCAACGTCCACGCTCGGTTCCTGCCGCAGCAAGTCACGGCGTTTCATGGACGCCCGCAACACCCATGCCAGGCTGGTCCATCGCATGCATTCTGTCCGCACGTTCGCTGGTGACTTTCGTTCGGTCCCACGACACTTTCGCTGTCACCCTCGTCTGTTGCGGTTCGTTGCCAGCGCCTGCGGCGCCCACAGAGTCGGGTTGGGTGATGTGGAAACGAACGAAAAAGCGATCGGCGACGACCGTCGCTTCGCTGCCGTAGCGGACCGCCACGACGACCAGGCGGTCCATATCGGAACGGAATTCCCAGTCGCCGTCCAGTCCTGGCGACGCGCTGCCGGCAGCCAGTGCCGAGGCGGCGATCGCGGTACTGAAACGGCCGTCGTCGTAGTCCAGTAGCGATTCGCCGGTGAAGGCGTCCAGCTTGAAGACGTAGCCTTCGAGTGCGATCAGGCCGTCGAGTCCCGTGCCGCTTGCATCGTTCGTAAAACCCACGCGCTCCACGTGCACCCGGTCGCCGGCGCTCAGCTTCAATGGGCGGCTGTCGAGGCGGTACACCGTCAACTCGTCGTTGACGCGCAAATGGACTTCGGTCATACGAAGGTCCCTGTTTCCGGACTCCGTCAATTGCTCCGCCGATCTCGCAGCCCCCTTCATCGATGAAGCGGGCTCCACCACCATCTCGGAATGCAAGGAGGGTTCGGGTAGGGGCAAAGCAGGCTGGTCTTCAAAGGAACCGCTTCGCGACTGCCTTGTCGAAGTGGGAGTGCGTCGAGCGACAAGGGGTCCGCGTGACGAACGCGGGGGGCTGGAGACACTGTCAACAAGATTACCTGGTAGGGAGCGCGACATCGGATACCTCCGATTCTGCCTGCCCCAACAGAGTCTGGTCTGGACTACGATTTGGATTACTTCACGATCCCGAACTCGAACGAGTTCTGCGGACAACGGTCTGCGCGCGGGATCCCGACATGAGAGCGCATCGTCGTGTCGCTGCGGCGGTCTTATCGTCCATGGACAATGCTCTTCCTTGTGCCCGCAGCGCTATACGTCAATACGACTCGCTCTTAACTAATAGGTCGCGGTCGGCAGTCTGTCAAATCCAAGGCTGCGTTTTTTGGCACGGCACAGATCGGCAAGTTGCGGAGTTCCGGTTCCGGCTACGAAGTCAGCACTTGCAGGATACCGCGACAGAAATCGGGCAGGTCGTCCGGTTTGCGGCTGGAAACGAAGTTCCGATCGATGACCACGGCGGCATCTTCCCAGACCGCACCGGCATTGACGAGATCGTCCTTGATGCCGGGCGAACCGGTAACGCGCACGCCGCGATAAACGCCCGCCGAGATCGGGATCCAGCCGCCGTGACATATGGCCGCGATCAGCTTGCCGGCAGCGTGAAACTGCCTGACCAGCTCGAGTACCTTCACATCACGCCGCAGTTTATCGGGCATGAAGCCTCCCGGTACGACGAGGCCATCGAAGTCGTCCGCGTTCACTGCGGCGATGGCGGCATCGGCAACGCACGGATACCCGTTCTTGCCTGCGTACGAGCGATTTCCTTCGGGGCCGGCCACCACGACGGCGGCACCGGCTTCGATCAGACGGAGTTTGGGGTACCAGAGTTCCAGGTCTTCGTAGATGTCTCCCACGAAGGTAAGAACGCGTTTTCCTGCTAGTGGTTGATCCATCGTGTCCTCGGCCTGCGTTTCGTACTGGTAGCGCTTAGTGCTTGTAGATCTTGTGCTGAGGTCGACCTGACAGGATCTGCTCCTTGCCCCAGTTCGTGACGCTGCGGAAGGCGTCGCTGTGAATGAAGTCGGTAAAGGCCTGCTCGTCCGACCATTCGCTGGTAATCAAATACGACGCGCCGTCGCTGACGTCTTTCCACAATGTGGAATGGGTGTGTCCTTCGGCGGCTTCCAGCGCACCAATAACGGCGGCAAACTTTTCTTCGAAATCTTTCTGCTTTCCTTCAATGACGTGATAATTCATGCCAACAGTGATCATCGTGCGATAGCTCCTGATTTGAAAACTCTCTGCGGAACAGGCCATCATAGCCGATCCGCGGAGAACTCGAAACCGGCGCTGCGCCGCCAGCAAACGGTTCCCGACCTTGCTCGGCGCTGAAGTGGCAGGTATCCTGCAGTGGATGCTTTTCGACGACCAGGCTGAAGAACGACACTTTCGGGAATTGTGGGACGCGGTGCACATTGTGCGGCCGGTCCACTATTCGCTATTCACCTTCGGTGATTCTCACTTACCCTATTATCTGGTTTGCGAATCGGTCGCGGCCGATACGGTATCCATTACCCAGGGCGAAGTTCATATTCGCCGCCCCATGATTCTCACTCCGGATACCGCGCCCGAGTTCCTGGACTTTTTCGAAACAACCGAAGAGGAAGGGGTGGCCGAATTCCTGCTGGCGCGCACGGCGCGGTTTTCGAACCTGCGTTTCACCAATCGCAAGGGCGAGAAGAAGCTGGTCAGTGACAGCCTGGAAGAGGCGGTCGACAAATTGAATCGGCGACTGGACGAGGAGGAAGAAGACCACACCGCGATCCTCACCGCGCCGGCGCACCTGACTGGAGTCGCCGTGCTCAAGTACGCGTCCCAACGGGTCTGGCAAAGCGCGGCAGACAATATCCAAGAGCTGCGTGAACGCGGTTTTCTGCCCGAATTCTGAATAGCTTTGCGCAAAGTTGACGGTAGCGAAACGGGGACTGGCTCCATCATTGTGTGTGGTTTGTCCCGGAATCCCGGCTGGATCGATGGTGCCTGTCCTCCTTTCGCGGCACACGCGTTGTTGTCATGGGTGGCCGGGGTCGAGTGAAGCGAGCCCCCGGAATCCAAGGTTCTGTGGGGTCGCTTCGCTCCACCACAGCCACCCTTCTCGCGTTTTAACACAGAACCTAGGCCTTTTTCTTCTTCTTTTCAGGCTGTTTTGGCGGTTTGACGTTTGCGACACTCCCGTCGTCGCCATATTGTTTGCGCAACCGTTCGAGCTCCTGCTTCAGTTCCTTCACCACTTCGGCGTAAGCCGCGTCCTTGTAAACGCTGCGCAGCTCGTTCGGGTCCTTTTCCAAATCGAACAGTTCCCAGAGGTCTTCCTGGTAGAAGTGAATCAACTTGTAGCGATCCGTCCGCACGCCGTAATGTCGCCGCACGCTATGAGCTCCGGGGAATTCGTAGTAGTGGTAGTACAGCGACTGTCGCCACTGCACATCGTCCTGGCCGGTCAGGATCGGTAACAGGCTGGCCCCTTGCATGTCCGCCGGGATCTTGGCGCCCGCGATATCCAGAAACGTCTCGGCAAAGTCCAGGTTCATGACCATTTGCCGGGAAACACTGCCGGGCTTTACCTTGCCGGGCCAACGCACCAGCAACGGCGTACGGAACGATTCTTCATACATCCAGCGTTTGTCAAACCAGCCGTGCTCGCCCAGATACCAACCCTGGTCCGAGGAATACATCACCACCGTGTTGTCGGCGAGTCCGCTATCGTCGAGGTAATCGAGGACGCGACCGACGTTCTCATCGACCGAGTCCACGCAGCGCAGGTAGTCCTTGGCGTAGCGCTGGTACTTCCATTTGACGAGTTCTTCGCCCTGCAAGTTGGCTTCCTGGAAGGCCTTGTTCTTGGGACCGTAAGCCGCGTTCCAGGCGGCACGCTGTTCGGGCGTCAAGTTTCCCGGTGCCTTCAATTTCAAGTCGGCGGCATTGAGATGTCGCTTGATGGTCATTGTCTGCTTCGATGCCGGGAATTCCCGATTGGCGTAGTCGTCCCACAGCGTGGCCGGTTCGGGAAGCGTCACATCGTCGTAGTTGTTCAACTGTTTCGGCCCCGGCTGCCAGTTCCGATGAGGCGCCTTGTGCTGGTACATCAGGAAGAACGGCTTGTCGGCTTGCCGCTTGTTCTGCAGCCAGTCCAGTGCCAGGTCGGTGATGATGTCCGTCGTGTAACCAGTATGTTTGACCGTGCGATAGCCTTGTGGTCCGACGTCGCCTTCGTTGGTTCGCATCGGCGGGTTATAATACGGGCCCTGTCCGATCAGGCGATGGTAATAGTCGAACCCCGTCGGCTCGCTCTTCAAATGCCATTTGCCCACCATCGCCGTCTGGTAACCTGCTGCCTGCAGGAGCTTGGAAACCGTTTGCTGCCCGCCGTTGAAGGTGTTTCCATTGCGGACGAATCCATTCAAGTGGCTGTACTTGCCTGTCAGGATTACGGCGCGGGACGGCCCGCAGATGGAATTGGTGACGTAAGCGGCGTCGAAGCGCATTCCCTCTGTGGCGATGCGGTCCAGATTAGGTGTCACGTTGCGGTTGCTGCCGTAGCAGCTCATGGCTTGGTAGCCGTGATCGTCCGTGAAAATGAACAGGATGTTCGGCCTCTCGTCTTTTGCTGACGCGACGACCGTTAGAAGCAATGTCAGCAAGACCATGACTGCAAATTCACGTTTCATATCAATCCTCACCGGTTCGTGCACGTCGCGCATAAGTCCGGCTTCAACGGCGCCGAGACGATGTCGATGGACACCGTAGGTGGCACAGCTGCTCGACGTGCATTCGAGATATACGAGTTATAAGTGTTGGAACTGTTGATTATGACTCCCTGTCTCCGACACGCAAACAAGGGAAGCGTTGAATTCGCGGATTTCTATCGCCCGCCCTAGTTCTCTTGGACCGACGTGATCATCAGGAGGAGTGCTGTTGGCCGATGATTGACGGAAATTCGCAATATCCTTATAGTTAGCAGCTGTTCTGCTCAATGCCTGACACCCCGTAAACACGATGAATACCGGCGATTCCACCGCAGTTCCGTTTGACACCATGCGAGGTCGCGACTACCCGACCATTCGCCAGTTCACGGTATTTCTTGAGAATCGCGTCGGGCAGTTGCTGGAAGTGGTACGGCGTTTTGAAGGGAGCAACGTCCGGATCGTGGCCCTTTCGATCAACGATACCACCGAGTGTGCGTTTGTCCGATTCTTGCTCAGCCATCCCGAACAAGGTCGCGAAATATTGGAGCGCGCTGGTCTGGCGATGATCGAAAGCGACTTGATCGGAGTCGAACTCCCCACGGGATCCCAGCCGCTATTGCAAGTCTGCACGGCCTTGCTGCAGGCGGAAGTGAACATCATACAGGCCTATCCATTGATCATGCAGCCGCACGGCCGTCCGGCAGTGGCACTGATGGTGGACAACATCGAGATCGGCATGGAAACACTGCACGCTCGTGGTGTGCGGATGCTGACCGAAGACGACCTGATGGGCCTGGAATAACCGCGATGTCTGTCGCCTCGGAGCCGAATCCGTTTTCTACGCGCTTCACCCGGCCAGGAGCCATCGACTACCAGTTTGCTGTCGACGGGGACCGGACACAGCTGGTCGATAAACTCGCTGCGAACCGTTGGATGGGTCAGATCGTGGGACCGCATGGTTCGGGAAAGTCCACGCTGTTGGCTGCCCTGCTACCCCGGCTGGAACAACGCGGCAAGCGGATCCTGTCGATCACACTTCACTCGGGCGAACGTCGTCTGGATTGGATCGCTCTGAATCGGCGTCGCTGGGACCGGCAAACGCTGGTCATCGTCGATGGCTACGAACAGCTCGGCTGGCACCACCGCTGGAAGTTGCGCCGCCGCGTGCGGAAGTCGTCGGCTGGCTTGTTGGTCACGACGCATCGGTGCGTGCGCTTGCCGTTAATCTGCGAAACCACCACGTCCGCGGCACTGTTGTCCACGCTGGTCGATACCCTCGCGCCGCACCATTCTTTTTCGACGGCTATGATCCAGGCTTGCTTTCAGCAGCACGACGGCAATCTGCGTGAGGCTTTGTTCACATTGTACGACCGTTGGGAAAGCGCATAACCCTTTTCCCAAGTGTCTTTCTTGCCACGCTAGCGTCAACCATGACCTACAATTACATAGCCGTTGTGTGCGCTAGCGGTTCTAGCGCGACGCATCGCTTGACTATTCCGCATAATGGTTCACAGCGGAAAAGTCGCCGCAATCGGAAAACGCAGCCAAATGAAACGATCGGCGTCATCCAACATTGACATGCGACTGTATGGGCAGTCTAACTGAAACAGGGTTATGGTCGGGTCACACTGTGATCTCAATAGCCAGTCAGGGATCGACGGGACCGTAGCGAAGAAACCAGCGGAGTTGAATTGATGAAGCGAATGATCCCACGCACCGTAATCGCGGCAGTAGCGTTTGCACTGTCAATTAGTTGTTGCGTAACGTCTCACGCCGGTTTATTCGACTGGTTGTTCCCCGGTTTGCGGCCTCAGGCTGCCTACTATCCCTACACCGTTGGCTATGCGCCGGCGAACACGGGCTGTTCACCATGTAACTCGTGTTCCACCGGAGCGGCGGCGCAGCCGTATACGGTGGCGCGGCCGGTCGTGCCGCAAGTTGCTGGCTACGGGGGATATCGTCCCGATCCGTTTTATCGCACCAGCTGGGTGCGCATGCCGGTAACCAATTACCAGCCGGCGGGTATGGCGATGAATCCTGCGGGAGTTCCCGTCACGGCTTACCAGCCCTGCCAGAAGTTCGCCTGGACTCCTCGCCGCGTGCCCGCCACGGTTCTGGCACCGCAGTATCCGGCGTACGCGGCGGCCCCCATGGCGAGTCAGCCGATGTATGCCCAGCCGGCGTATGGCTACGGTTGCGAAACCAGCTGCGCTTCCAGTTGCAGCCCGTGTGGATCGTGCGGCAGCGCGATCTACGGTGGCAGCAGCGGTTGTTCCAACTGCTTGCAAAGCGCGCCCGCGATGACCGTACCGTCGTCGCAGGAACCCACGCCCGCGCCCTCGACCGGAATCGAACCAGCAGACCAGCGTCCTTCCCTGCTGCAGAACAATCCCGGGGCCGGCGCTTCACTGCAGGTTCCGCAGAGCGAAGCGTATTATCCAAGTGGACTGAAAACGGTACCTGATCCCGACGCCGAACCGGCGCAGGACGAGGAGGCTGCTCCGCAGCTCATCGATCCCCGAGATCGGACCGCAGCGCGCACCACGGCGCGCTGGGCAGTGGTCCCCATTTCCTGGCCGCAACCGTCTGCCGAGCCAGCGCCTGCGGCCCGGCCAGCGATTGAATTGGACGATAGCGGTTGGACGCCTGTTCGCTAGCACGGCAGCCCTGTTGACGGGAGCGAAACGGGGACTGGCTCCCTCGCGTTGTCCCGTTCGTCCCGGAATACGAATTGGATCGATGGTGCCTGTCCCCCTTTCGCGGCACCTTTACTGCACGGGCAGCACCACCTGGCAGAATTCGAGTGCGTTTGGCTGAGGTGTTGCGGCATGTTCCTCGCTGGTCGCAACGATTCTCAGCGGCAGAGGCGCTCGATGTGCCTGCGACTTGCACGAGTGCTTTGTCAAGTAGAAGCATTGGGGTTGGGTGGCTGGGGTCGAGTGAAACGAGCCCCCAGTGTTTTGCAGCCTGGGAGCTCACTGTCGTTCGAACCCAGCCACCCTAAGATTACGCGTTGACAAAGCACTAGCGGCCTACTCACTGCCCGATCTCCTATCTATGATGGGTTCATGGAAACGAAGGATTTCGCGGAGCTTCTGGATCACCCGGATCGGGCTGGCGATTGGCTGGCAGCGTTGGGCGTTCAAGACCATCCGGCCGCGCACCAGGCGTTGGTCCGCATGGCGTCCGCGGGGATCACGCTGGACCTGCTGGCGGACATTTCCGGACAGCTTGAAGAGCATCTGCCGGGCGTCAGTGATCCGGATCGTGTACTGAAGAACCTGGCCCAGTTCGTGGCGGCGGCGAGGAGTCCGCTGTCCCTGGGCGGTTTGTTCGAACGCGACCGGGCGGCCCTGCCCACCTTGCTGCAAATCCTCTCCAGCAGCCAGCATCTGAGCGAGTTATTGATTCGCGATCCGGAAACGTTTGATCTGCTGCGCATGACCAACGGCCAGCCGGTGTCACGAGACGAACTGGTCAAGGAGATCTGCGGTGAAGTGGACGCGGCCGTCAACGAGGTCGACGTGATGAATGTCCTCCGCCGCTATCAGCAGCGTGAAACGCTACGGATCACGTACGGCGACATTGTCCGCAAGCAGCGCTTGGACGTGGTGACACGACAAATCAGTTATCTGGCGGAGGCCATTTGCGAGGCCGCGATTCACGCTGCTCGACACCGGCTGGAAGCCAAACGGGGCGTGCCGCGCCGCGCTGACGGCCAGCGCGCCCGCTTCGTCGTGCTGGGACTCGGTCGTTTGGGTGGCACCGAATTGAATTACTCCAGCCACCTTGATTTGGTTTTTCTGAGTGACAACGGCGGCAAGACGGACGGCGATAGATCACTCAGCAACGACGACTACTTTGAACGACTCGCCCAGGAAGTCGTGAAGTATCTGACTGCGGAGACCGAGCTGGGCGTGGCCTACAATGTGAACCTGGAGTATCGACCGCATGGCGCCGAAGGACGCCTGGTGGCGACACTGGACGACGCTTTGCACTATTACGATACCGCGGGACGCACATGGCAGAGGCAGGCGTTCGTCAAGGCGCGACCCGTCGCAGGCGACCTGGACTTGGGCGAAGGCTTCCTGGAAAAACTGGAACCGTGGGTCTATCGCCGCTACCTGAATCGCGCGGACATCTCCGGGATCAAGGCACTCAAACGCCGCATTGAACGTCGTGCGAAGCGCGAGGGAGGCGATGAACGAGATATCAAGAATGGTCACGGTGGTATTCTGGATATCGAGTTCGTGATTCAGTTCCTGCAGCTGCTGAACGGAGGTGACCTGAAGCAGATTCGCACAGGGAATACGCTCGAAGCGATCGCGCATCTGGAACAGACAGGTTGTCTGACCATGCAGGAACGTTCGATTTTGGAAGAGAACTACCAGTTTCTGCGCAAGCTGGAACATCGCCTGCAGATCATGTTCGACTTGCAGACCCACATCCTGCCGGGGACGGACACCGAAATGAAGCGCTTGGCGATCCGCATGGACTACGGCGGCGGCGGGAACGCGGCCCTGGAAGCCTTTCGCAAGGATTTGACGGAGCGCACCAGTTTGAATCGCAAGATCCTGGACCATTTGCTGCATTCCGTGTTTGACGAAGGCGAAGTCGATGCCGAAGTCGATCTGGTACTCGACCCCAACCCGTTGCCCGAAACCATTCACGAAGTGTTGGGCAAGCACGGGTTCGCCGACGTCAACGCCGCGTATCGAAACCTCATGACGCTGGGGGACGAGCGGATTCCGTTTCTTTCGACACGGCGGTGCCGGCATTTCCTGGCCTCAATCGCGCCGCAACTGCTGCAGACGATCGCGGCAACTCCCGACCCCGACTTCACACTCAAGAATCTCAGCGAAGTCAGTAGTTCCCTGGGCGGTAAAGGAGTGCTGTGGGAATTGTTCAGTTTCAATCCGCCGACGCTGCAGTTGTACGTACAGCTCTGTGCGTCCAGCCCCTACCTGTCCGGAATCCTGACCAGCAATCCAGGCATGATCGATGAACTCATGGATTCGCTCGTTCTGGACCGGTTGCCGTCGCTGGCAGGCTGCCGGCAACTGCTGGACGACTTGTGTCGGGGCGCGGAAGATACCGAACCGATGTTGCACAACTTCAAGAATTCGCAACATTTGCGCGTCGGTGTTCGCGATATTCTCGGCAAGGAAACGATCGAAGCCACGCATCGCGCGCTATCGGACATCGCCGAGGTGTGCCTGGATCACATCGCCAGGTCGGAGTATGAGAAACTGATCGGCAAACATGGTGTCCCGCAAGCCGCCAGCGGCGGGCCCTGCGAGTTTGTTGTCTTGGGACTGGGGAAACTCGGCGGCCGCGAACCGAATTACCATAGCGACTTGGACGTGGCGTTTCTTTATGACCACGATGGTTCGACACAACCCCCGCAGCGCGGCCGGAATAGCGCCACGTCCAATCATCACTTCTTCGAGCAATTAAGTCAGCGGATCGTCAAACGGGTAACACAACTTGGACCGTATGGACGTTTGTACGAAGTGGATCCGCGGCTTCGACCCCATGGCCAGACGGGTTCGCTGGTCATGTCTGTCGAAGAATTCGCGAAGTTCTTCTCTGCGGGGAAGGCCCAGTTCTGGCAGCGGCAGGCATTGTGCAAAGCGCGGCCCGTTGTCGGTTCCGACGAGGCTCGCAGCGCGGTGATGTCTGTCGTACGCCAGGTAATCACCGCCGTCCCGTGGAGCGACGCGTGCGCTCAGGAGATTCGCGCACTGCGTGCGAAATTGGAGCAAGGCGCCGACGAGCTGAATCTCAAGCGAGCGCCCGGAGGAACCATTGACATTGAATTCATCGTGCAGATGCTGCAATTGAAACATGCCGTATCGCAGCCCAGCGTCCTGCAGCCCGGCACGTTACCCGCGATCGCGGCACTGTTGGAAGCGGGATACCTCAGTCCACCGGACGCCGATTTCCTGAATCGCTCGTACCGCTTCCTGCGTACCGTCGAATCGCGCATTCGGCTGATGGCGGCCGCGGCCCGACACAGCCTGCCGCGCGATCCCCACGAACTCAACAAGCTGGCCTATTTCCTCGACTACGAAGAAACGCGGCCGCTGCTGGCCGATTGCCGCGAATTCCTCACCGAAAACCGGCGGCAATTCCAGAAATTCTTCGCTTCGTAAAGCAGGAGTCGTCGTAGCTTCCGCGAGAATACAATTACGCAGCGCGAGCGAGTGTATTCGGACGCAAGTAACCCACTTGCTTGCGCTTCGTGCTGGTACGACGCCCGAACCTGGCGCTCTGAAAGCAAGGCACGCGTTGCGGCAACGTCCGCGCGTCCTATTTCGTCAGGGCCCGTAGCGCTCGGTCGCACGCCTGCTGGACTTGCAGCACTTCGCTTTGACCGGCCTGGATCAGGGCGGTGGAAAGCGGCTTGTCGCTGATCTTGTTTTCCTCGGCAATCTGGACGATCGCGTTTGCCGCGGCCACCTGCGCCAGCCAGTTGCCGCGCTGCAGGATGATGGTCAGCTGCGGCAGGGCTTGCGCGTCGCGGAGCGACCCGAGGACCGGTGCGCCATACTCCCACGCGGCGGGGTTGTTCTCCAGTTCCGGATACAGCGCCGCGACCACGACCTTGCGCAGTTCGTCGTTGCTGCTTTCACAAATGGTCACCAGGGAATGGCTGGCCCCCTGTCGCACGTTGATGACGCTGTGACTTAACAGCAAGACCAGCGGTTCGATGTTGTCTGCCTGCGCGTAGCCACCCACGGCCCGCGCGGCGATAGCTGTCTTCCGCCAGTCAACGGGGTTAATCAGCAGTGGCTGCAACAGCGGAGCCACGACGGCGGACTGTTCCGGAGCGCATAGCGCGCTGAGCTGTTCGAGGGTCTTGCCGGCGGCCTGGCGAACATTGGCAACGTCGTCCGCCACGCAAGTGGATACCTGCTCCATCGATCCCGTATAACCACTCGACCCGATCAGTGTGACGGCGTACGCCCGGGCGGGCCATTCCCGGGTGTCCTCCAGGCAGGCGTCTAAAGTGCTGGCCGCGATCTGGGCCACACGCGACGCGTACTGCCGATCCACATGAGAACCCATTTCGCGCATGATCCCGCCGCGGAGCTTCAGCGATTCGGCCTTTTCCAGTTCCGTCAGCATGATGGGAAACAGGTCTTGTTGCGATACATAGTGCTCTTCACGAAGTTCGTGCAGGATCCGCCGCGCTTCATTGGTGACATTCGCGGTATGGTCGCCAAGCTGACGGATGATGGTGGGCAGCGCTTGCTTCTGAGCCGCCGGGCCGTGATGCCATAGCGTTCGCAAGGCATGGGCCCGCAGGCGCCAGGTGTCGTCGGCTTTCGTCCCGTCGCCTCGAGTATCCGCCGCTTTGAGAACCGCCGCAAACGAATCCTCATTCCGAACGTGCGTAAAAAAGCGAATGGCCCGGCTGGCGGCATTGACAATGTTGTTGCCGAAGACGGCCGCGATCGCGTCGTAGTTTTCGGCCGTGAGCGAGGCGCCGGAATGGACCGCGCGCTCCAGTCCGCGAACGGCGTCCTGCTGCGCCCGCCAGTTTGGCGAATCGAGGCCGCTTAACAGAAAATCCTTGTCTTGCGCCTTGGCAATGGGTGCCAGCCCGTGCAGCGAAGCCACCAGCATGTGCTCGCCAGCGTCGGTCCCCTGTTCTACCAGGTAGGCGCGCGCTTCATCCACCGGCAAGATGTTGCCGATCGCCTCGCCGGCCGTCATGGCCACGTCGATGTCCTCGTCCCTCATGGCAGTTTTCATTTTCTCGACGGCGGCAGTCGCCTTCATGCGGCCGAGTGCCCTGGCGCATTCGCGGCGAATGGAAGCGCCCTTGGGCGAGTCCAGCCGTTCGATCAGCATGGTCGTCACTTCCGCCAGTTCCTCGCCGCCTCGCCCGCCCGGCGAAAAGACCACCCCCAGCGCCCGCGCCGCGCTGGACGCCACGTTTGGATTGTCGGAATCGAGATTTCGCATGAGCTGGGGGACCGAAACTGTATCGCCGTCGATCGACTCGTCCGCGATCACGGGATAAGTCCCGGCGGCGAGTAACCCGGTGAGGGCCAGAAACAGCAGCGAATGTGAACGTGAATGCATGAGATTGAACTCCGCGCAAGAGGGAATTGGAGTGAGTTTGGGGCCGTCATCAATCCGGACATTTTATGGGTGCAAGATTCCGGACACAAGCAAATTATGACGAATCGTGCGTTGGCGCGAACAAACCACCGCGCAACGCTGACCGGGAACTCTTATTCGATCCAGCCGCCGCCGCCGACGCGGTCGCCGTCGTAGCAGACGACGGCCTGAACGGGCGCCACGCGGTAACACGGTTCGTCAAACCGCACGACGAAGCGGTCGTCGTCCAAGCGTGTCGCGGTGGCGACCAACGGCCGTGAATTGTAGCGGATCTGCGCGTGGCAGCGAAAGGGTTGCGACGGCACGTCCGCCAGCCAATTGCTGCGATTGGCCGTGAGCTGCGTGACGGCCAGGTCTTCCTTCTGACCGATCACGACGCGCCGTGTTTCGGGTTCAATGCGCACGACGAAGCGCGGTTCGCCCAGCGCGACTCCCAACCCCTTGCGCTGTCCGATCGTGAAGCGTTCGATACCGGGATGCGTGCCGACAACGGCTCCAGCCGTGGTGACAATGTCGCCCGACGTATCGATGTCGGTCCGGCGCTGGCGAACGAATTCGTCATGCTTTCCGGAAGTGACGAAGCAGATTTCCTGACTGTCCTTCTTTTCGGCCACGCGCAAGCCAATGTTCGCAGCCAGCGAGCGGATTTGCGGCTTCTCGTAGGTGCCGACGGGCAAGATCATCCGCTGCAAATACTCACGGCGAATCCCAAACAGCACATAGGACTGGTCCTTATTCCGATCGATCCCGGTTCGCAGGGCCATGCCGCCGCCGGCTTCCTCGGTCAGGCGGGCATAGTGTCCCGTGGCGACGTAGGCGGCGCCCACGCTATTCGCATAGTCAAATAATCGGCCGAATTTGATCCAGTTGTTGCACATCACGCAGGGGTTCGGGGTGCGGCCGACGGTATATTCGTCCACAAAGTAGTCGACAATGCGGCGGAATTCCTCCTGCAAATTCAACGCGTAGAACGGAATGTTCAGGCGATCCGCCACGCGGCGAGCGTCTTCGGCATCCGACGCGCTGCAGCAGCCTTGCTTGTGATCGGATCGCGCGCTCAAGATCGGTAGCGGCGCCGGGGAACCATCGACCGCGCAGGCCCGCGCGGACTCTTCGCCATGCCGCATGAAGACGCCGATCACTTCGTGACCTTGCTCTTGCAGCAGGTGGGCGGCGACGCTGCTATCCACGCCGCCGGACATCGCTAAAACGACTCGTTCGGACATGCTCATTCCGGTTCGGACACCTGCAGGGAAACCAACATTTCAGTCTAACGGTGGTTTCCGGCCATCACAAGGAGATGCCGTGGTGACGGGCACTTCCGGCGAGCAGCGTCCAGCGGGGAGTATTCACTTAGATAGGTCCAATTCGCGTAAGTCGCGTAAGTGATTGGTGGGCCAGCGCAAACGAACCACGCTTGTTTTCACACGCTGTCTGCTCACGAGAGTTGTTCGCGAATGCAGAACCACCAGTTTTCGCTCGTTTGCTCGACACCACCCTACAACCATGAATAATCCGGGCCAGGGCTCCGGCGCGAAAGGGCGCGACGCCGATTGTCCGAATTAGTGCATGAACGTGCCCTTGAATCCGGCGCCGCTGGGGCGCTTGTCCAAGGCCCCTTTTACACCGAGTTGCCTGGGATCGCGCGCGATCTTGTCTGTGAAGATGCGAACGTCTTCAACGATGGGCCGCAGGCGCCGACTGGCATCTTCGATATTGCCCGCCGCTCCATTGATGCGGTTGTACAGTTCCGGGTCGTGAATCAACTGACCCAACGACCCCTCGCGGCTGTTGATCGCCTCGCTGAAAGTCGCCAGCTGCGCCAGGATGGCGCGCAGGTCTTCCGCGCTTTGCGTCAAATTATTCGCCAGCCCTTCCCCGCGTTCCGCAAAGGGATCGGTGATCGCTTCCAGATTGTCGAATGTCCGATTGGCATTCTGACTCAGTTGCTGGAAGTTCTTCAGAGTGGTGCGTGCTTCACCCAGCGTGGTGCGGGCGTCTTCGAAAACCTTCGGCAGGTCTGCCAGTGTGCTGGTCAAGCCGGCCCGCAACTGCTCGTCGCCCAGCAGTTCGTCAATCGTGACCATTGTCTTATTGAAGTTCTGCATGGCGATTTCGGTATTGGACAGGATCCGCTGCAGCTGGTCGTCGTTGGTTCCCACGACGCGATTCAAGTTACGGGCCAGCAGGGTGACTTCGTCGCCGGCTGTCTGTATGGACCCGATGGCCAATCGCAGGTCGCTCTCCAGATCGACCAGTACTTCCAACGGATTGCCGGCCACGGCACCGTTGGCGATCAAGTCTCCGTCTTGATAGGGTGTCTTCGGAGCATCTGGATTGCCAGTCGGTACGAACTCGAGCACCGCGTCACCCAGGAGCGAACCGGCGCCCACGCGACAGAGTTCGTTGTGGCGGAGAACGAAGTCGTCGTCGATCGCAGCGGACACCAGGACGCCGCCGTCCGGTTGCAATTCAACATTCGACACGCGACCGATCAACACACCGCTTTTCCGGACTGGCGTGTCCTTGGCCACGCCAGGCGCCTCGGGAAACAGGATGTTGATGGTATAGTGTCCTTTCATGAGGGAGCGCGCTTCGCCAAAGTAGATGATCAGGATGCCGGTGACCAAAGTCGCCACAACGACGACCACACCGACGCGAAATTGTGCAACTCGCTGGTCCATGGTTAAACCTCACTCAGGCGTTCGCCCGCTTCGCCGCGAATGAATTGAATGACGCGGCGATCGTCTGTGCGATCCAGCTCGCTGGGCGGGCCGTCGAATACAATCTGGTCTTCGTCCGCGGGCAAACGGGACGTCGGATAGACCATCACCACCCGGTCGGCCACCTTGCGCGCGGTCTTCATATCGTGCGTCACAACGATGCTGGTTACCGGATTGCGGCGGCGCGTTCGCATGATTAATTCGTTGATCACGTCGCTCATGATCGGATCCAGTCCCGTCGTCGGCTCGTCGTACAGCATGATCTCGGGCTTCAAAATCAAGGCCCGCGCCAGGCCGACGCGCTTCCGCATGCCGCCAGAAAGTTCACCCGGCTTTTTTCGAATAACGCTACTGCGCAGGCCCACTTCGTCCAAGCGAGCCACCACCAGCTCCTGGATCTGGCGATCGCTGTAGCGGCCGTGCTGGCGCAACGGGAACGCGACGTTTTCGCCAATCGTCATGCTGTCGAACAGCGCCGCGTTCTGAAATACAAAGCCAAAGCGAATGCGCTGCTGCGTCAATTGACGGTCGTTCAAATCGGTCAAGTCATGCCCGTCGAAGAAGACGCGGCCCGTGGTCGGAGGAACAAGTGCAATCATCGTCTTTAGCAACACGGTCTTGCCACAGCCGCTTTCGCCGATTACCGCCAAGGTCTGTCCGCGAGGTACGTCGAGATTGATATCGCGCAAGACGTGCTGATCGCCAAACTTGACGTTCAGTTGCTCAAGTCGAATCAGCGGTTGTTCGTGTTCAGACATGCAGGAATAACAGTTGCCGCGACGTACCCAGCCGCGAAAAAGTTAAAACAGACTGGACCCTTCTGGCCACACGGCATAGTAGATCGTGTCCAGCGCGATGCCCAGAAACAAATCCAGTACCAGAATCAAGACAAAAGAGTAGACGAACGCCGCGGTGGCGGCGCGACCAACGCCCTCGGCCCCCGGCGTGCAATGAAAGCCTCGATAGCAACTTACAATGGCGATTGCCGACCCAAAGAAAAGACTCTTGAAGACACCGACGAAAAGATCGAACGCGCCGACAAACTGTTCCGAGTTATACCAGTAGTGGTGCTTGTCGATGTTCAGGATGACGACGCTATAGAAGTAACCTCCCACCACTCCCATGAAGTCGGCCATGATGGTCAGTGTCGGAATCAAGAACAGGCAGGCCAGGAAGCGTGGCACGACAAGGTAGTGAATCGGGTTGGCTCCCATGCTGGCCAGGGCGTCGATCTGTTCCGTGACACGCATGGTGCCCAGTTCGGCGGCCATCGAACTTCCCACACGACCCGCCAGCATCGTTGCCGCCAGGACGGGTCCGAGTTCCCGGACCAGCGACATGTTGATCACGGCCCCCAAACGCGTTTCCAGTCCCAGTTGGCGAAACTGAAAGTTGCTCTGCACCGCCAGGACCATGCCGATGAAGGTGCCCGTCAACGCCACGACCGGCAGGCTCAGTACGCCAACCTGATAGAAGTTGGGGATCAACGTGTCCCAGCGCTGCTTTCTCGAGAACAACCAGGTCATGATCTGCCAGGCAAACAGGACCATGTCCCCGACGAATGCGATTGCATGCATCACCACGGCACCCCAATCCGCAACCCATTCGTACAGGTTTTCACGCGGTGGAGCCGTTGTTCCCGCAGTTTCGTTTCCCGTGGCCATAAAGAGCCTCAATCCGTTGAGCTACCCTGATACGCTATCGCATCATCGTTTTTCGGCTGTTAAACTTTGCGGCTTGAGTGAACTTTAACGATTATAGCGGCTTTCGTCCTGTCCCAGCACGAACGACCCGGTAGTCGAGGCGCGTCTGCGAGTCGTATCGAGGTCCTTTTTCCGAAAAAGGCCGGTTGGTGTGTGAGGCCGTGCTAGCGGGATTCCTAATACGACAGCGCAGGGTTGACGGCAGCGAAACGGGGACTGGCTCCATCGGTGTGTTCGGTTCGTCCCGGAACACGCGGT
>CALBSZ010000387.1 GCA_937967665.1 uncultured Planctomycetaceae bacterium
ACTATTTGCCCGAGAAGATCACTAACTACTTCGGGAACGGCGATGACTTCGGAGTTGAACTTAATTACGTTTCTGAGGACGTTCCGCTGGGCACTGCGGGTGCCGTCGGACTTGTTGCGGAGACGGAGGAGCCGTTACTAGTTATCAATGGAGATATCCTGACCTCCGTCGATTTTCGCTCCCTGGTCAAGTTTCATCGGGAGCGACGAGCTGCCTTGACGGTCGGCGTTCGCCAATACGACGTCAAGGTGCCGTACGGCGTGGTTGAGGCCGAAGATGGACTTGTCCGCGCCCTATGTGAAAAGCCAACATACGACTTTCTGGTCAATGCGGGTGTCTATTTGCTCGAGCCCAGTGTGCGCCGTCTCATTCCAGCTTCGAAGAAGTTTGACATGACAGACCTCATCGAGTTGCTTTTAGAAAAAGGTGAAGTTGTTGCCAGCTTCCCCATTCTCGAATACTGGATCGACATTGGACACCACGATCAACTACAACGAGCGCAAGCTGACGCGAAAAAGTTAAGGACGGCAGCATGAACTGGAATGGAAAAAAGGTCCTCGTTACCGGAGCCGGTGGCTTCATCGGCTCGCACCTGGTTGAGTCACTGGTGGAGCGCGGAGCTGATCTTCGGGCGATGGTACATTATAACTCGGTTGGAAGCTGGGGGTGGCTCGATGAGTCCCAGTACAAGAATGACATTCGTGTTGTGGCTGGTGACATAACGGATCAGGGTTCCGTTTGGCAGGCCGTCGAGGGCACGGAGTGTGTCTTCCACCTGGCGGCCTTGATTGCCATTCCGTATTCCTACGTCGCTCCCGCCTCGTACGTGCAGACAAATGTTGGTGGTACGCTCAACGTACTTGAAGCCGCACGCCGACTTGGAATCGAACGGGTTGTTCATACATCTACCAGTGAGGTCTACGGAACAGCCTTGCAAGTTCCAATTTCCGAAGCGCATCCGCTGCAAGGGCAGTCTCCCTATTCGGCAAGCAAAATCGGCGCCGACAAATTGGCCGAATCTTACTATCGTTCATTTGACGTACCCGTCGTCACCGTTCGGCCGTTCAATACCTTTGGCCCACGGCAATCGGCCCGAGCTGTGATTCCTACGATTATTACCCAATGCCTGTGCGGCGACACGGTACGTTTAGGAAGCCTGACACCAACTCGGGATATGAACTATGTAAAAGACACCGTAGACGGTTTCTTGCGTGCTGCAGAGGCCGGCAGCGCAGTTGGCCGAACGATCAATCTCGGATCTGGCCAAGATATTTCAATTGGAGATCTGGCGGCCCTGATCGCAGAATTGATGGGGAAAGAGGTTGCTATCGACAGTGAGCAGGATCGGTTGCGACCTCCGAGGAGCGAGGTCGAACGCCTGCTGTCAGACAATTCGCTTGCTCGGGAACTAATCGGGTGGCAGCCGGAAATCGGCTTGAGGCAGGGATTGCAGGAAACGATTAATTGGTGTGCGGAAAACCTTTCAAAGTATCGAGTAGACACATACAACGTTTAGCTGCTCATCAGTCGAGTTGGACGACATTTGATCGAAATGAGTATTCAGGGGGAATAGCAAGGATCAGGCATGAATCAGAAGCCGTGCGACAGGATGTCGAGGCCAGCGTCGCTTGCCCAAGAAGTTTGTGCCCGTTTGCGTCGCGTGGTTGGCCAGGCCGGTAGCGTAGCCTTGCACGAACCTTACCTCGAAGGTAATGCTTGGGAGTATGTTCGTCAGTGCCTGGATACCGGCTGGGTATCCTCAGTAGGGCAGTATGTCGATCAATTTGAGTCGCTGCTAGCGGAATACACAGGTGTCGCGCGCGCGGTGGCTGTGGTCAATGGAACTGCAGCTTTGCACCTGGCTCTGCGTTTGGTTGGTGTCGGCCCAGATGATGAAGTGCTCTGCCCCGCGTTGTCTTTTGTTGCGACTGCCAATGCCATTTCCTATTGCGGAGCAACCCCACACTTTGTCGATATCGAAGAGCGAACTCTGGGCATCGATCCGTTCCGTTTAGATGCTTATCTCCGCGAACTCGTTGTGATTCGTGACGGGGCACCGCATAATCGGCAGACAGGCCGGCTTTTGCGAGCCATTGTCCCGATGCATACATTCGGGCATCCTGTCGACATGGACCCGCTGCTAGAAGTGGCAAGCAGATACCGGTTGGTCGTTGTTGAAGACGCGGCCGAATCTTTGGGCTCCCAATACAAGGGACGGCATACGGGCAGTCTTGGGCGAATTGCCGCGGTGAGTTTTAATGGCAACAAGATCGTCACAACGGGTGGTGGTGGCGCGATCCTGACAAACGACCTGGAACTTGCAAATCGAGCAAAGCACGTTTCGACCACTGCCAAAGTCCCTCATCGCTGGAAATACGATCACGATCAACTTGGGTTCAACTATCGTCTTCCGAACCTCAACGCCGCGTTAGGCTGCGCCCAACTGGAGCTCTTGCCCGAAATGCTTGCGCAGAAGCGGTCTTTGGCAGAAGAGTATCAGCGCGTGTTTCGGGAGGTGCAAGGAATATCTGTTTTTCGCGAAGCGGGATTCGCCACCAGCAACTATTGGCTCAACGTGCTCCTGCTTGACGAATCAGAGTCCGCACATTTGGAAGAGATACTCGAAGCGACCAATGAGGACGGAATCATGACGCGGCCAGCATGGACACTCCTGTCCGACTTGCCGATGTACCGTAATTGCCCGGCAATGCCACTACCGACGAGTCGTTCAGTGCAAACGCGTGCGATCAATGTCCCGAGCAGCGTCAACCTCGGGCATATTGCATTGCAGAAGGCCAGGTACGTGGCGTAGTAACCGAACTGCCGCAGTCGTCAGGCCAGCCTCATTCCTATCAACGCACCTTCTTGAAAAACAAATGGCAACTCTGTTCGTACAAGGTTCGCTTCTGTTTCTGATCATACGGGCATGGTCACAGAAAAGAACTCGCTTTGCGGAGCTCGCGCGCGCCTACCTTTGCCTCACGCCGTTCATTCCTCTGGTCTCGCTGATAAATCACAACGTCGACCACGAGCGTTTTGGCGTCGGTTTTCGGCTAGCACCCTTTTTTGTGATGTCGTTCCTGCTGCTGATCAGTTTTGATATGAATAAGTATGCCAAGACGGCTTACCGATTCAGCAAGGAATCCCTGTTACTCGGCGGCTACGGAGCGTTCAGCCTGATCAGCGCAGTGTTCGCTACCGATGCCAGCTGGGCCATCATCAGTTGGAGTTGGACGGTGCCGGGTTGCCTTCTTTTTCTGATCGCCGGCCAGCTTTCGTCCGTGGACGACGTAACTCGAGACGGCAAGATGGTCTACGTCGTACTCGGATTTCTATCGATCAATCTGTCGCTTGTTGCTTTTGGTCTACTGACCGGGCGGGCGACAGATGTGTTTCATACGAGGAATTTCGGCAGCTGCTTTGCCAGCAATGCTGTGCTTTTGTTTCTCACAATATATTCCGGCTTGGGCTGGCTTCACGCGCGAACTTCCTTCCTGCGGATGTTCATGTTCATTGGCTTCAGCGCCCTAAGTATCCTGATATCCATTTCCCGAACATCCGTTGCCGTGGCGCTAATCTATGTCTCATTCCTTTTAACATTGCATTTTCGTCAATTCAGGCGACTTACTGTTGCACTGGCCGTGGCTGCAGGCTTTCTGTGGATCGCGCTTTTCGCTTTTGAACGCGTAAGTGGACTGCAATTCACAAATCAACTCGCCGTCAATTGGAAGAATCGACTGGGACACGAATCGCTTCAGGGCACATTTGAAGCTGCCATGAGTCACCGCGTTCACATCTTTAATAGTGAATGGCGTGAGGTCATCAAGCAAAACCCATTCATCGGCCAAGGGTACGGTAACTTTCAACAAACCACCACCAGCGGCTTTCGTGACGGACACAATCTGTTGTTGACAGAGCTTTACGAAAACGGCTGGGTAGCGACGGGATTCTTTTACTTGTTGCTTGCTGTTGGCGTCTGGCACGCTGTTCGAAAGTTCGCCGCCCACTCACGAGATGAATGGCCCATCGCATTTTGCTTTCTGGGCTTCCTGTTTGTCGCGCACACGACCGGTGCCGTACTATCATCTCGTGGGGTCGACTCGTACTTTACTCCGGTTACAGGATGGGGTTTATGTTTCCTCATCGGGATGCTTTCGCGGCATCGTAAAGCGCGCAGCCTTGCGATGGCGCAACACGTACATCAGACCAAAGTTGCCACGGCAGCATGAGAATCTTCCGCAGTACCACTGTCCGCTATGGTTTTGGCTACACTGTATTTACTGGCAGTCGCCTCCTTCGTGATATGGTCTTTGCCTACCTGCTGGGGCCAGAGGCTCTTGGTGTTTGGGCCAGCTTGAGCATTTACCGTCAGTACACGGCTTACAGCGATCTTGGGCTTACCAATGGTCTGCGGCGGGTCCTGCCGAAGTTGCTTGAAAGCCGCAATGACCGTGCAGCGCAGACTGCGGCTGGAATGGCCTGGATTGGCGCCATGGCACTCACGACCATTTTCTCCGTGACGCTCCTGGTGGTTGCGGCGTGTTACAGCGATAGTGGAGGGTATTCTTATTGGACTGGCATCGCCGCACTCATCCTGATGATGTACCTGGACAAGCACTACCTGTATCTGTACGTTCTGTTCCAGTCCACAAGGCGGGTGTCGGAATCTGGACTTTGGATGGGAGCGTTAGGCACTGCGGAACTCACCACCGGATGTCTCTTGACGTGGTGGCTGGGAATCTATGGCCTTTACATCTCGCTGTTTGTGAGCGCGGCAATCGTTTGTTTCGGTATGATGCAACGCCGACCATTGCAGGCTCGTCTGGAATTTGACAAGTCGCTGGTCAAGTCGCTCGGGATCACCTCGTTGACACTCATGGGATTCGGCCTTGTCAATGTTGCCATCCACAACGTCGATCGAGTGGCGATACTCTGGAATTTAGGCGACGGAGTTGAACTCTCGCACTACCACATTGCCGCCTTACTGGGAATTATGGTCGGCCAAGCTCCCTCTGTCCTGCTGGCAGTATGGTCACCGGAGATGTTTCGTTTTGGCAAGGAAGACCGGAGCAAGCTGAGACGCTTCTACCTACTGCCGTCCGCCATTGTGGCTTCCCTCGGTGCGTGCACCGGCGGAGTCGTGTGGCTATGGGCACCCTGGGGACTCCATCGATTCCTGCCCGCCTATTGGCCGGTCGTCAACATAGTTGGTTGGCTGGTTCTGGGAGAGATCTTTTTTGCCACGACAGCGATTGCTCAGGCCGTAGAAGTAGCCATGGACCGTGGTTTTCAGAGCTTGATTGTCCGCATCGCCGCAGTGATGGCGGGCTTGGCCGGGGCAACGTGGGCACTGCTCACGGGCCGCGGATTGCCCGGCGTTGCCGCTACCATGTGCCTGTCGCATTTTGCTGCGTGGCTGATTGTATCGACAATGACATGCAGCCATTTGCAAGTGTCTTTCGGGCGATACGCGTTAGCGACACTCGTTCCGGTTGGCTATTGCCTGGCGATTCTCGGTATGATTCATCAGACTATGAATGCAGTCCATTTTACGTCTTGGCATGTCGTTGTCGCGTCTGGCGTATTCTTGCTGGCCTTCTCACCGCTCATGCTGCTCTTGTTCCTCTATCTTGATCATCACAGCGTCAAGCGACTGTCAGGTCTGAAGCGTTTCCTCTATTGGGAGTGCAATCAGACTCCTACCTCGTCGGAAAGCAGCAGCATGGGGGTTGCCAACTCATGAAACGACTGGTCAAAGCATTCATGTCGCGTGTTTACTTGTGGCTGCTGGCGCCCCAGTACCTGAAACGTGACAGTCACGCTCGGCACCAAGAGATCATTGAAGAAATCGAGTTGCGGGTTTTCGGAGGTCGAACGGTCACCGATTATGAACGATCAGCACCATCAGAATTGCACGTGCTGGCTCGCCGGTCACTTGCTCAATGCCTCTGTCAGCGAAAACTTCTCGGGTCGAGGGGAATTCAAGCCTTGCGCCAGCTTGTTTATGGAGTGTCACTGCCAGGACTGCTGCTGGTGCTCTGGTGGCGAACATGGCGGGATCGAAACACCGCCCCATTGGATTCTACAGCACATGACGTGTTTGTGTTCTTTCTGGCAGAACGACTCAAGCATAGTCTTGATCCAGCCGTCTTTCCTGGCCAGGCCTATTTTCAACGACGCGCGCGAACTCGATTCGGTTGGCGCGAAACAAGGTTTGTCTTTCAAGTTCTGAGAGCTTGTCCGCGGATTGCTCTCTATCCCGAGTTAATGGCCAATATTCTGCGATGGACGGGCCACTATGGCTATGCTCTCCAGCATTTTTCGCCACATACGGTAATCCACTTCTTCGAATCGACTGCCTCATCGTCCCTCATGACAGCATTCCTACATCAACACGAGATTGCTCATATTAACATCCAGCACGGGGAACGCTGGAAGACGGCTGATGCCGCATTTAGCGCCTTCGACGAAATCCACGTGTGGGGCGAGTACTTCCGCGAACTATTTCATTGGCAAAAAAGTCAGGCAGAAAAGATAGTCGTCGCTGGGCACCCTGCACACCTCAACCTATGCGAGCAAAGCCGCTGCGAAAATCAGCCCCGTCCGAAACGCATGCTGCTCATAGACCCATGTATTTACGGCATCGACTCATTCGACTATCCGGCGTTGCTGCGAATACTAGGCAGGCTGGATTCCGAGTGGGAGATTCGTATCCGCCGGCATCCCACGGATCGACGTGCCGACCTGGAATTGCTGGTCGCACTAAACCGGGAAACGCGGCTCAAAGAATCTGGAATCCAGATTATGGAAGAGCGTCCCGAGGAAGTGCCGATTGACGAAGCGCTTTCCAGAACTCGCGTTGTTGTCGGAGTGACCAGTGCTGCCATGATCGACGCCTGGATCGCGGGATGCAAGGTAATTCACTTGCCTAGTGCCGCCGCGCCTCTCAGATTGCTGGATCGCTACCAGGGCTCGCCTAATGTTTGGGACGCCAGCAATGAAGATGGAATGCAGCATTTCATCGACAGCCCAGCTGATCTCGGGATCGAGGAGTGGAAACGCGTAAATCATGTGACCAGGCTCATCTCCGACCTGCCTCAACGCCAAGATGTCAACCACGCAAGTCTGTTCAGGAAGTACGCGTAAGCACAAGTTAATTGAGAGAAAGGGAATTACCGTGACACAGGAAATAAGTTCCTCCGCGTCGTCGACGGCGGAAGTTTGTAAGGAGACGTCAAGTTGGTATCAGCGCTACTATGCGGAAAAGGGTAAACTTCGAAACGACTTGCTGAGAAATCCGGAAGTCACGTTTCAAGCGTTGGCGGCGGAGGTGTCGATTACCCGTTCGTTGGCCTCGCTTGACTTGGATGTTCCTTCCACCACCGTGCTCGACGTCGGCTGCGGAGATGGAAGCAGCTTGGTGCACTTCCTCAAACTTGGCTTCACGCCCGGTTTGCTGCACGGCATAGATATTCTCGAAGATCGCATTTCGGAAGCACGCCGTAAGCTCCCCGACAGCCACTTCCTGTCTGGCGACGCAGCAGCAATGCCATATGAGGATAGTACTTTTGACGTTGTCTTTGAGTCGACGATGTTTGTCCAGCTGACGGACGAGGCACTGGCAATGAGTATTGCCAAGGAAATGCTCCGTGTGACCAAGCCTGGTGGATACCTGTTGTTGTCCGATTGGCGATATTCCAAGCCTGGGAATACGCAGTATCGAGGTTTGACAGGGCGGAGGATTGAAAAGCTGTTTCAATCTGACGATGCGCAGCTTCTGGGTTATCACAAAGGGGCGTTGATCCCCCCTGTCGGACGTTTCCTCTCTAAGTACGCGGCGTGTTGCTACTTTCCAACCTGGCAGTTCATGCCGTTCCTGGTGGGACAGCGCGTTGCGGTAGTTTCAAAACCAGGTGAAAAAAAGGCGGCCTAAGAATGAGAGCTCTCGCACTGTTACTGTACTATGGGTTGACAAGTCGCGTTCGCACTGCTGACCATCCAAAGAGCCTCGGCGCAAGACTCAACCGTCTAGTTGTTCCTGTGATCTTCCGGTCGTGTGGAAAGGAGGTCAATGTTCGGCCAAACGTCTATTTTGGTCGTGGCTCTCATATCAGCATTGGAAACCGATCGATGATCGGAGCCGATTCGATCGTTGGTTCGGCTGCGGACGTCACGATTGGCGACGATGTCATGATGGGGCCTCAGGTTCTCATCTACACATCCAATCACGGAGTCGAACTCGGGACCCCCATGCGCCTGCAGCCATCGGAAAACCACCCGGTCAAAATCGGCAACGATGTCTGGATTGGCGCACGCTGTATTATTCTTCCCGGCGTAACGATACACGACGGCGCGGTGGTCGCGGCTGGCGCGGTGGTTACGAAAGATGTCCCACCGAATTCCATTGTTGGTGGTGTGCCTGCCCGCGTTTTGAAATTGCGTCCCGAGAAGCCGCTTGGCGCGGAGGCAGCGTGAAAGCGGCGCGGCCGGGTCGTGCTAGCGTTTCGCTATTCCATAACCCTGAATTGACATTGCTACACCTGATGCTTTTCGACTATTCTCCTCCCGGCCTTCTCCCGCTCCCTTAGACCGTCGAAGAACAACACCGAGTCATGCGAATCTGGCTAGTCACTGTTGGGGAACCTCTGCCATCCGATGGGGCTGATCGTCTCTTTCGTACTGGAATCCTTGCGGACCACATGGCGAACAAGGGGCATAACGTCGTCTTCTGGTCCGCTAGCTTTGATCACGTTCGCAAGCGGCAACGAGTCGGCAAGAATACAACGATCGTACTGTCACCAAATTATCAGCTGAAACTTCTTTTCGCTCCGGGCTACCGCAAGAATATCTCGTTTGCGCGTCATCGCAATCATCAAGAGGTCGCGCGCCAGTTTCGCGCGGAGGCGCGTCGGACACCGCTTCCCGATGTTATTCTCTGCTCGCTACCGACATTGGAGCTATGCAGTGAGGCCGTGGAATTCGGCGAGTTAAACGGGATACCTGTGGTTTTGGATATTCGCGATCTTTGGCCTGACGTGGCCATTGATTGCCTGCCCACACGCTTTCGCGCATTGGGCAATATCTTGTTCCGATCAATGAGAAACAGTGCCCGCAGATCCTGCGCACGTGCAACTGCCATTACAGGGGTGACTGATGGTTACGTGAACTGGGGCACAAGTCAAGCGGGAAGGCAATCCGGACCTTACGACCGATCGTTTCCCATGGCTTATGTTGAGCGGCGACCAGGTAGGGAGGAGACCGACGCCGCGATGCGATTTTGGAGGCAACATGGCATTTCGGAAGATACGGCTGTCTTTACGGCATGCTTTTTTGGAACGATCGGCCGCCACTTCGAAATCGCTCCCCTCATCCACGCGGCCAAAAGACTGGCCAGTACAGGCCGGCGTATAAAGTGGGTGATTTGCGGAACAGGTGAAGACCTCGAAACGTACCGGCGGCTGGCGCGTGACTGCCCCGACGTAATCTTTCCTGGCTGGATGAATGCCGCGCAAATCTGGGCCTTGATGAAGCTGTCACGGGTTGGCTTGACGCCGTATGTGAGCAGTCCGAATTTTACGCCTAACCTCCCCAACAAGCCGATTGAATACCTTTCAGCTGGGCTGCCGATTATCTCTAGTTTGCAAGGCGTCCTTGCTGACCTTCTTCGCGAGCACGACTGCGGCATCACGTACGCGAATGAATCGGTCGATGGAATCGTTGATGCCTTCTTGCAACTCTACGATAGTCCGGACAGGTTGAATGCGATGTCACGGAACGCTCTGGACCTCTACCGGCGTCGCTTCGTAGCAGAAGAAGTGTATTCGAACATGACTGCGTACTTGCAGGCCATAGCGCATGATTCCCCCGCGGCAAAAGCCGCCTAGGTCTGACACATTAATCTTCCCTATCAGGACACAAAATCAATGCTGAAGCGTACGTTCGATATTGTCGTGAGCCTTATCGGTCTTGGCCTGTGCAGTCCAGTACTCATCGCGACCGCAGCGGCCATCAAGCTGACCTCAGCGGGTCCCGTGTTCTATCGCGGTACGCGGGTCGGCCGTCATGGCAAGCTCTTTCAAATCTGCAAGTTTCGGTCCATGGTCATCAATGCAGAGCGTCTGGGAGGCCCGTCGACCAGCGATGATGACCCGCGGATCACGCGCGTTGGTCAGCTGATGCGAAAGTGCAAGCTCGATGAGTTGCCGCAATTGTTGAACGTACTCTGCGGGCAAATGAGTCTCGTTGGACCGCGGCCCGAAGTTCAACGATACGTGGACATGTATACCGAGGAGGAAATGGACATTCTCGGTATTCGCCCTGGTATTACGGACTGGGCGTCAATTTGGAATTCCGACGAAGGAGCCGTTTTGGCGGGGCAGGCGGATCCCGACATGGCGTATGAGCAGCTGATTCGCCCGACGAAACTGAAGCTTCAGCTTCTTTACGCTCGTCAACACAACGTCTGGGTAGACTGCAAGATCATCATCTACACCGTAATCAAGATCGCCTTTCGGAACTGGACGCCTCGCGAAATCCGGCACTTTCCCAAGCCCGGGCAAAATTCAAATCGGCATGAATCGTATGATTCCGTAACGGAATTGCCGGGGGCTGGGGCTACACGTGAACAACTGGCGATGCTGGAAATGCGCTACAAGTTGGCGGGTGAACTGGCGGAAAACAAGGAGGTTCTGGAAGTCGCTTGCGGGCCCGGCATCGGCCTGAAGCACCTGGCTGCTCGAGCCAAGCGAGTCGCTGCTGGAGACTATGACCCGGCTCTTGTCCAGGCAGCGCAGAAGCAATACGGGAATGAAATCGATATTCGCCAACTTGACGCGACCTGTATGTCTTTTGACGACGACTCGTTTGACGTTGTGCTGCTGCTGGAAGCGATCTACTACCTTCCCGATCCCGCAGAATTTATTCGAGAAGCCGCACGCGTACTTCGGCCAGGAGGAAAGCTGCTCGTTTGCTCTGCAAATTGTCAGCGGCCTGACTTTAATCCGAGCCCATTTACGTTTTCCTATCTTTCGGCAAGGGAACTTCAGGGCCTGCTGCAAGACAACGGATTTGCCACGAAGGTCTACGCCGCGTATCCGATCCAGTCTAGTGGCAGTGCAAATCGTTTGCGGCAGCTTGTTCGAAATGCTGCCGTGAAGTTGCACCTCATTCCCAAGTCAATGAAGTGGAAATCCCGCATAAAGAGACTCTTCTTCGGTAAGCTTCAACCGTTACCGACCGTGCTGGATGTAGACTTATCCCCCGATGAGCCGCTCGTCGAAGTTGCCGGCACGGAACCTGTTACAGGCTATAAGGTGTTGTACGCAGTTGGGGAGTGGAAGGCGAACGCCAATGAGCGACCAGTCCGCGAGGCGGCTTGAGGCTGCCGGCCCAGTCAGGCCGGCTTAGCCACTGATCATCGTCACTTAGAAACATTGATTACCGCATACGCTATGGAGTTACACATGTCCGCAAAAAAACCGACGCGAACCGTTCCGTTTTTCAACTATCCATCGGTGTTCAGAGAGGATGAAAAGCAACTGATCGCTATCATTAGCGACGTGGCCAGGCGTGGGGCCTACATTTTGCAAAAGGAAAATGAACAGTTTGAAAGAAACCTTGCGGAGTACATCGGTGCCAAGTACGTACTGGGCATGGCCAACGCAACGGACGCGCTTCACCTTGCTGTGCGTGCTGCTGGAATTGGCCCGGGAGATGAAGTCATTTTCAGCTCGCATACGATGGTTGCCACGCCAGCAGCGGCCTACTTCGCCGGAGCCACGCCGGTCCCTGTTGACTGCGGAGCGGATCATCTTATTGATCCGACCGCGGTCGAAAAGGCAATCACATCTCGTACTCGAGCCATCATGCCGACGCAGTTAAATGGTCGTACGGCCGACATGGACGCGCTCCGTGCTATTGCCGGGGAACATGGGCTGCTCATCATCGAGGACTCGGCGCAGGCACTGGGATCGCGATTCAAGAGACAAGCGGCCGGAACATTCGGCATTGCCGGCTGTGTCAGCTTCTACCCGGCCAAAACGTTGGGAAGTTTGGGCGACGGTGGCTGCCTGATTACGAATGACGAGAACATCTATAACAGTGTCCGCCTGATGCGCGACCATGGGCGGGATGAAACCGGCGAGGTCGTGTGCTGGGGACTGAATTCTCGGCTCGACAACCTTCAAGCGGCGATCCTGGATTACAAGCTTGCTCGGTACGATCAGTATATTGAACGACGCCGCCAAATTGCTGCTATGTACCAGGAGGCTTTGGAGGACGTGGACCAACTTGTACTGCCGCCGCCACCGAGCAACGATTCCGACCACTTTGACATCTAGCAGAATTACGAAATTGAAGCCGACGATCGGGATGCGCTTCGGCTGCACCTCCAGGAGAAGGGAGTCGGAACGTTGGTGCAATGGGGCGGCAAGGCCGTGCATCAGTTTGTAAAACTGGGGTTTGAGCAGCGACTGCCGTATACCGAAAGGCTCTTCGAACGACTGTTGATGTTACCCATGAATACGTCACTGACAGATGAAGACGTCGATTATGTATGTGATGCCATCCGGCAGTTTTACGTCTGCCGCTCGCACACCGCGGCGGCCTAATGTGAGGACTCAAGGATATCGGTTCCATGGATACAAAAGAACTTGCTAAAAGAATACGCCTGCACGCCGTCAAGATGACGAGCCGAGGGAGAAGCTCGCACGTGGGGGCTGCCTTGTCGATGGCAGATATCATTGCCGTGCTGTACGGTAGCGCCATGCGCGTCGACTCAGCGAATCCGGTTTGGTCATTGCGCGATCGATTCATTCTCAGCAAAGGTCATGCGGGAGCCGCTGTCTACGCCGCCTTGGCAGAAACTGGATTTTTCCCCGTACAAAAACTCGAAACACACTATCAGAACGGCTCTCAATTGAGCGGTCACGTTTCCCACAAGGGAATTCCCGGTGTCGAATTCTCGACGGGATCGCTGGGCCATGGACTTCCTGTCGGCACAGGCATGGCCAAAGCCGGGAAGCTGCAGCACGCCTCCCACCGGGTGTTTGTCTTGCTGAGCGACGGTGAATGTGACGAGGGATCGAATTGGGAGGCCATCCTTTTTGCGGCCCACCATCAACTTGATAACCTGGTTGCCATTGTCGACTACAACAAGATTCAAAGTCTCGCTCCCGTCGCCGAAACCTTGGCGTTGGAGCCCTTTGCCGATAAGT
The DNA here is from genome assembly GCA_937967665.1 of uncultured Planctomycetaceae bacterium. Taxonomy (GTDB): domain Bacteria; phylum Planctomycetota; class Planctomycetia; order Pirellulales; family Pirellulaceae; genus CALBSZ01. Next base: position 13,215 of record CALBSZ010000387.1, read on the forward strand.
GGCGAAGCTTTGGTTGGGCAGTGGTCGAAGTGGCCGGCCACGATCACACTCAATTGGTCGACGTCTTTGCGAAAGTGCCCGCCGAAAAAGGAAAACCTACTTGCATCATCGCTAATACGATCAAAGGAAAATGTGTTTCGTTCATGGAGAACTCGGTCCTGTGGCATTATCGCACGGCAAGTGGGCAAGAGCTGACTGACGCGTTGCAGGAATTGGAGGACGCAGCATGAGAGATCAATTCATTCAACGATTGATGTTGATGGCGGAGCAGAATCCGAAAATCATGCTCATTACGGGGGATCTCGGGTTTGGCGTGCTTGATGACTATCGCCGGCGCTTCCCGGACCAGTTTATCAACGCTGGTGTTTCTGAGCAAAACATGACCGGACTTGCAACGGGCCTGGCAATGGAAGGGCACGTTGTCTTTACTTACTCAATCGCTAACTTTGTCTTCATGCGCTGCCTCGAGCAGATCCGCAACGATGCTGCTTATCATGACTGTAATGTAAACGTCGTATGTGTAGGTGGCGGCTTTAGCTACGGGGCATTGGGCATCTCCCACCACGCCACAGAAGACCTTGCCATCATGCGGTCGCTACCCGACGTTACTGTCGTTTGTCCCTGTGATGATTGGGAAGCACGCGAGGCCACCGACGCTGTCGCACGCACCAGCGGTGTATCTTACTTGCGATTGGATAAGTCCAGTGCTGGTGATACGCAACAGCCCGGTGAGATCTTTCAACTTGGAACCATCCGCACGCTCAGAGAGGGGCACGATTTGACACTCGTAGCGTGCGGGGGAATCGTCGAAGAAGTCTTGCGTGCCGCTGGCGAACTTGATCGTGCCGGGATACAGTGTCGGGTGCTGAGCGTTCACACGCTCAAACCGTTGGATTCGGCGGCATTGGAAAGTGCCGCGTTGGAAACGGGTGGTATCGTCACCATCGAAGAGCATACCGTTCACGGCGGACTCGGCGGCGCCGTCGCCGAGTCGCTGCTCGATGGCAACGTGCGGCCACAGAGATTCCTGCGCATCGGATTGCGTGACGGATTCTCGTCAATCGTCGGTAGTCAGGTATACCTTCGCAAACACTACCGTATGGATAGTGCCGCCATCACTGCAGCCGTTCAAGAAATGCTGGCGGGCAAGGTGTCGGAAACACGGGCGGCCTGACGCCGAAGAACGGTTGCGGAAAGTGAGCGGCGGCGACATCTCATTGTCTCGGGCTGTGGCCGCGAGCGATGCGACCAAGTCCTGCCGAAAGTGCTACTCGCGTTCGCGACGACGCTGGCAAGACCTTGTGACTTAGGTCCAATTGCCGATCTGGTCGAACAAGTAGTCTACGGCCTCCATGTCAGCGGAAGGTGTAGACTGCGTGGCGGCAACGGCGGTCACCCTGTCAAAGTTCCAGAGCCACCGATTCTGTGTCTCCGTGCGAAAGGACGCAAGGTTGCCAGTTCCGCCAACGTGGTCCGATTCGCTTACATTTTGAAAAGTAGCGCGGTCTGTTCCGCCGGAATTGGCGTAGCCATAAACAGTGCGAAAGCCGGACGCCATGTTAAGAAAGCCGGCGCCACTCATCTGGCTGAAGTTTGAGCGAGCAGTAAAGAGGTCGTCCCCGACGGAATCGTAAAGCCTAGCAGTGTCTGCTCCGCCGTTCTGCGAATAGGCGAGTACGACATCGAATCCGCGAGCGTAGTTTGAAAACCCAAGTCCCCTCATTAAGCTGGAACCCGACCATCCATAGTACTCGTCGTTGCCAACGGAATCGTATAGCCGCGCCCAGTCGTTTCCGCCGGACACAGCGAGCGCTGAAACGGAATCAAATCCATTGACGTAGTTGTTGAAGGTCGCACCCCGCAGGACCGCATAGTTGGACCACGCGTAGAACGCATCATCGCCTGCCGAGTCGACCAGAGTTGCCGAATCGCTACCTTGGCTTGCGAAGGCAGAGACTGAGTCAAAACCAGTTGCGGAATTGGAGAAACCCGCTCCGCAGAGGTTTGCAAAAGAGGGCGAGGCATACAGGGTATCATTGCCGATCGAGTCGTTTAGTCGCGCGGTATCATGGCCACCAGCCGTTGCATAGGCGTACACCTGCTTGAACCCGGCAGCGCTATTCGCAAAACTTGCCCCTTTCAGCTCAGCAAAATGCGGCGAGGCGAAGAACTGGTCATTTCCGGCAGAGTCGTACAGGCGGGCGGCATCGTTGCCCTGCGACGAATGTGCTTCGACAGTGTCGAAGCCGCTTGCGTAGTTGTAGAACCCCGAACCACGCATCATGCTGTACTGCGACCAGCCATAAAACTGGTCATTGGCAGTTGAATCGAAGAAACGCGCTTTGTCGTTGCCTCCCGCAGTTGCGTAACCGTAAACCGATTCGAATCCCGATGCGCTGTTCGAGAAACCGTCGCCGAACATCTGCGCATTGCTTGGCGAAGCGACAAAAGTATCGTTACCCGTGGAGTCGTAGAGGCGGGCGGAATCGAGACCGCCTGCGTTTGCATATGCATATGCCAAATCGAAACCTGTCGCCCGGTTTGCGAAACCGCTGCCGCGCAATTCAGCATACTCCGACGTAGATGTGTATTCGTCGTTGCCGATGGAGTCGTACAGTCTCGCCACGTCTCGTCCGCCGGACTCAGCCTCAGCCCGGACGGTGGCAAACCCACTCGCATAGTTGTAATACCCGGCCCCCCGCATCATGCTGTATTGTGACCAGCCGTAGAACTCATCATTCCCTGCAGAATCGTACATGTACGCCGTGTCCTGGCCTCCTCCGGAGTAAGCATAAATCAATTCCATGCTGGCGGCGTCGAGTTGCATCGTACCCGTTGACAATTCCAGGGTTCCGGGCCGCAGCGTCAGCGTATCCGCCGACGCTCCACCATAGGCGCGAAGCGTGTCCGTGCCACCGCCGCCGTGGATGGTGGCGGTTTCGATGCTGGTGGCGTGGAGGGAATAAGAACCGTTGGTGGCATCGACGACGCCGTTGTTGACGGTGACCGTGTCGTTGCCGCTGGACGCGTCGATGGTCAGGGTATCGTCGCCGCCGGTGGCGTCGATGGTGATCGTGCTGGTGTGCAGCGAGGCATTGTAGTGCTGGACGCCGTTGATCGTGAGCGTGTTCGCGGGAATGTTGACGGCGATCGTGTCCGCTGCCGCCGTGCCAAAAACGGTGACCGTGCCGCCACTGACGGAAACATTATTCGACAGGCGAAGATCGACGTCGGCGTTCGCGCCAGCCAGGTTAATGTAGTAGCTTGTGCCGCCACTGACACCGACGTCCACCCGCTCGTTGTTCGTCACCGACGAACTTGCTCCCAGCAAGTTCATGTTGCTGTCATAAACTTCCAGATCGACGTTGCCGCCACTATGCGAGAACAAGGCTTCCGCCGTCAACAGACCACTGCGCGTGGCCGTGATTTCGTACCAGTTTCCCTGGTTGTTGATCGTCTCCATCATCGAATACGCGATGGTGCCCAGGTCCTCGGCAACGAATGTGCTTTCCAGGTTCGCGCTGATATCGTAGTAGCCGAGGCCGTCATTGGTTCCCAGGCTGATGGTGTAGGACTGGCCGGCGACGACGTCGAAGGAGATCGTGTCGCCGTCAATCGTGGCGCCGCCGCCGACGAGCGACCAGTCGGATGCGAGCTGGTAACTGCAGTCGGCAGCGAAGGTCGCCGTGCCGGTGACTCCGGAAGTGAAAGTGAAAAAGTCTGTGTCGTTCACCGTGCTGATCAAACCGCTGATCTCGGATGTGCCGCTCAACGTTCCCAGCGTGTGCGCCGCTTGGGCGGTCGAACCGTAATCGTCGGCCGGCATGAGCGCATCCAGGGCGGCTTGCACGTTGATGTTGTGATAGTTGGCATTGGTCGCGGCGTCATAGACCAGGTCGGCCGTATCGCGCAAGTGGTCGTAGATCGCGTCCTGAGTGATATTGGACATCCCCACAAATTCCATCGCTTGCCGCACCAGGGCCGAAGCACCTGCGACGTAGGGCGCCGCAATGCTGGTGCCGGACGCGGAACCAAAATCGTTCGGAATCCCGTCTTCGCCGAAGACGTGATCGGGAACCGTGGACGTGATGCTCCGCCCCGGCGCCGCCAGCACGCGATCGTGCCGCTGGCTGAAATAACTCAGCGAACCATCATTGTCGATGCTGGCCACGGGCACCACGTACGGGCTGGCCGCCGGATAACTCAATCCCGGGGAATTGTAATCGGTGAACGAATTGCCGGCCGACACGGAAATGAAGATGCCGTCCGCTTCCAACTGCGCGAATTCGTCTTCCAGCATGGCCCAGCCGGGAATACTGTCCGAGTTCCAGGTTGTTCCCAACGACAGGTTGACCGTCGTGATCTCGTGCTCAAACGCCGTACGGTTGTCGTGTACCCACTGCAGCGCGTTCTCGACCCAGCTGAAGTAGCCGTCGCCGTTGTCATTGAACACGCGCAGCGCCACCAGGTCCGCGCCGGAGGCCACGCCCTTGTAGGTGGCATGATCGCTGCCAATGATCCCGGCGACATGCGTGCCATGAAATCCCGACGGGCCGTCATCGTACGGGTTCGCGTCGTTCTCTTCGGTAAAGTCATAGCCGCCGACGACCTTGTGCCCGGCACCAAAGCCAGCACCCAGGCTGTAGTGATCGTAGGCAATGCCGCTGTCAATCACGGCGATCGTCTGGCCCTCGCCGCGGAAACCGTAGGTGTTGTGCACGTAGTTGACCCCGGTGACGTCGTGGACGTCTGCCAGTGTCGTGAATACTTCCTGGTCGTGCGGGTCCACCGGTAACAACGACTCCAACAGAAAGTCGCCCGCCTGATGATGCTCGAAGGTCTCGTCGAGATGCGGAGTGAGCATTGGGGGAGTGGTGTGGTGGACGGGTACGGGCGACTCGAAGTCGTGCATCGTCAGCGAAAAATCTTGGCCCTCGGACGGCGCGGGAGTGAGCTCGCCGAAGTGCAATTCCGCGTTCATCCCCAGGTCTTCCGCAATCAGGCTGGCGATGGCCTGAGCCGACAGGGCTAGTTTTTCTTCAAACGATTCAAATCGCGCGCTGCGCTCCTTGGCGCGTAGCTGTTTTGCTCGACGCATTCCGCGGGCCTCTGTGCAATGGTGTCAATCAAGTTGCGTCACATCGCTGCCAGGTCGATAAGTCGCGGCAACGACAACGGCGATCACATCAACTTCGCCGGGGGGCAGTCAATCACACTTGGAATCAAGTGACGAGGGGGGGTGGTTGCAGCGTTCCTCCGTGGTGCCATCAAAACTATATGTCAAAGCCGGTCAAACGCAAATCATTCTTCCGTCCCGGCGGTGCAGGCGGCGCGATCGCTGACACGGATCGAGGCGAATTCAGAATCATTCACAAAAAAACGCCAACCGGAATTACCCGATTGGCGTTTCGTAAATGCATCACGAACCGTCCGGCTCGCGAACAGGAGCTTAGTACATATCGTGGTCGCCGCCATGGCCCTTGCCCGCGCCCGCCTTGGGTTTCTCAGCCACCAGGGCGTCGCTGGTGAGCAACAGCGTGGCGACGCTAGCCGCGTTGGCCAGGGCCGTGCGCGTGACCTTGGTCGGGTCGATGACACCGGCTTTCACCAGGTCCTCGTACGTGTCCGTCAAGGCGTTGTAGCCGGTGTTGCCCTTGCTATCCAGCACTTTCTCGCAGACGATGCCGCCGTCTTGTCCGGCGTTTTCGCTGATCATCGACAGTGGAGCGCGGCAGGCGCGGAGCACGATGTTATAACCGACGACTTCATCGTCGCTCAGATTCTCGCCGGCCTTGACGCTGGCCGCCGCTCGCAGCAGCGCCACGCCGCCGCCCGGCAGAATGCCTTCTTCCACGGCGGCACGGGTCGCGTGCAGCGCGTCTTCGACACGCGCTTTCTTCTCCTTCATTTCACTTTCAGTCGCCGCGCCGACGTTGACCTTGGCCACGCCGCCGGCCAGCTTTGCCAGGCGCTCTTCCAGCTTTTCGCGATCGTAGTCGCTGGTGGAGTTGTCGATTTCGCGGCGCAGCTGATCGATCCGCGCTTTGATGTCCGAACTCTTGCCAGCACCTTCGATGATCGTCGTGTTGTCTTTGTCGACGATGACCTTCTTGGCGCGTCCCAGATCCGTGATCGGCAGTGATTCCAGTTTGACGCCGAGCGATTCGAAAATGGCGCGGCCGCCGGTCAGGATCGCAATGTCTTCCATCATGGCCTTGCGGCGATCGCCATAGCCGGGCGCCTTGACCGCCACGCACTGGAAGGTGCCACGCAGGCGGTTGATCACCAGCGTCGCCAGCGCTTCGCCTTCCACGTCCTCGGCCACGATCAACAGCGGCTTGCCTTGCTGCACTACCGCTTCCAAGATCGGCACCATGTCTTTGACATTCGTGATCTTCTTTTCGAAGACCAGGACGTAGGCGTCTTCGAGTTCCGCCGTCATGCTGTTGGCGTCGGTGACAAAATAGGGAGACAAGTAGCCGCGATCGAACTGCATCCCCTCGACCCATTCCACTTCCGTGGCCAGGCTCTTACCTTCGTCCACGGTGATGACGCCGTCTTTGCCCACTTTTTCCATCGCATCGGCCAGCAACGTGCCGATTTCGCGGTCGTTGTTCGAGGCGATCGAAGCGACGTTCGACATCGCTTCCTTGTCCTTGACCTTGATCGACATGCTCTGCAGTTTCCCCGTGACGTCGGCCACGGCCGCTTCAATCCCCTGCTTCATCTGCACCGGGTTGACGCCCGCGACAACTGCTCTCAGGCCTTCGTTGAAAATCGCCTCGGCCATGACCGTCGCTGTCGTGGTTCCGTCCCCCGCGACGTCGCTGGTCTTGCTGGCAACTTCCCGCACCATGCGAGCGCCCATATTCTCGTAGACGTCTTCCAGGTCGATTTCCTTGGCCACCGTAACACCGTCTTTGGTCACCGTGGGGGAACCAAAACTTTTCTGCAAAATCACGTTCCGACCCTTCGGTCCGAGGGTCACCTTAACGGCTCGAGCCAGTTTGCTGATACCGCGACGAATGGCTTCGCGTGCTTCCTGGTCGAATGAACTAATATTTGACATGACATGCTTTCTCCTTCTTGGAATGACCCTTTCAGGTCACCTGGTTCATGTTTCGTTTCATCGCGATCCGACAGGACCACGCTGACAGGGTACCTATTCGATGACGGCGAGAATATCGTCTTCACGCATCAGCAAGTAATCCTCGTTGTCGATCGTAAAATTGTCCCCCGCGTAGCTGCTGAAAATTACCTGATCGCCGACGCGCACCTGCAGTTCGCCACGCGTGCCGTCGTCCAGCAGTTTGCCAT
>CALBSZ010000388.1 GCA_937967665.1 uncultured Planctomycetaceae bacterium
TGGTCCAGCTGCGCCGCCACGACTGCCGTCGCCGTTCGTCTACCTTGAGAGCCAGAATGATGTTCCGACACGGTCGCTACACCTGCTGTTTCCTTTTGTTACTTGCCGGTTCGCTTTCCGCCCAGGAGCCGGATACGGCGGCCTTTCGAATGCAGCTTGCGGACGCCTCAGTCCAGGATGGACCTGTGGAAGGCGTCTTGCCGCCGGTTGAAGTTCGCACTCCGCCGGAGCCGTCACCGGCGCCGCAATCAGACTTTGGTTCGGATACTTCGCTGAGCTTCCCGGACCTGATCGACCAGCGGTTTGGCGAACAGAACTGGTTCGGTGAGAACTCGGGGATCTTCCGCAGCCAGCAGTCGTTGTTCGACACGCCTGCCGCGGCGTCGATTCGCAGTCGTGAAGAGATTCTGGAGCGGCAGGCCCCCGATATGTTCCACGCGTTACAGAACGAAGTCGGTGTGCTTCTGCAGAGCACGGCAGCCGGGCAGGCGTCTCCCTTCGTGCGCGGACTTACCGGGCAGCAGGTGCTGATTCTGGTGGACGGGATTCGCCTGAACAACTCCATCACGCGAGCGGGCCCGAACCAGTATTTCAATACGATCGACGCCGGCATGGTCGGTCGCATCGAAGTGCTGCGGGGCCAGGGATCGGTCCTCTGGGGCTCGGACGCGATCGGCGGGACCATCAACGTCATGTCGCGCGGCACGGACATACAACGAGGGATGTGCTGTGGCGACTACCTGACCCGCGAGTTTAACCAGTACTACAACACGGCGAACTCGTCGCCCTACAGCCGCCTGAACGTGGAAGCCTGGTCGGGCAAGGCGGGCGTCTTTGCGGGGGGCAGTTTTTTGAACGTGCGTGATCTCGATACCGGATTCGACGATTTCACTCGCCAACCCGGCACGAACTACCAGCAGTACGCCGGCGACATCAAGTTCAACTACTTGCTCGACGACCAGCAGCTACTGACGATCTCGTTGCAACATTTTGAACAGGAAGACCTCCCGCGCAGCGATCGCTATCCCGGATTTCCCCTGGACCGTGGCAGTCCGAATACGTTTGGTAACGCGCGGTTCTTCGATCCTCAGCAGCGTGACCTGGCGTACCTCCGCTATCAGGCGGTCGAGCCGCTGGGAGGGACATTCGACGCGTTGACGTTCACGGCTTCGTATCATCGCCAACGGGAAATCCAGACGCGCGGGGTTCCGACGTCCCGCTTTCAGGAAACGGACGTGGAAACCACGGGCCTGCAAGCTGTGGCGTCGAAAGATCTGGGCGTCTATGGAAAGTGGACGACCGGCTTTGATTGGTATTACGACGACGTCGATTCTCCGTTCGGAGGTACCGCCAGCGGCCCGATCGTTCCCGACGACGCCTGGTATCGGCGGGCGGGCTGGTTCCTGAACTGGGACGTGGCCTTAACCGATCGGCTCGACGCCACCGCCGGCCTGCGTTACGAATCGATCGAAACCGCGGGGACGCCTGTGGTGATGAATATGCCCGTCTACATCAATCCTTCGTACGACGATTGGATCGGACAGGTTGGCCTGACTTACGAGTTGAATCCGTGCGCGCATCTTGTGGGCTCGATCTCCGAAGGATTCCGGGCGCCCAATCTGGATGATCTGATGGCCAACAATCCCAATGTCTTGCAAGTGGGCCAAAGTTTGCCGAGCCTGGGCCTGACGCCGGAGCATTCCATCAACTACGAAGTGGGCGTGAAAACCAACTACGATCGGCTGCGTACGCAAACATTCGTCTTCTGGACCGACTTGCAGGATAACATCGTCTCGATCACCGCCGCGCCAAACACGTTCGCCTCCGCCAATCAGGACTCGTTCGTGCAGGGCGTGGAGTTCAGCGGCGAATACCTGCTGGATGACTGCTGGTCGCTTTACGGCAACTTCTGGTACACCTACGGCAAGAACCTGGTAACGCAGGCTCCGCTGAGTCGCGTGCCACCGACTCAAGGAATTCTGGGCTTGCGTTACCGGGATCCGGGGCTGCGCAGCTACTTTGCGATCTACACCTGGATGTCGGACCGGCAAGATCGTCTGGACACGGTGCGCGACATTACCGACGAGCGCATTCCGATCGGCGGCACGCCTGGATTCGCGACGCTCAACATGCGGATGGGGCGGACGTTCGGCTGTTGCGATCAACACCGCGTCAGTCTGAGCCTGGAAAACATCACCGACCAGCCGTACCTCGTCCATGGCTCCGGTGTGCTCGGCACCGGCTTCACCGCCCGGTTCGGCTACTCGTGGGTCTTCTAGTCCGTCAGCGCCGGGTGCTGTCATCATACAAGCCCGCAGCGCCAGCGAGTGGTAACTTGGCACCGGATACACTTGCTCGCGCCGCGTGCTTGTGTTTTGGCGGATTACCGAAAACTCGGCGCTATCCAACGAAAGAGCCTGGCGTCAAGTTGCGCGTTACGAGTCGGGGTCGCCCAGCGTCGGGCGACGGACACACGACCATGAATAATCCGGGCTAGCTGATGGACGCTGTGTCCCGTCGCCCCGCCAGTTAACTTTCTCGTCGCCTGCATTCCCTGCAGCGAAAGGTTATGATTGTCGATCGCTGCCGTCGAGGGACAATCGACGCGTCAGTCCACGGCGATTCCGGATCGGCCAGCCAAACCCGCCAACGACCAGGTAGACCACAATGACAACGAACAACAAATTCGTGCAGCTCCGGCCTGCCGACGAATACAACCGTGACCTGGAAGCCAACGTTCGTCCACGCGACTGGGTGAACCCTACGCCCGCAGGCCGCTATCACCTGGTGGTGATTGGGGCGGGGACCGCCGGTCTGGTAACGGCTGCCGGCGCGGCGGGACTGGGAGCCAAAGTGGCACTGGTGGAACGCGGGCTCATGGGTGGCGATTGCCTGAACGTGGGCTGCGTCCCCTCGAAGGGCGTGATCGCAGCGGCGCGCGTCGCGGGTGTCGTCAAGAAAGCCCGCGGCTTCGGTATCGAGGTCCCGGACGGTGTCAACATCGACTTCACCGCTGTCATGGAACGGATGCGGAAACTGCGGGCACGCATCAGCCCGCACGATTCGGCCGCCCGGTTTCGTGAACTCGGCGTCGATGTCTACTTCGGACAGGGCTCGTTCGTCGATTCCAACACCGTCGAGGTTGCGGGCACGCCGTTGGAATTCAAGCACGCCGTCATTGCCACCGGCGCGCGGGCGGCCGCTCCGGCGATTCCCGGGTTGAGCAGCGTTGATTATCTCACCAACGAATCCGTCTTCTCGTTGACCGAAAAGCCCCGCCGATTGGGTGTCATCGGCGCCGGTCCCATCGGTTGTGAAATGGCACAGGCCTTCGCCCGGCTGGGAGCGGAAGTGGTGCTCATTGAATCGGAACACGGCGTCTTGCCGCGCGAAGATCGCGATGCCGCCGAGGTTGTGCGGCACGCCATGGAGCGTGACGGAGTTCAACTTCTTTGCTGTGGCCGTGAGTTGCACGTCGAGCATAACAGCAACGAAGCAGGAATTCGCGTGCGAGTCGAATCGCATGGTCAGGAGTACGACGAGCCGGTCGACCAGTTGCTCGTCGCCGCCGGCCGCAAGCCCAATGTGGAGAACCTGAACCTGGCAAAGGTCGGTGTCGATTTTGACGAAAAGGGAGTGAAAGTCGACGATTTGTTACGCACGACGAATTCGCGTATCTATGCGGCTGGCGATATCTGTTCCCCTTATCAGTTCACGCACGCCGCAGACTTCATGGCGCGCATGGTGATTCAGAATGCGCTTTTTAAGGGCCGGAAGAAGGTGAGTGCGCTGACGATTCCGTGGTGCACGTATACGTCTCCCGAGGTCGCTCGCATTGGCCTCAACGAAACCGCCGCGCGGCAGCAGGGCGAGGAGTGCGATACGTACGTGCAGGACTTCCGCGATTTGGATCGCGCCATCCTGGACGGTGACGACGAGGGCTTTGTGAAAGTTCACGTCAAGAAGGGAAGCGACCAGATCCTGGGCGCCACCATCGTGGCGTCCCACGCAGGCGATCTTATTTCGGAAATCACCTTGGCCATGAACCACGGCCTGGGACTGGCCAAGATCGGCAGCACGATTCATCCGTATCCCACGCAAGCCGAGGCCATCCGGAAACTGGGCGACCAGTACAATCGCACGCGGCTATCTCCCCGTGTGAAGTTCCTTTTCCATAAATGGTTGGCCTGGACCCGATAGCTGATGGCAAGATGGCAGCTGGCGACCGCCGGCATTTGGATGAGGGCATTTGGATGAGACTGCGAAGAAGTGGTTTCAAGCTACGGAGCATTGAAATGCGTTCTTATTGGACAGCGCCACGTTTGTGGTAGTCCGCCAAAATACAAGCACGCAGCGCGAGCAAGTGTATCCCGTCGTTAGTTGCCCACTCGCTGGCGTTTCGAGCTTGCATGAAGACGGAGCCTGGCGCTGTCACTCTAACTTACGTGCTGTTCGGGAGATAGCTATGCTGGCTTGGTTTGACACCAGCACGATTGCCATTGACACCCGATAGTCGCCCTCCTACTATTCCTCCGCCCTGGTGCCGCCTGCATCGATCCGGATCTGTTTCACGAGGTCTTCATCGTGCGTCATTGGTTACGTCTAATCGCTGTGCTGGTCTGCGTGGGAATGGCGACGGCAAGTGTCGTTTTCTTCGGTGCCTATCAAGCAACGCAGTCCGTGCCGACATTCTACGAGGCGGCGTTGCAAACCGAGCCCAATGCCCACGAGGAAGCCGGTAACGAACTCGAACGGCAAGTCCTGGAACTGCATAATGAAGTGTTGCGCAAGGGCACGTGGCAGGCGACGTTCACAGACGCTCAGATCAATGGCTGGCTGGCCGCCGACCTGCCGGTCAAGTTCCCCAATACACTTCCGCCGGACGTGGATGCGCCACGCGTCGCGATCCAGGAAAACCTGGTACAAGTCGCTTGCCGCTATCACGGCCCCCAGATGAAAACGGTCATCTCCTTGGCAGCGAGTATCTACTTGACGGACGAACCGAATGTGGTTGCGATTCGAGTAAATCGAGCGTACGCGGGCGCCATGCCGGTTCCTTTGGCCGCCTTCCTGGATGATGTTTCCCAGAAGGCGCACGAATCAGAGATCGAACTTCGCTGGACACAGATCGGCGACGATCCAGTAGCGCTGGTCAAGATCCCCACGGTCCACGAGGACTACGCTCACGGCGAAGTTCACATCCGAACGGTCGAGCTGCGAGACGGTGAAGTCTATCTGTCGGGAAACACGGACGCTCAAGAAGTCGCGGGAACGGCGACCGCCTTGCTACTCTCTCAAGACGAGAACTCGGCTCGCCAGTGAATTGGGTCGCAGCGCGTCAGTTGTAATTCGCACATGAGAATCGCTCCGTATAACGACAACTTCCAGGCACCGTCGCCCTCCTGCAGCACGTTGTAGGTACCCCGATCAACACGAGACACGGATCCGCGATTGCCGGAAACCGGCCCCTCGTAGTCAAGGTATGCGAGCCGATGATCGGCGAGCAACTCTGCCATGACGGTGACGCCAGGCCGGGGCGTTTGCGGGATCGACCACGTCCGCAGTTGGCCGGCAATTTCAAACATCAGGTCCCAATGGTCGGGACGCATGAAATCTGCCGGTGTATCGTGTTTCAAGATCACAAATCGAGGCATGGTCGCTGGCCGCTGCAAAACACGGTAGCGCCACTGCCGCTGCTCGTAAACTGCTTTCCAGCGGCAACGCGTAACCAGGAATTGCAATTCTCCGCTAAGGCACGTCGTCGCGCGCCTTCATCCTAACGCGAGTGGCCGGGAAGAAAAACGGGATTGCTCGAAACACCCATCGCATCGCCATGCCGCTGCACAGGAAGCTCAATTCGATTTGCGGTGAACGAGGCACCAGAACGTCTCCAAAGTTGCCAGTGGCGGAGGCGTGTTTCGGCTTGCGATGTGGTTGGCATCATGCTAACTTCGTTCGATCGTTGCAGCGTTACCGCGAGCGATCGGCACCTGCGAATACCGTCGTTGCCAGCGTGAGTACGCTCATCGCCTTGCTTGTGTTGGAATGCATCTCATCTTTCAATTCGAGACAGGATGCGGGACAAGCCGTGCAAATTGCACACAAGTGTGCAGTCAACTGGTCGCATACGCGCGCTCGCGCTGAATTCGTAGCTCAGGAGCCGCGTTTTTTCGATCAGAATGGCCAAAAACTCGTTTGGCTCAATAGTTGCGTCGCCGGTCGGTGACACAAAAATCGTCGGAGGAGAATTCGCGTATGTCAAAAGAAGTCGTCCCGCCGGCGTCCAGCGCGGGTGATGATTCGTCGGTGGTGAGCCGGCGGACGTTTGTATCGACCAGTGCCGAGGTTGCCATGGTTGGCGGCCTGGTCGCCAGCTACGGGACATTTGTCATTTGGGCGGGCCGGTTCCTGTACGATGCGGACGAGGATGCCAAAGGGCTGCAGTTCCTGGCCGCAGTGGATGACCTACGAGTTGGCGAATCGCTGACCTACGTCACGCCGACGGGTGGAAAAGTGGTCGTCGCCCGTCAGAGCGAAGGGACGACAGCGGACGACTTCATCGCGTTGTCCAGTGTGTGCCCGCATTTGGGTTGCAAAGTGCACTGGGAAGGCCAGAACAACCGCTTCTTCTGCCCGTGCCACAACGGAGTCTTTGACCCGCAGGGGAATCCGTTGGAAGGACCTCCGGCGGCCGCGAACCAGCAGTTGCCGCGCTACCCGCTGACCGTGGAAAACGGCCTGCTGTTTATCGAAGTCGAACAGAAATCACTGACGGAGACCTAGCTTGAACGGAGTCCGAAGTTACGTGCAGGCATGGCTCGGGGAACGGATTCCGGTTTCCGGGCATCAGTTGCGCGAACTCACCAACGAACCGGTCCCCAATCACCTCAAGCATTGGTGGTTCTGCCTGGGCGGCACGCCGGCGTACCTGTTCGGAGTGCAGATCGTGACGGGAATCCTGCTGGCGTTCTACTACCAGCCGAGTCCCGCCACGGTGTACGAATCGGTGGACTACATCACGAACAAAGTCGCCTTCGGCTGGTTCTTGCGGAGCATGCACAAATGGGGCGCGACATTCATGATCGCGGCCGTGATCCTGCATCAAATCCGAGTTTACTTTACGGCCGCGTACCGCAGGCCGCGCGAAATCAACTGGCTGATTGGCATGGCGCTGTTGATGTGCACGCTGCTGACCGGATTTACCGGATACAGCCTGGTGTTCGAGCAGCTCAGTTACTGGGGCGCGACCGTGGCGGCCAATATCAGCGATGCCGTGCCGCTGGTCGGTGGCGTTGCCAAGCAGTTCCTGCTGGCGGGAGACGGTTACAACCAACGCACGCTGTCACGCTTCTACGTACTGCACGCCGCGATCTTGCCGGCGACCATGATCTTGCTGATTGGCGTTCATGTCGCGTTGATCCGACTGCACGGTGTGACCGAGTACCGGTTCGAAGACGAGCCCGAGGACGCGCCGCGACACTTCAATTTCTTTCCTGATCATTTGCTCACCGAATTGACCATCGGCTTGATCGTCATGATCCTGCTCTGCGCCGCCTCGACACTCTTTCCGGCGATAATGGGGCCGAAAGCCGATCCGCTGACCACGCCTGAAGAGATCAAGCCGGAGTGGTTTTTTTACGTCTCGTTCCGCTGGTTGAAGTTGTTTTCGTTGTCTTTCGCGGTGCTCAGTACAGGATTGATTGTCTGCGCCATGTTTCTGTGGCCGTGGATTGACTGGGCCTTGCGGAAGATCACTGGATATGAAGATATCAGCATCTGGATTGGTGTCGTGGCGACGATGCTGCTGATCGGACTGACGATGTGGGAAGCGTTGGCAGTACATTGACGCGCTGAAAGACGAAGATCGCGTTGACTTGAAGGAAAACTCGCAGCCGGATGGCTTGACTACGACAGGAAACACAAATGAACATCAGCGAAAGCATTGACCGCATCCTCTCCTCCAGCGACCTGCTGGGGGCCGCGTTCTACGAGGAGTTTTTTGGTCGGCACCCGGAGGTCGAGCAGTATTTTGAAGGCATTCACATGCCGCGTCAGGCCGCCGTTTTGACGATGTCGCTGGTGGTGATTGAACGCTACTATTCGTTTCCCTATCCGGCCACCGTGCAGTACTTGCGATACCTGGGAACGCAGCATTCCGATCGTCGGATTCCGCCTCACCTGTATCCCAAGTGGCGCGATGCCATGCTCGCTACCTTGAGTAAGTTTCATGGCGACGATTGGGACGGGCAGCTCGAAGCGGAATGGTCGGATGCGATCGATCGCGCGACGGAAGTCATTCTGGAAGGGTACGAAGAAAGGTTTCACGTTTAAGGCAGCTGGCGGCAAGTGGCTGGTTCCAAACGGCCGCTGGCATTGAATCCTGGGTTGCTGGTTGGGTCAGCAACAAGGTACGGCGACAACACGGGGATTATGGAAACGGTTTTATGACACTGAGAACGAAGCAATTCATTATCGCAATCCTTTCACTGGCGTTCCTGGCATCGCTGATCTTTGTCCAAGCCATTGAAGTCACTCGGCGCCGTGAAGAGGCCGGTTTGACGGCCAGGCATGTGTCGATACCCGCGAACTCCCGGTCCTGCGTGGAGTGCCATGAAAAGCTGTCGCCGGGAATCATCGACCATTGGCGTGGCAGCACGCACGCGGCAAAGGGAGTCGGGTGTGTGGAGTGCCATAAGGCCGAGGAAGGAGACGTTGACGGTTTCCATCACCAGGGCGCGTTTATCGCAACGATTGTGACGCCACTCGACTGTTCACGCTGCCACAAACGGGAGTTCGAGGAATTCGAACACAGCCATCACGCCAAGGGGGGGAACATCCTGGCATCACTCGACAACTTCCTGGCCGAGACCGTGGAAGGAAACCGCGAACCCTTCGATGTCTTCAACCCGCACGCACCGTCACGAGCAGAAGCCGGGATGAAAGCGGATGGGATGGCGAGCGTCAATGTGGGCTGTAAGCAGTGCCACGGCAGTAAGGTCGCGTTGGAGGCCAAGGATGGCAGTCTGATCACCGTGGACCAGCTCAAGCCAGGTCCCGATGGGAAGCCGACCGTAGCCGACGCCGTGGCGTTGGTCAAACACAACGACAGCGGTGTGCCCGTGCTGCACCAAAGCACCTGGCCGAACACGGGAATCGGACGGATCAACCTGGACGGCTCGCTGGGATCGTGTTCCGCCTGCCACTCGCGGCATGATTTTTCGCCGCGCCGCGCGCGGCAGCCGGAAAACTGCGGTAAATGTCATCTCGGACCCGATCACCCCCAAAAGGAGATTTACGAAGAATCCAAGCACGGAGTGGCATTTCGTGATTTGAAGGAACACATGAATCTGGACGCGAAAGACTGGGTCCTGGGCGAGGATTACACGCAGGCTCCCACTTGTGCGACCTGCCACATGTCGGGGCATTCCAAGAATGGCGGCCAGGTAACCCACGATCCAGGCCAACGGATTTCGTGGACCAATCGCCCACCGGTCAGCATCGTCATGGACACAGACGAACACGGCAACGTGATCAAGGAAGCCGATCCGGCAAAGCGCAACCAGCTGATCGCCTCGGGATGGGAAGAGAAGCGGCAGGAAATGAAAGACGTCTGCTTGCACTGCCATACTCCGAACTATGTCAACGCGTTCTACAAGCAATACGATGATTTCGTCATCAACTACAACGAAAAATTTGCCAAGCCGGGGCAGGCCATCATGACGGCCTTACTGGACAATGGCCTGATTACGAAACCGGACTTCGACGACGAGATCGAATGGACGTGGTTCTACTTGTGGCATCACGAGGGGCGCCGCGCACGTCACGGCGCGTCGATGATGGCCCCCGATTACGCTCATTGGCACGGCATGTTCGAGGTTGCTGAGCGCTTCTATCAGGAACTGATTCCTCAGGCGCGGGAAATCGCCGAACACGCCAAATCGGAAGGCGACGTCGAGGCCGCCGAGGCGGTGCTGGCGGAAATCGACAAGATCCTGGCCAGACCGGAGCACGAGTGGTACGAAGCTGCCAAACAGGAACGCGCGGCCCGCGCCGCCGCGGATGAAAAGGACGACGCTTCTACCGCCGCAGACGCAAACGGCACGGCGGACGAGAATGGGAACGCAGACGCGCCGGCCGCAGCGGAGACGAAAGACCAGTCCCCCGAGCAGCCCGCCTCCGAGGAGGGACCTCCAGTTTCGCCTACCGACTAGTACTACCGCGCACGGTTGACGGTAGCGAAAAGGGGACTGGCTCCATCGTTGTGTTTGGTTCGTCCCGGAAAACCCCGTGGATCGACGGTGCCTGTCCCCCTTTCGCGGACCATTATCACCCGTGGCTTGCGAAAAAGGGGACAGGCACGGCGGACGCAACCTGATTTGCAAGCTGGTAACCGTTTGCATCACCGAGCCAGTCCCCTTTTCTCGCGACCCTGCGCGGTCGTACTAGCGGAACGCCCCTTTCACACCGGCGTCGGACAGGACTACCAGGCCCCAAATCGAAAACCCGATGGTGAGGATCCAACACGGCGCGCAGGGAATGCAACCGAGGATGCAAGCGGCCAAGGCGACGCCGTATAGCCGCAGGCGGAGCATGAAGATCGCGCCGATTGTGATGAGCAGCGGAAAGACACTCAAAATAAATGCGCCCAAGGCCATCGAAACGATTTCTTCCGCACCACCCGAGTTGTCCACGGCGTTGGCGACAACAACGAAGGCCCAGAAGGCAACGGTCAGGCCATTACCAATCAACAAGCCCAGCGCAGGGCCTCGAACTCGTCGCGCGGCTACATCTCGGTCCAAAGGTTCCATCGCCGGCATGTAGGGAGGCGCAGAGGCCGTCGAAGCCGCGTAAGGATTGCTGTCCATCTCGGCATACGGATTTGGCGTTGCCGCGGCGGGTTCGTCAGTCCGGTTGGGCTGTGGCGCCGGCTCGGCGGCGGACAATTCGCTGGCCGGCCGCGTCGAAGACGTTCCGGGAATGACCATGATCGAGTCGCATGCCGGGCATTTCGCGTTCTTGCCTGCCGACGTATCGGGAACGCGCAAAAGCTTCTGGCAATTCGAACACTGAAATTCGATTGGCACCGCGGTCTACTCCTGTGCGGTCATCGCGAGCCGGTAACAGGCAGCTTCGCGGGAATTGCGCAACAGCAAGTACGGCCCGTAAAGACAGAGATTGTTCCAGGTTTTGCCATCGAGCGCTTGCATGCTCCCCAGTTCCACGTGGCCTTCCGGCGTCGCTTCGACCAGTACCAGCTCTCCGGATTCCGTCAAAACAAGCAGCGCGTTACCAACTCGCAGCAATTGGCCGTGGCGATAACGGCCTCGTTTCCAGGCCCGCTGCCCCGTCTGCCAGGAAACGCACTCCAGAATGCCGTCAGAAAGACCATAGACGTGGTCGCCCAGCACGGCACAATTCGTAAACTTCGTTTTCAGCAGGCGAGTTTCTTCGTAGAGCATCTCGGTCGACCAGGTTTCCTGCGAGCGAGTCACCTTGAACAGCAGCGCGCCGCCACCGTAACCTTTGGTCAATAGCACGCGGTCGTCCGGCAAGACGAGCGGCTGCGTCGTGTTGGCCTCCGTATCGCTGCTTCCGGGACGTGGATGCTGCCAAAGGATTTCTCCGCTGTCAGGATCGTGGCTGGAAATGTTGTCTTCATTCAGGCTCAAAACCTGCTGGACTCCGGCCAGGGTTGCCAATTTCGGCGTGCTATAACTGACTTGCCGATTGCCGGCTTGCCATATCAATTCGCCATTCGACTTGTCCAACGCCACGAGGGATACGAAAGGACCGCCGGGCGGTCCGCCGGCGGGAAGGATGACCAGGTCCTTATAAAGCAATGGCGATGCGGCACGCCCCCACGCCACCACTTTAATGTCTTTGTCGGGCGACGTATTGGCCAGTTTCATGACGTCGACCGTCCAGACTTCCTGGCCGCTTGCGCCCTCCAGGCAGCGCAAGATCCCGGTAGCGCCCAGCGCGTAAACACGACCTTCGTGAATGGTCGGTGTGCTGCGCGGGCCCGTTCCACCAAGAAACGTCTCGTGACGCGCCTTGACGGCGTGGAACCACAACAGTTTGCCGGTTTCCACTTCGTAACAGCTGACCAGTTCGTCTTCGCCACGCTGTTCCATCGTCACCGCGAAACCGTTCACGGCCGAGAATGCCGACCATCCCGCCCCGATCGATTGGCGCCATAGTAGTTCCGGCGGATTCTGATTCCAGTCCAGATTCAGCGTGAACTTGTCCACGGCTGCATCTGCGTGCGGGCCCAGAAACTGCGGGAAGTCGTCCGGTCCGGTCTCGTTCAGGTTCGCCGCCTCCGGCTGGGCGACATCGGGGAGTCCGAGCAGCTCGTCCCGCGCTGGCGCTCCGCGACGGCGAAATGTCGGTACCAATTCTCCGTCCACGTGAGCGATTTCAAAATAGACAAAGAAGACAACCATGCTGGCCACGGAGAGCGCTGGAACCAACAGGCAGATCAGTGGATGAAATCCGCTACGGAGAGCAAACCATGAGAGGGCGACCGTGCCACCCAAGGCCACCAGCAATAGCGTGGCGACGTTCACGGCCGCATGATCCAGGTTGGAAGCGCTGTACTGCAAGAGCACAATGACGGCGACGAGCACCGTTGCCGCTATGATCAGCCACAGCGGAAATCGCCGACGCGTCGGCGCGTCGCCAATCCCAGTATGCTCGTTTTCCCCGTTGCCGTTCATCCGATCGTTCTACTCCATAGCTTCCGCGATCTTTGCTGTGATCACGTCTAACGCCGGCCCGCAGACGCCGCCTGCTCTTTTTGAGTCGTCCCACACGGTTCCCCGTTGCATCACCCTACGTTGCATCACCCTACGTTGCATCACCTTACGTTGCATCACCCTACTATGACTCTAGCGCTTTCGGCAAGTGGGAGCCAGGAACGCGAGGAGTGGCGAACCTCGACCGCTCTCAGATGCTTTCACAACGACTCGCCAGCGAAGCGGAATCTTGGCTGCAAGCGGAGAAACTTCGATCGAACCACAGGCCTATTTGTTCGCACTGGCGAAATCATACCACTTTTTGAAGGCGGCCTGCCGGTCCCGGTCGTTGGCAAACCCGGCGGAATTGTAATTGAACACATAGGTAGGGTTTGCCTGGATGTGCTGGAAACCAAATTGATCCGGCGACTTCCCGGACAGATGGATCATGGCGGCCAACGCGATGTCGCGCACCTGCGCCTCGATCTTCGTCTTGTTGATCGTCGGCGTGCTGCAGACCGTTTCGTCACCCAGTTGACCTTCCAGGATGCGGATGTGAGATTCGTCGCCAAACTTGGCCGTGGTCAAGATAGCGTGTTGCAATAGATAACGGCGATACGAATCCAGTTCGGCCGGCAGCGGCGAGGTGAGTATCTGCAGTGCAGGCGTGAGTCCGGATTCAATGTCGAAGATCATGGCGAGCGTCATTGCCTGGTAGGCCGACCAGCCCTCACAGCGACGAATCCAGGTTCCCAGCATATTTTGCAGGATCGCATGGCGGCGTCCCGATTGGATTTCCTCGCGCAGCGGTTGCTGGTAGCAGAAGCTGGTGAGAATCTGAGCTGTCCGCGCATCGAAATTGGTATCGCTGATCCCCGCCAGGTAGATCATGGTCGCCACGCTGCCAACCGCGGGAAGTTGGCCGATGGCATGTTGTATTTGTTGGAGCTCGTGCATTCGCGCGGTGAGCAACTCGGACGCGCGTTCGGGGTTTTCTTCGAGTGACTGGAGAAGCGGCCATTCGGCTTGCTGCATTTCGGCGAACAGGCCGCGTTGTACGGGACCGTCACCGACGTTCGTACGGAACATCTGCCAGCCGGAAAGCCCGTAGTCGCTGTTGCCGTCCCGATTCATTAAGAAGGCGTGCAATCGACGTTGAAAATCGATTTCACGAACTTTGACAAGAATTTGCTCGCAGCGACTGCTGACTTCGCGGTCAGGACTGCGCGTGCCCTGCTGGAGTTCGGGCAGGGCTTCCAGGCCGATTCGCGCAAGCTGCCGGGCCGCCCGTTCGCGAACGGCAAAGCGGGAATCGCCTAATTGCTTGACTAACCGCCGCGGCTGCAGCGGTTCGTCCGCGCGGACCTCCCTGCCGGCGGCAAAGCCAAGCGACAGGACCAGTAGGAAAGAAAGAAAGGTTCGGTTTCCGCGCATAGCTCCATTCTACGGAAAGACCCTTTTGTCCGTCCAGCAACCTGGGAAAAATATCCCAGCATCCCCGTCATTTCCGTCGTTAACGACGGAAATGACGGGGATGCTGGATTTCAGGCGAAAGTCACGACGGCGCGAACGGTGATGCCGGGATGCATCCCAGGGCGGCAACACCCGTGAACCACAAGGACAATTGCGTGAAGCGACGTTTTCCCCGTGACGAAAGCTTGCCGGTTGAATGTCGGAGGGGGCGAGTGTAGAATGCGGTCATTCAGGGATTTGCGGCCGCTTGCAGCCTTCACTGCTAAAGAGCCATCACCCCACCTTGAACGTGTCGCGGGTGATCAAGCTGAAACGGACAACGCCGCAGTCATGAATTGAATGACCAGCGGCGTTTTTTCGTTGGTCGATGGCGGCCTGCCAGCGGTCTCTGGCAGGTGGCCGTCATACAACCACAGACCAGCGATTGATCAGCGATGAACACACCCAAGCCACCCTACGGACCCTCCACGATTGCCGTTCATGCCGGTGAGGCGCGGCAAAAGCCAACCGACGCAATCACAGACCCCATTGTCTGCGCGTCCACGTTTACGTTTGCCAATTCGCAAGCGGTGATCGATTACATCGAACAGGAGCAGCCGCGCGAGGAATACGGCCGTTACGGCAACCCCGGCGAAAAGATCGCCGAAAAGAAACTTGCCGAAATGGAAGGCGGCGAAGCGGCCCTGCTCTTCTCCAGCGGCATGGCAGCCATCGTCGGCGTTTTCATGGCCAAGCTCAACGCCGGCGACGAAGTGATTTTTTTTGACGAATGCTACCACCGCAGCCGCGAGTTCTGCGCGAAGCATCTGGCCCGCTTCGGCGTGACCACGAACCAGGTTAAGGCGTGTGACTACGACGCCATGGAAGCGGCCATCACACCGAAGACAAAACTGTTGGTCAGCGAATCGCCGACCAACCCGCACATGAGCATCGTCGACCTGGAACGGTTCGTTGATATCGGTCGCCGGAATCAGGTGGAAACGCTGATCGATGCGACACTGGCGACTCCCTATAACTTGCGGCCAATTGAATACGGTGTGGACTACGTATTGCATTCGGCCACCAAGTACCTGGCGGGACACAATGACCTGCTGGCGGGCGTGATCATCGGGACCGAGGAAAAACTGGCGGCCATCCGCAACCTTCGCGGCATCATGGGAGCCGTCAATTCGGCTCACAATATTTACCTCTTGCTGCGCGGGTTGAAGACGTTCGAACTGCGCATGCAGCGGCACAACGCCAATGGACTGGCCGTCGCCCAGTTCCTGGCGAGTCATCCGCGAGTCAAGCGGGTGTTCTACCCGGGCCTGGAAACACATACTTATTACGAAGTGGCCCAGAAGACCATGTCCGGTTTTGGCGGGCTCGTAACGTTCACGGTCAAGGACGCCGACTGGCGGCAGACGGCGGCCATCGTCGATGCGGCCCAAATACCTCGGATCGCGCCGAGTCTCGGGGGGGTGGAATCGTTGATCGAGCAGCCCATGATCATGAGCTATTACGAATGCAGTCCGGAAGACCGCCAGCGTTTCGGCATTACAGATAATATGATTCGCATGTCGTGTGGCATTGAAAACACGGACGACTTGATCGAGGATTTGCGGCAGGCACTCGATCACTGATCTACCTACGAGCGGTAAGAATATGAAATTTCGGACGCGGGCCATTCATGTTGGCAACGAACGCGACGCACATACCGGCGCGGTCGTTCCGCCGATTCACGTTGCTTCCACCTACGTGCAGCCGGGAGCGGGAGACTGGGGCGAATTCGATTACTCGCGCAGCGGCAACCCAACGCGAAAGAACCTGGAAGCGACGCTGGCGTCGCTCGAAGGCGGTTGCGGCGCGCTGGCCTTTGCGTCCGGCATGGCGGCCACCCACTGCGCCACGATGCTGCTCAACGCCGGCGATCACATCCTGGCCGGTTCCGATATCTACGGCGGTACGTACCGGCTGCTGCATAAGATCGTCAATCGCTCCGGCTTGCAGGTGTCGCTGGCCTCCAGCAGCAGGCTGGACGAATTGGAAGCGGCCATCCGTCCCGAAACGAAATTGCTGTGGGTGGAAAGCCCAGGCAACCCGCTGATGTCCCTGACCGACCTTGCCGCCTGCGCCGAGATCGCCAAGCGAAACGGCATATTGCTGGCCGTCGACAACACCTTCGCCAGCCCCGCACTGACGCGGCCCCTGGAACTAGGAGCCGATATCGTGATGCATTCCGCGACCAAGTACCTGGGCGGACATAGCGACGTGCTGGGAGGCGCTTTGGTGGTGAAGGACACGTCGCTGTATGATCGCCTCTACTTCATTCAGAATGCCACGGGAGCGGTCCTGGGGCCGTTCGATGCCTTCCTGGTCTCGCGCGGCTTGAAGACGCTGGAAATCAGAGTCCGCGAACAGAGTCGCACGGCGCAGCAGCTGGCGGAGTACCTGGATGCCGACCCGCGCGTTGCCCGCGTGCTTTATCCCGGGCTGCCGCTTCACGCGGGACATGACATTGCCAAGCGGCAGATGGAAGGCGCCTTCGGCGCCATGCTTAGCTTCGAGGTCGCTGGTGATTTTGCGCTGGCCAAACGAGTTGCCGAATCAACGGAACTGTTTCAGTTGGCGGTGAGTCTCGGGGCGGTGGAATCGCTGATCGAACAGCCGGCTTCCATGTCGCATGCTAGCTACGACGCGGCCGACCGCGCGGCGCACGGGATCACCGACGGGCTGATCCGCATTTCCGTGGGTTTGGAAGCGTTCGAGGACCTCCGAGACGACCTGTCGCAGGCGCTGGATCGAGCGGCAAAATCGTAAACGACGTTCGCCCCGCCGCGTCGTGCGACATGCACGCTCTCCAGACACGCCACCCAGGCACTTCCGTCGCCGTGGATTCCGGCAAACCGCAGCGGGCGAACCGGATCCGCCGATCCACAGCCCGTGAAAACCGCTCTTGCACGTTTCGACGTGCTCGCGTTACAGTTCGCTCCCACATGATTTCCTGCCATTACATCGGAGTGTTCTTATGAGTCGGCTTCCCACGCTATTGTTCGGCATGCTTCTCGGCGGTTTATTGATGTTCAGCGCGCTGAAGTATCATGTGGTTCGAGCCAGCGATGGAATCCACTTCGTCCCCAAGATGTCCTCGGGCTTCGAGGATGTGTATGTGGACGTGCGCCAGTTCGGCGTCACCGAATGGGAGCAGCACCGGCCACTGGCAGTGGCCATGGTGCGAGCGGGCAAGGGAGATCTAATCGGGGAATCGGTCGGCGAAGACATTCGCATTTCCGTCTACAACGTACTGCAGGGCCTGAGTGGCAACGCTCAGGGACGCTACTAGCGAGCGCAAGCGGGTAACTTACAACCGGACACACTTGCTCGCGCTGCGTGCTTGTATTTGGGAAACGCAAGCGAGCGAGTTACTTACAACCAGACACACTTGCGCGCGCTGCGTGGTTGTATTTGTGAAGATTGCCGCAAAGTTGGCGTTGTCCAACTAAAGTCACAGACCTCGCTTGATTTGAATCGGATCCCATCCTGCGGCGCGGCCATATTCGCCATTTCCGGCACATTCGGAGTGACTTGCAGGAAGGTCAAGCGGCCACTTCTGTTGTTTCGATACCTACCCAAGACACCATATACAGGGTAGGAGCCATGTGGATGGATTTGAATCGAAATCAGTACTTCATGATCGGAGTGATCCTGCTATTGCTCGGATTGCAGTTCCGGCTCGTCGATAGCTACGTGCTGAATGAAAAGAGCGCCAAGTTCATCGCCGAAAAACTGGACAAGGGCGACACTCCGAACATGCCGTTCTTGAGTACGACGCCAGTCAGCCGCCGCGTCGTGAAGCCGCCCGCCTGGCTGGGCTGGGTGCTCATGTCCATCGGCGCCGTGCTCGTCCTTCAGAGCTTGGCCATGAAGAAACCCGGTTAGTGCGACGCAAGCAGCGCGGAGCGCAACCTGCGATGCAATGTTAGGCCCGGTGTTTACGCCGGATGGTCCGATCGAAAAACCGGCTGGCCCAGCCCCGTTTGCGGTGCTTTGGCTTAAGCCGGTTGGCTGTGGCCTGGGTAATACAACACCGACTCAGCCCGGGGCATGTCACGCCGCGTGAGTCTAACGGCCCACGCGTTCTCCGGGAAAGAAGCGTTGCCCGGTATTTCGTTCCAGCAGGTCGCGGGTCGGTGCAAACGGCCGCAGGCGGACGCGGTCCAAGGAATGCTCGTAGACGCCCTGGCCGGGCACAACCAGACGAATGTGGACCAGGCCCATCGTGTCGATGTCGGTATCCCACTCGGGATGTGAGGCCTGGAAGGGAAGCTTGATCGACACGCCCCCATTCCCGAAGTCGCTCGCGCGAACGCGATTCGTCCAGCGGCCAATGGTCTCCGGGACTTGACCGCGACCGTGCGGGACGGCCCGGAACGTGTGGCGTTTGGTTGCAATCAGGGTAGTTGTTACCAATCCATTGGCAGGCCGCAGGTTCCCTTCCGAGTCCAGCGGGTGGACCTGCAGAATGAGGCCATCGGAGGCGACGTCGGCGTCCCAATTGGCCAGGTAAGCGTCGGAAGTCACCGAGGCGAGTCGCGGCAGACCGTAAAGCAGGGACCGCGCTTGGTCGGCTGCGGAAATCGGTTCGCCGACAACCGTGATCTTGACGGTTTTCCCGTCTTCGTCGCCCGCCGCCACGGAAACCTCGTCTGCTCGGGTTATCGCGTCGGCGTCAACGGCCGTAGTGGTTCGTCGACGCAGTTCGTCCGCGTCCATCATTTCACCCAGGAGCGAAGCCTTCTCCACCGACTCCCAACGGACGGGGCGCAGGATGGTCGTGCCGGGAGCTTCGAAGCGGAGCCACAATTGTGAACGGTCCGACCGATCGTCCAATTGCGCCTCGAAACTGCGGCCGCTGGCGAGCCACACAGTGACGTCGGTGGCACGAGCCTCGGTGAGCCAGCCAGTTGTGCAGAAAACGGCGGTGGCAATCGCGAAAGTGTTGCGGATCATGGCCTCGATTTTCCAATCTGAGTCGAGTGACGGTTGTTGAGCATGTGACGGATTCGCCGTTGGATCGCGCGACGTTCCTGTCGCGTTCGGCGCTTCGTCAATTTCCTCACATGCTGACGGGCGAGCTACATGGATGCAACGCTTGTGCCGCCTCCTTCGAAGCCTGTGAGAGGCCGCCCGCGTGGCACAATCGTTACGACCGTTCATGCCCACGTTGCCATCTTGCCGCGCGCGTGGTGCTTTTGCAACTCGCCGGCAAGCAGCGCAGTATGCTTGGTTAAGGTATCAGTGTACTTGGGAGAAACTTGCAATGATGCGGAATTTGTTGGCTCTTGCGGTGCTCGCTTCGCTGGCGGTCGCGATGGGACTGGTGCATGCCGGATCACCGCCATCATCGCTAGCCAGACCCGATCAGAAAACGCCGCCAGAAAAACGCGCTCTGCGCGAGGGTGCGGAGATCGAAGGCGTCGGGACGTTCAAGATCACGGGGAATCGCGTCATGTATTGCAGCGAAGATGGTTTAAGCCTGGCCGTCCTGGAGAACCTGGCGTTGGAACGCGTGCTGCGAATGCTGGAAAACTCCCGCCAAAATCACGATTGGGTCGTCGTGGGAATGGTTACCGAATTCCGCGGTAACAACTACATGCTGCTGAAGCGCGCCATCATTAAATCGAAGCAGGATGCGGGTGACAATGTGGCGGCCGAGTCCCGGGAAGTCTGACATGGGACGCAGGGCGTCGCCGCAGAAGAATACGGCGGGATCCTGGCTGGTTGACATCGGAACACGGGACTTTATCATAAAGGGTCTCTCTGCCGTCAGCCGGGACAAGGCGAGCTCGCTGACGCGCGAGTTCCTTAGGAGTTTCCAGCGATGTCTGAACCTCGGCGATTACAAACGCGTGAAGAAGGCAAGGTGACCGTTGTCGGGTTCGTCGACAAGAAGATCCTGGACGCAGCCAACATCCAGGAACTCGGAGACGAGTTGTTCAGCCTGGTGGAAGAGCAGGGAAAGACCCGACTGCTACTTAACTTCGCGGACGTGGAATTCCTTTCCAGCGCGGCACTGAACAAGCTGATCATCCTGGACAAGAAGGTGAAGGCGGCGAGCGGGACGCTCAAGCTTTGCAATCTCCGCCCCGAGATCCACGAAGTCTTTCTGATTACGCGACTCAACCAGCTGTTCTCGATTCATAACGACGTCGACGAAGGTCTGGCGGCGTTCTAGCCCGGATTATTCATGGTTGTAGGGTGGTGTCGAGCAAACGAGCGAAAACTGGTGGTTCTGCATTCGCAAACAACTCTCGTGAGCAGACAGCGTGTGAAAACAAG
>CALBSZ010000389.1 GCA_937967665.1 uncultured Planctomycetaceae bacterium
TGCAGCTCCGCTTCAACCATAGCCTTCCCAATCCCCCGTGAGCGCAACTCCGGAGCGACCGCCACATAGCCGATGTGTCCATAATCATTCTTCCATCCGATTCGCGTGTAACTGATCATGCCGGCCGCAACACGTGAGCCACTCTCGCACCACTTGAAGCAAAGCCGGTCGTGTGTGATCTGCGCCCCAGTGACAAAAAAGTGGATGAATGCGTCACGTTGAAGCGGATAATCTCTCTTTCATTCTCAACATTGACGGTGGTTCAACTGCATGGGTTCACCGAGTTACCCTCCACTCTTACTTGCCGCTCGAAAAGTTGGTGAGTCCATCCTTCGACGACTGTTGTTCTTATGCGTACGATAGATGGTGTAGCCACAAAACAACTCGCGATACATTTAGTATGACTATTCTTCTATAGTCCGTTCGATGTGTGTTGTGCTGCCGAAAGGAAGACTTCGCTCCTTTCTTGTTTTCATCCCGACGACGGGTTTTCTCCCGCTGAGACAGAAGCCCGTCAGTGCCGCAAAGAACTGCCCCGCAGCGTGCGACCCTTCAAGATCCGCAAGCCATCGTTTGGCTTCCTCTCTGGTAACCAACCGAAGGAACCTCGCCATTTCGCGCATTTCGAAGTAGGGCCACTTTGTTCAGATTGACACTAAGCAGGGTCATGAGGGTCTCTCCGCATTGACGACTTTGCGCGAAGGGTCACAAACTGTTCCAAACGGCTCAGTCCCTCAGCGAAATCCGCCTTACCGAGCCCCAACCGCAAAAAACCATCAGGCAAGCCAACAAACTCGCCGGGAACGACCAATAGACGTGATCTATGCAGAATCTCTTCGCACAACTTGAGACTCGAGATGCCAGTACATTGCTGGACGACGGCCATCGTTCCGGCTTGTGGTCTGACCAGCGAAAATGTGTCCGGATGAGCAGAAACGAATTCGACAAGTCGAGACAAGTTAGCGGCAATCAGCTCGCGATTGCGTTCGACGATTTGGGGCAAGTGGTTCATCGCACGTAACGCAATCACCTGGCACGGAGTATTCGTCACCGTTGTCGTGTAATAGGAATACTGATGAGCGTTTTCGATCACGCCGTGATCACGGCTCACTAGCCAGCCGATCCGAAGTCCGCCGGCTCCTGCAATCTTCGAAAGCCCCGCGACCGAGATCGCTCGTTCGTAGAGATCACAAGTCGCCGGAAGCCTGTGTGTTTCGTCATATTCCAATAGGCGGAACACTTCATCGCTTATGAGCATCGCATTCGACGCTTCGGCGATTCTTGCGATCTGACACAAGTCGTTTTCGGTGATCATCGCCCCTGTCGGATTGTGTGGGAAATTGATGACGATCGCCTTTGTCGTTTCGTCACAGAGTGAAGCCAGCCTTTTCACGTCGAAGCGGAAACTCGCATCACAGGCCGTCCACTCTTCGAGCTGGCAACCGATCTCGCGCGCGATGGCGTGGAGAGGAAAGTACAGCGGTGATTGAACGATCACCTGATCACCGGACTCCAATGTTGCCCGCATCAGAGTGTAGATCGATTCTATGGGCCCATGTGTTACAAGCACGTCATCTGGATTTACGGACTTGTATTGTGCCGCGATCGCCTCCCGTAACTCAGGCAATCCACCTGACTGACCGTACGATAGCCGTGTGTTCGCAAGCGCACGCAAATCTTCAACAGACATGACATCACCAACCGCGAACGACTCACAGTCTGAAGAACTGATGGAGATGTCGCAGCTGCCTCCCGCTGTTGCAAACCAGTGTTCGAGCTCGAATCGCGGAATTGTCATCGTTCTCTTTTCGCCTTCTGCTCAATTCGCATTACCGACCCGACGCACCACATCGTGGTTTCTGCTCGTGACTGTCTGATGGGCGTCCAACGTACAGCTCATACAGCACAAGCGTCCGGTTGTCGTGTACCGTCTGCCCAAACTGCGTAAAGCCGTGCTTCTCGTAGACGTGTCGTGCTCGCGCGTTTGTCTTGAACACATCGAGCCAAATGCGGTTCCGCCTTAATGTCTCGGTGCTGTACGTATCGATTAGTTTCAACGCTGCGGAGCCAAAGCTGTGACCAGATCTTGCAATCACGATCCTGCGGAATTCCACGCTTTGACGATCATCGTCGAGCGCCAGAATGACAAAACCGGATAGTTTTCCGCCAACGTCGATCGACAGATACCGTACGGAGTTTTTGGCGAACTCCTCGTGATGCCGCTCCAGTGAGTACGGGATGATGAAGTCTCGCGCGTCACCTTCCTCCATCGCCAGGATGGCATCGAGTTCAGTGATCCGTGTTTCTCGGAGAGTGACGTCCTGGATGGAACTCAATCCGCCTTCGCTCCTTGTGGCATTGACGCCATAGCGACAAGCCGAGCGATCCCAAGACATTTCGAACAGAGCAACTTCCGTCCCATGATAATGGGTCGGGAGGGTAGGGTCGGGCTTGATCACATTGCGGCCAACGACGACAAACCCCGCTTTTTCGTAGTAGGCAACGAGTTGGCTACTTGCCGCTGCGGTGTCCATTCGAATCCCCTCGCGCTGCAGTTCTCGGCTGTGTGCGCACGCCCAGTCAACTACGTAGTGAAGGAGTCCCCGCGACCCGTCGGACGGACCGCGTGCGATCCGGTGTAGGTAAACATGAGCACCCCGTTCACGGTCGCCCCAGACCACGCGATCTTCGTAAGCGATGGCGAACGTCCCGGCCATCGCGCCGTTGTCGACAACACGGAACAACTTTCGCGCTCGAACTTCCTCGATCAGTGTCGCGTCTGAAAACTCCGGCCAGACGAGCGTGCCGCATTCCTGTTGCCTCCGCCGACCTTCGGCATAGGCTTCTTGGATCCGAGACAGATCATCGATGTAGGCGGGTTCGACATTCATGGCTGAGCGATGCTTTCGTCGTCTAACGCGGGCGTAACTTTGGGAAGTCTATCGGAACGCCGCAGCCAAAAACAGATACAGATCCCGTAAAATGAGACGGATACAGTTAGTGGATGTAAGACTGTACTTGGCAAGGGGTCGCATTCACGTTAGGCTAAAAACATCAGCAGGTCAGGGCGTTGCAATAGTGCGAAGTCAAAAGCCGCTTTAGTTGATGAGTCTAATTCCAACTGGTAATCCTCACGGTAAGCCAACGTGTTACGATCAGTCGCACAACAATTCCATTTGGCGCGCAGGTGACAAGAAGGAACTGCTATGCTTGACGAACGAAGAAAAATCGTTTCGGTCTGGCTGGGAAATATTCCCCAGAAGAAGACGTTTGATGAATACACGAAATGGCGGCATGAACGGATCGTTCAGGAAGATGACGACGACATCGAACCGGTGAGCGACTTCGCGGCGGATTCCGCATCTCAGTGGTACGATGCATCGTGGCAAGCCGCGAAGTGGCAGCGTAAAGCGGTTCCCGTCGAGCAACTCATCAGCCAGTTTGATTGGTCCGAATCGTTTCGCAATGCCGCGACAGCGGCGGCGGGCAAGAAGCGTGTGCGAGAAGCGAACGCGGCGTTCGTCTTGTACGAACACGAACTGAAGCCGGCGCGATGGCCCAAGTCGTCGCCGCTGACCTTCATCTGTTCGACGACGTACCGGACGGGAACGGAACGCCCTCCTATTCCCAAAGTCCCGATCGTGTCGGCCATCGGCATCTCACCCGACGAGACAATGGCGGTGACGGGTGCCCTTGACGGAAAGCTGCGGCTGTGGGACTTGTACACTGGTCGGCAAATCGGCGAGCCTCGCAAAGAACACCAGAAGCCGGTTACCCGCATCCTGTTTTGCAACGACGGCCGGCGTTGCATTACGATCAGCAACCGGATTCGCAGTTGGGAACCGTTTCCTCACGCGAAGAAGAGCGGTGCGGCGTTTGGCGAGCGCGCGGACGTGTTCGCGATGGACGAAGAAAACGATCTTGCCGCGTGGTGGTACACGGGAGGCACGCAGGTCTACGACTTGGCAAAACGCAAAC
Organism: uncultured Planctomycetaceae bacterium; assembly: GCA_937967665.1. Lineage (GTDB taxonomy): Bacteria > Planctomycetota > Planctomycetia > Pirellulales > Pirellulaceae > CALBSZ01. The sequence goes on from CALBSZ010000389.1 coordinate 3,979, forward strand.
GCGCGAAGTTGATCAAAGACGATCGCGATCGCGTGATCTCACTTTCGTTTCTGTCCGGCGGCATTTTGCTGGCGATCGACCAGGGCGGGCGGCTTCGCTGGCTCGATCCGCTGTCGGGCGATTGTTTGCACTTCGAGGACATCGAGATGCGTTGCGACGCTGCCGCGATTTCGCCCGACGCGAAACGAGCGGTGATCGCCGCGGACGGCAAGCTGTTCGTGTGGGACGTGCCCAAACAGCGGCAGCTTGCGGACGTTGCCTGTCGGCCCGAAGTGTTTCAGGCCGTCTTCGCCAGCACGCAGCGCTTGCTGACACATCACAACGACGGTTCGGTCCATGTGTGGAACCTGAAACATGGCGCGCGGGCCAGCCAACTCGACGGCGAGTTTGAAGAGTACACCCGTATCATAGTGACGGACCGAGGTCGCAAGGCGGTCACGTTCGTCATGGGCCAACCGGAATTCACGGTGTGGGAATTAAAGACGGGAAAGCCCGTGTGCAGTTTTTCCGTTCTGCCCGACCCGCCGGAGATGGACGACGCGAAATATGTGATAACTCGGGTTGCCGCGACGAACGACGGGAAGACATTCATCGTGGGCGACAAGGCAGAGCGACTGCAATTCTTGCGGCTCAAGCGAGGGAGTCTGGTTCAGTTTTAGGTCGCGCAAACCGCCAGCGGTTGGACTTGCCTGGCGAACTTCGGGAGCGGTTCGGCGTGAATCGGCCGGATGACCTGGGCATCGGCGAGGCGTGTCGGTAAGTGGCGCTCACGTTACGCTCGAAATACCAGCACGTCAGGACTGACGTAATGTCGGGAAAAGCAAAGCCACTTTACAAAGATGTCGCCGACCGGATTGCTGCACAGATCGCCAACGGCACCATCCGCGTGGGCGGGCGGATTCCGTCGATTCGATCGACAAGCCGGAAGCTGTCAGTTTCCATCACAACCGTGATTGAAGCATATCGCGTGCTGGAAGATCGCGGGCTTGTCGAGTCGCATCCACAATCCGGCTTCTTTGTGCGCGACCCGGCGTTCGCGCGGCGACATGCCGAATTTGCTCCGCCTGAACCGGAGGCACGCCACCTGTCGATGAAGCCGACGCGCGTACGCGTTTGGAGCCGTTTTTCACAGACTTTGGATGCAATCCATCGAGACGATGTCCCGCCGCTGGGATTGGCGAATCCGTCACCTGACCTCTTGCCAGTCGAACAAGTTAACCGCATCCTCGCCCGGCTTGTGCGTAATGAGCCCGGTTTATCGACGCAGTACGAATTGTCGCCAGGATGCCTGGCGCTGAGGACCGCGATTGCGCGACGCGCCTTCGACGCTGGCTGTACGCTGGGGCCGGACGACATTGTCATCACCACGGGAACGACCGAAGCGCTAATGCTCGCCCTGCATGCCGTGGCAAGTCCGGGCGACACGGTGGCGGTCGAATCGCCATGTTACGTTGGCATACTTCACCTGCTCGAGCGGCTTCAGTTGGACGCCGTGGAACTGCCGACCGATCCCCGAGACGGTGTATCCATGCAAGCAATCGAGGAAATCGCTGGGCCATCCAAGAACGAAGTGTCAGCCGTGATTCTCAATCCAACGGTTCACAATCCGCTTGGTGGAATCATGAGCGACGAAAAGAAGCGGCGCGTTGCCGCAGTGTTGCAGCGTGCCCGGATTCCACTCATCGAGGACGACATCTACGGTGACCTGGCATTCGCCGACCACCGGCCGCGTTGCATCAAGGCTTTCGACAAGTCCGGTAACGTCATACTCTGCAGTTCTTTCAGTAAGACGATCGCGCCGGGATATCGAATCGGTTGGATTGCCGCAGGCAAGCGGTCTTCAGAGGTCAATGAGTTCAAACTTGCGTTTTCACTGGGTTCAACGACGGCGACACAATTGGCGATCGCGGAATACCTGGAGGGTCGACGTTTCGACCGCCACCTGGCTCGGATGCGACGCAGGTACGCGGAGCAGCTTCAGCTTTTGGCGGACGCCGTCGGCCGATATTTTCCCGACGGCACCAAGGCAACTAGTCCGATGGGCGGACATGTATTATGGGTCGAGTTGCCCTCAACAATTGACACCTTCAAGCTTTACGAGGAAGCCTTGGAAAAAAACGTGAGCTTCGCACCCGGCGCCATCTTCTCTCCCACTGGCCGCTATCAAAACTGCATGCGTCTCAATGCTGGCTTTGCCTGGTCGGAACGAATTGAATCGGCGATCCAGACGCTTGGTCGATTAGCGAAGCGTCGTGTGCGAAAATGATCGTCCCTCGCACAAGCCCTGTAGAGTCGCGCGAGGAGGCAACTTCGAATTGACAATGTTCTTGTACAGGGCGAGCGTTGATCGCTTGCGACGCCGGCCGCTCAGCGAGGATGTGAGGAGGCGTCGCGGAGAATACAAGCGG
>CALBSZ010000390.1 GCA_937967665.1 uncultured Planctomycetaceae bacterium
AGGAAAGGTGGCCTTGTCCCGGGTGAGCGCCAGCGTGTGACCGGAGCCCAATGCCAGCGTTCCCGAGTCCAAGCGGAGCGTTCCTGTGACGGTCAGATCTTCCTCGATATGGAAAGTCGACCCGCTGCCGTCAAATGTGAGGTTACCGTAATTCCCTGAGACAACGTCGACGTCGCCGCTCGCGGTGTGCTCGTACCGTACCTGCGATGTCGGAGATAGTGAATGGATCGTACCGGCGGACTCGGTTACACCACGTTGCAAAACCAACACAGACGACGCATCTAATGTGAAGGTTGCGTCATCAACAGTAAGGTCGTCTGTCACGTTCAACGAAGATCCTTCGCCGACCGTCACTTGGGCCCCCGTGTCGACGGTGAACGGGCCGCTGAGCAGGTTTGTGCCGTCGGGCAGATGCAAATGGCCGGTCGCGCCGCGGACGGTTGTCGGTCCTGTGACTTGCAGCGACGATCCCGCGTCCGTCGAACCGACATAAACGCCCCCGTCGATTTCCAACGAATCAAAGTCATCGCTATTCGCGCCGTCGCGCTGGTAGACGGCGCCGGTGCCCACCGTGACCGTACCGGACACAGTGACGTTGCCGCCGCTGGCGTCCAGCTTCTCGTTCGGCGGCAGAAGCAGATTCATACCGGCGTCCAGGTCGAGGTTGCCACCGGTGACGGAGAACGGGACACGCGTGGGCGAAGGCGAATCGTCCGCAACATCAAAGTCCGTGATCGTCAGCGGCGTGCCGTCGGTCTGGTGGTCCACGACAACCGTGTTCTCAAACAACGAAGCCGCAGTGAAGTTGCTGGGCGGAGTAAAATCAAGACGAAGAATGATTGCTCCGTTGTCGGTTGCGGGTTCGGTCTGATAGATCAAGACAACATCGTTTGAAGTCAACGGCACGTTGTTAAACGTGACCTGGCCTGAACCATTGGTGACTTCGGTGTCGACGAAGTCATTCCCGTTGACCGACAGCGTCAATTCGCGGCCGATCAGCGGGGTGAGTGTATCGGGGTTGTCGAAGGCGGTGACGAAGATGCTGCCCACTCCACCGGTCTCCCAGCCATCCGTGCGAGTCAGCGTGAAACCGCCAGTGGCGGTCTGGAAGTGGAAGTCGCCCTCCGGATCCGCGGGCGTGGCATTTGGATCGGCGTCGGAGTCAAAGACCTGGACATTGTTCCACGTTGTGCTATTGCTGTCCGCCTTCGGATCTGCAATCAGCCAGGGCGCCTGGGGCCCGTCCTGGGAGTCGTCGCCGGTTGACGGATTGAAGGCTTGCAGCACGATACCGTTGGGACTGGCTCCAGCGATATTGACCGTTGCCGACTCGCCGTCACCGTCGCCGATGGTGAACACCGATCCGGAGGCAAAGTGGATCCTGCCGTCGACGCCATCCATTTGAAAGGTTCCCGTGCCGGGGATTTGAACATCGTGAAACGTCAGCGTCGAATTCTCGCCCGTGACATCAAGGCGAGCGTTATTGCCGATGGTCACTGCTCCCATGACGGTCAGCGTCTGATTCATTCCGTTCAAATCAAGTGTATCACCGGCGGTACCATCGCCGACGATTTTCAGCGAGTCGGCCGCGACGTCCCCCGCCAAAGAAACCGTCTCGGCGTTGCCGTCGCTGTCTCCAATCTCCAACCCTGCGACGTCAATGTCGCCAGCACCTGTGGAAGTCGTCGGACCAAAGATCACCAGATGTCCCGTTCCCGAATCGACGATGTTGCCATCGAGTGTAACTGTCGCCGTGTCGATGGTGAGCGTGTTGCCTAACAGGTCCAGTATGGAGTTGGCACTGACGATATCGAGTGATTCACTGACCGCCGTCTGATCAACCAGGCTGTACGTGACTACATCCGCACCGGAATCGAAGGTGACTTGATTGTACGTGCCGGGAATGATTATCGAGTCTGCATTCTGATGATAACGCACGATCGATCCCGTTGCCGACGCGTCGATCGTGCCGGCTGAATGGCTCACCAACCCGTTCAGAATCACCACGGACGAATCTGCCACCGTCAGGCTGACGCCGTCCATGTTCAGCGTATCAAGAGTATTGGCAGGTCCTTCGATGCTCAGCGTCCCGCTGCCACTCAATTGCAACTGCGCGTTACTCGTGATGTTGTCCCGCAATCGGCTCGTGCCGGCGATGTCCAGCGACAAGTCAAATCCGTTCGTATCGACTGGGCCAACAAAGTCCGCGGCGTTCGCGGTGATCGCCAACGGGCCTTGTACTTGCACGGCGCCGCCGTATGCCTGGTTGCCGGTTGTCACGAGATTGCCACCCAAAGTAATGTCAGGGGACGTGATCAGCAGGTTACTCAACGGATCGGACACACCCATATCGACCCCCGCGATGTCGACAGTGCCGTTGGGAGCGTTCAGCTGTAAGGGTTGCGGTGGCTGTGTCGAGCCGACCGACCAGCCAGAAGCAACAAAGTTGATATTCCCGGTGGTCGCCGTGAAGTTGACCGGCGTCTCGATAACGAACGATGTGATGTTCTGCACGCGAATGTCGTTGCCAGCGTTGATGTCGGACTGCACATCGAAAACGTCGCCGCGTTCGATTGCGAACACATCCGTCGTCACCAGCCCGGCCAACGTGATCAGGTCGGGACCCGTCGCTCCTGTGTCGAATCGCAGCGCATCGATCAAGTGGTTGTTGCTAGCGGCGCCGATTTGCACTTGGTCTGCGCCGTCGCTGGTACTCGTATCGATCAGCACGTCGCCGACATTCCAGAGATGCACGGGTTCAAAGGCCGCGCCGCCGCTGGATCCCGATACCACCAGCGCGTCTTGCGTTCCCGTCGCGCTGTCCGTTCCTTCCTGAAGGTTGACCACGTCGTTGGCATTGGGAGGATCGAACACGAACGAAGCCAGGTTGTTCATGTCGACATTCTCGATCCCGGTGAAGCCAATCGCCGTTCCGCTGACGGTGATCGTCCCGGCATCGCTTTGAGTTGCATGGGGCGAATAGCGAGTCGACTGGCTGCCGGTTCCCACCACCGACAATCGGTCACCCGTCCCTGCGGCCGGGTCGCCGCCGTTGAAGTCGATCGCGGTCACCGGGGCCACGAAATTTCCACCGCCGAAGTCCACGGTTAAAGAGTCGTTGCCAGCCAGCGTGTCGATATCGATCGTGCCGCCGGTGATGCTTGCCAGCGGAATGAGCACGGCGTTGGGCCCGTCCTGGGTGGCGCCGTTACCCGCACTCAACGACTGTTTGGCATCTGAGATGCGCACGTCTACACCGCCGTTCACCAGCTTGAGCGTGATGTCGTTGTCCAAACCGAGCGTGTCGGAGAAGATCACGTTGTTCGATCCATCGACGAAGACGAGGATGTCGTCGTTTTCGATTGTCAGTACGCTTTGGTTAGTCCCGCCAATCGCCGCATTGCCACTCGGCATCGGTACCACGTTGAACACGATGTCCTCTGCTGGTTCGGCGACAAAATCGTCGTGGATCGGAATCAGAATGCTTTGTGTTGAGGCTTCCACCAGATTGCTGCCGTTCAATGCCGGGAAGACAACTTCCAGCGGGAACGGCGAGTGATCAAAGTCCTCGATTGGCTGCTCTGGGTCCAACGGCGGATTGGCGCCCTGCGCTGACCCGCCCGTGACATCAACTCGTACCGTCGAACCTAAATCGAGATTTCCCGTGCGCGTCAGGGTTACAAGCCGGACATTGTTGATATTATCCAGGGCCCCGTCGCTGCCGTCATCGTCTTCGCTGACCATGTACGTGGCGTTTTCGAATTGGACGATCGGGGCAAACCGCAGCACAACGTCGTTGTCGTTGCCGTCGCCTGTGTCATGATCGTAATCCACGGTGAACGGCACACCTGCTGAGCCCGGCAAACTGGACGAACGCGGTAGAAAGACATCCAAATCGGCTAACGGATTGCCAGCCGGATCGGAAAACAGTCCCGAGATCGACGTCCCAGCATCGTCATGGTCGACAATGGTGAACGTCTGTGAAAGAACCGGATTGTTGCCGTCATCACCGTCGTTGATATCGTTGTTGATCGTCATCAGAAAAGCCGGATCGATAACGACATCAAGTTCCGCGCCGGCGAGTGCCGTCGTGCGGGCGTTGCCGAGTACCTGAAGTTGATCGTGCTGCGCTCCGGCAGCGTCACCGGCCAGGTCGATCGTCAACAGACCGCTGGCGTCCAGGGCGGCATCGCCGTCCACCACGAACCGGCCGAACGGCGCACCAGGGGCCAGATTACCAGTGAGATTCAACGTCGCGACGGTGACGTCCGTGCCGCTGGAGTTCGTGTCACCAATCGTTCCGGCGGTAGACGTGAGATCAAGCTGTCCGATGCCGCTGGCCGTGAAGTCCATCGATTGCGAGAAGAAGATGTCGGACGTCGACGCCACCGTCACGACGTTGGCATTGATGCGTCCCAAGCCGGTTGGCGTGATCGAGGCGTTGCCGCCGCTGTTGGTGCCCAAATCCCAGGACGAAGACGAACTGAGATTCAGCGTGTCCGCGTTGATCTGTCCGCCGGGCGCGATATCAATGTCGTTATCGACGATCACGTTAACGTTGGCCAGTCCCGTCAACACGTCATTTATCAGAACGTTGTCGGCGGTCAGCGAAATATTTCTTCCAGCGGCGAAGCTGACCGGTTCGCTCACGGTAATGCTGTCGATACCGGTTCCGCCGTTGATGGTCAGATTCGCCGGATAGTTGGCGGCCAGACCGTCAATGTTGATAACGTTGTCACCCGTGTCGCCAGCGTTGAGCGCTAACGACTGACTCGGATTATTGAATGAGACCAATTCGCCGGATGTCGAGTCGACCGTGGTTCGGGATACAACCGATGCCAAGGTGTTGGCAGTGGCGAAAACATCGGCAACCGAATTCATGTCGTTCGGAACAAGGTTGGTAGCAAAGCTCTGGAATGTAACCAACCGCCCATCGCCACTGATCGACGGGAACGACGAATGGTTATTCCCGTCCATGCCTCCTGCGTTCACGCTGACGCGCTCGGTTTGAACCGAGTCACGGTCAAAGACAAAAATATCGGTGGCGCCATTCGTGTCCCCCACCACCAGGTTGGTTGCGGTGCTGGCAAAAGAACCAAAGCGGCCATCACCGCTAAGAGAAACCTGGAACGAACTAAAATCGGCCTCGGTGCCGCCCGAACCGACGCTAACACGCTCTGTCTGTCCGAGGTTGCGGTCGTAAACGAAGACATCTGTCGAACCGTTATTATCGCCCATTACCAGGTTGCTGGCGTCGCTTTCGAAAGCGACGAATCGCCCGTCGCCACTAATCGATGCGCGTGCCGAAGAGTTATTCGCCTCCATCCCGCCGGTACCAATACTGACTCGTTCAATTTGATCCAGGTCGCGGTCGTAGACAAAGATATCACGCGCGAACACGGTATCTCCGGGTACAAGGTTGTCGGCAAAGGTTTGAAATGCGACGAATCGTCCATCACCGCTAATCGATGCAGCGAACGAATCGCTATTTGCCTCGCCGCCGCCTGTGCTAATACTGACTCGTTCGATCTGGTCCGTGTCGCGGTCGAACACAAAAATATCGCGTGCTCCGATGTTGTCGCCCGCCACAAGATTATTGGCGGCGCTTTCAAATGCCACGAAGCGGCCGTCATGACTAATGGACGGGAAGAGGGAGAAGCCGTTTCCTTCCATTCCGCTGCCGGATACACTCACGCGTTCGGTTTGAGACGAATCGCGATCGTAGACAAAAATGTCTGTGGTGGAGTTGTTATCGCCGGCCACGAGATTGTTGGCATTGCTGCTGAACGCTATGTAACGGCCATCGGCGCTGATCGACGGATTCGTCGAACTTCCGTTCGGTTCGACGCCTCCCAGGCCGACACTGATGCGTTCCACCTGATCCGCCTCGCGATCGTACACGAAAATGTCTGTTTCGAGATTGTTATCACCGGCCACGAGATTGCTGGCGTTACTCGCAAATGCCACGAACCGGCCGTCGGCGCTCACCGACGCCTCGCGTGATTCGTTATTTCCCTCGTTGCCAGCCGAATCGACGCTAACACGTTGAATCTCATCCGGAACGCTACTTCCGTCGGTTACCGTAATCGTCTCGGCCGCATCGGAATAGTTGAGCGTTACATTCGTGGCGTCGATCGACGAGGTAATCGGTTCCAGGCCGGTGTAGGTAATCGTGGCGTTGCCGGTAAGGTCGATCGTGCCGTTATCCAGGTCGCCACCAGGAACGTTATTGAAGCTGTAGGTGGCCGACGTGAACGTATTGCCGCCGACCAGAATCAACTCGTCGCCACTGGATTCGTTCGTCTCTCCGCCGTCAAAGCGGATGGCGTCGGTGAAGTTCCCCATGCTGAAATCGATGGTCAGTGAGTCATCACCACCCAATGAATCG
>CALBSZ010000391.1 GCA_937967665.1 uncultured Planctomycetaceae bacterium
CGGTGCTCCGGTGCGCACCCATTCCCGTCCATCGCAGCTTTACGCTGCGATGTTTCTCGCCGGCATCCCGAAGCAAGTCGAAGCCGAGATCCAGAGACTGCGTAATGGGCAAAGCATCCTTGACCGTATGGGCGATCGGCTGAAGTCATTGCAACGGCGACTTGGCCCCAATGACCAGCGACAGCTTTCGGATTACACCGACGCTGTTCGCGAGATGGAGAAGCAATTGCATGCGAATGAAGAATGGGCCAAGCGCCCTAAGCCGGTCGTAGACGAACCGCGGATGGGAGATAACCCGGATCCGCTTGATCTCGTCGGCCGCACTCGGACGATGTTTCAGCTGATTCGACTCGCGCTGCAGACGGATTCAACGCGAGTGTGTTCGTTGGTCATTCGGGGGTGCGAAGGCAAGCCGACGTATCTGCCGGTAGGTCAGGGGCATCACGGGCTAACACACCACGGCCAAAACCCGACTAAGATCAAAGAGCTGAAGGTTATTGAGAAGGCCAAGATGATGGAATTCAAAACCTTCTTGACGGCCCTGAAAGACACACGCGAAGGCGGCTCCAGCCTCCTGCACAACACGCAGGTTCTGCTGGGCAGCAACCTCGGCAATGCCAGCGGCCACACGACGACCAACTTGCCGATTCTGTTGGCCGGCGGCGGATGGAAACACGGTCAGCACATCGCTGGCAACGTGAAAGACAATACGCCGTTGTGCAATCTGTTTGTCAGCATGATGCAGCGTTTCGGAATGGAAGTGGAGCAATTTGGATCGTCTACGAGGACAATGACCGGGCTGGTGTAGCCGTAGCTACGCTCGCCAGAGCGTGGCCGAACTGAACCTGACACCACCACGGACACCACCACGGTCTGGCGACCGTAGCTACTACGAACAATCAAATGAAATACAATATTGCTTTACTCTGCTTTCTCTGGCCTGCCGTCGCAAACGCGGACGTTTCGACGAGTTTTCAATCTCAGGTCCAGCCGCTCCTGAACAAGTACTGTGCCGACTGCCACGGCGTGGAGACGCAGGAAGCGAAAATCACACTCGCCGGAAATCGCTCAATCCAACAACTCACATCCGACCCGCGTTTGTGGTTCCGCGTACTCGATCAACTTGAAGCCGGCACGATGCCGCCGGAGGGCGAGTCACAACCATCGGCAACGGAACGTAAAGCGATTATCGACTGGATTAATGGGCCACTCACTGACGCGCTCGTTGAGCAACGACGAAAAACGGGCCGCGCGAAGTTTCGCCGGCTGACCCGTCGTGAGTATCTCAACACGTTCGTTGATCTCTTCGGCTACGAACCCGATCCGTCTCTGTTGCCCCAGGACTCGGTTGTCGGCGGATATGTCAAAACCTCCGCGGCCCTTCCGCTAACAACCGACGGCGCGTACGGCTATTACGAAATCGCGACGGGACTGACAAAGAAAATTCTGGCAAGGCCGCTGACTGACGACAACAAGTATTCGCCGCGCGTGCGACGCTGGCCCGCGCTGCCCAGCGGCCAATCGAAGGGGCATGTCCTGGAATTGCCGGACGGTTGGATGGTCTCGATGAACACGGACCTCACTTCCGGTCGCACGCGTGCTTCGACGCGGTACGAAGGATGGCACAAGGTTCGATTTCATGCCTACGCGTATCAAACCAGCGGCAAGCCGATCCCGGTCGGCATCCACGTCGGTAATCAGGGGTTTCTCAAGAAGATCATTATGGTTCCGGCAAAGCCAACCGTGATCGAAACCGACATCTTTATTCGCAGCCACGAAGGTCGAAACGTCAAGCCCATTCCCATGGGCATTGGAGTGCAGGTGCCGAAGAACCATCAGGCCAGCGAGTGTAAAGGGCCGGGTCTGGCGCTGCAGTGGCTTGAAATGGAGCGACCCGAGCAGCCTTACGAAAAAGGCAACGCGCTGCTGGCCGAGTTTCTCGGCGACGAGTTCGTGACCAGCTTGCGGAACATTCCACGCGGCTATTTTCGCGAAGGCGGTAAGGGCAGCTACCACTACAAGAGCATGACTCGTGAAGAGTTCCGCAGGCACATGGAAAACCTGGTCCGCGGCCTGGGCGGGCGACTATTCCGCCGTCCGGTGGAACGGGAAGGAGTGGATGAGAGTCTAGCCCTCGTCGATGAAATGCTGGCCAATGAAGTTGAGATCAAGGCCATGGTCGGCAAGGTCGTGACGGAGTTGCTGACCCATCCCAGCTTCTTCTGTGTGGTCGAAGCGCCCGGTGAGCTGGACGACTATACGTTGGCATCACGGCTGGCTTACTTTTTATGGAATTCCACGCCGGACCAGGAACTGTTGAAGCTGTCGCGTGAAGGCAAGCTCCGTGATTCGGCCGAGCTTCGTCGGCAGACCGACCGTTTGCTCGATGATCCGAAGTCGGCTCGCTTCGTGGAAGACTTTCTCGATCAGTGGCTCGACTTGCGCGAGATCGACAGCACCACGCCGGACCGTCGACTGTATCCGGAATACAACAACTCGCTCAAATTCCTCAGCGTCCGTCAGACCCGCGAGACATTTCGGCGAATGTTGAAGGAGAACCGCAGCGCTGGCGAATTCGTCGCGCCCGAGGAAGTGCTTGTCGATTACCGCCTGGCAGAGCACTACGGTCTACCAGCGGACAAGTTTAATGAACAGCTTGTTGCCGTTTCGCTTCCCGCCGACTCGCCTTACGGCGGACTATGGCCTCAATCTGCCATCCTGAAAGTAACCGCCGATGGGGCCACGACGTCACCGGTCAAACGCGGCGTGTGGATCGCTGAGCGGCTCCTGGGCATCGAAATATCGCCCCCACCGGAAAGCGTCGAGCCGATTGTTCCCGACACCCGCGGCGCGACGACGCTGCGTGAACAACTGGCTTTGCACCGCAACAATTCCACCTGTGCCGCCTGCCACGCAAAGTTCGATCCCTACGGCTTCGCGCTCGAAAGCTTCGACGTTACCGGCAGGTTCCGCGAGAAGTACCGCGTGCTCGATTCGGAGCGAAAGCGCAAGCCGCTGTGGAAAGACGGTCTGCCGGTTGACTCGTCCGGCGTCATGCCCAACGGCATCGGCTTCGCCGGCATCAACGAACTGCGGGAAATCCTCGCCGCTCAACCGGAGAAGCTGGCGAAGGGCGTAACGTCGCACTTGCTGACCTATGCCACTGCGACACCCGTCACGGCGCTGGATCGCAAGGCAGTCGAGAGCATCGTTAAATCCGCCGCAGCCGATGATTACGGCTTGCGCAGCATCATTCACGGGATTGTCCAAAGCAGAACATTTCGCTGGAAATAATTATGAGACACACGAGTGTTTTATATCCGGATTGCAGGCGCACGCCCTCTGGGAGGTCATCCGTAGCTACGCTCGCCAGAGCGTGGGTCTTTCGCGTCCACCGTCTGGCGACGGTAGCTACGTTAATCGTCCTGCCGTCGGACGTTGTCACGGCCGATGATCCGCAAGCGGCGTTCGAGAGCAACACACGCTCGTTCCTGAACTCGCACTGCGTGAAGTGCCACGGAACCAGGGTGCAAGAGGCCGATCTGACACTACACGATCTCGGCAGCAACCTGCGGGACGCTCAGACGGCCGCGACGTGGCAACGGGTGTTCGAGCAAGTGCAGTTGGACAATATGCCGCCCGAAGACGAGCGGCGGCCCAATGCCGGAAAGCGGAAGGCGTTTCTGGAGACATTGCAATTCGAATTGGCCCACGCCGGAATCGAATTGGACAACGAACGGCTGTTGCGCCCGGAGTTTGGGAACTACGTCGATCATGACAAACTGTTCGATGGCTCAATCACGGCGTTACCAGCGACGGTCTCTCGCGTTTGGCTCAACAAGAACGTCTCCGACTCAAGCCCGGGAGAATTTCGGGATTTCGCCGCGCTGAAGAGACTGGACGAGGCCACGACGCAACGCGACTTGCGTGAGATCGAAAAGGGCCTGGAAAAAATTATCGCTGCCATCAAAGAGAACAAACGCTGGCTCAACGGCGGCTATCCGATGGCTGAGATCGTCCGCAGCCGTCACAATGGTGAGGATGTCATCGACCTGTTCGGGAAGACTCCTGCGTCGCGTGAAGTGATTGAAGCCGACGTGCGTCGCGCCTTCGAAGCGATGCGGCGGCCTGAGCCATCGGAAGAACAGCTTGCCTACTACGCCGGTTTCGTCCAGCGGGTGATCGAACAAAGAGGCAATGAAGCCGGCTTTCGAGCGCTCTTAATGGCGTTGGCCCTCGATCCCTCCAGCCTGTACCGCTCGGAGCTGGGGCGCGGCGAGGTCGATAAGCACGGCCGACGGATGCTTTCGGTGCAGGAAATCGAGGACGCCTACGCCTATCGATTTGGTCGGAACAGCTTGTATCGATCCAATTCCGAAAAGTTGTTGCACACGCGGGACGGCATCGACCAAGTCGCACGACACGTCGTCGACTCGAGCAGCGCCATGAACGCCTACCGCGACTTCTTTCGCCAGTACTTCGGTTACACCGATGCGCTCGACGTCTTCAAAGGCGAACGGCACGCCCGCCATCACCTCAAAGACAAGGAGATGGCCGCCGTTCTCGTCAATGAGTTGGAGGCGATGATCTATCGCACACTCGTCGAGGACCGCGACGTCCTGCGTCGGCTGCTGACGACGGATCGGATCTTCGTCACCGGCCGGGGAGTTCAAAGCAGTTACGATCGGAACAACGGTATCACCAGCATCCGTTGGGCGGCTCCTGGACAAGTCCGGAATCCGATCGAAAAGAAGACCGAAGAATACCGCAGCGACAAGTTTCGCGACGTGGCCGATTGGGCTCGCAAGCACGCCGTATTCGACTGGGGCTGGCATCTGGTCGAAACGAGGGAAAGCAATCCGCTCGACCGGCGTCACACGTCCTATCATCAGCGGTTCGCCCAAAGCCACTTCGCCTATCTGGATTACTACGGGCTGGAACCCACACAACAGGACATCGACGGCTTCGCCGCTCAGTCCGTCGAACTGCCGCCGCAAGAGCAGGGCAAGGACAAGCCGCCGAAACCGCAGTACCGCCTCGATCCGATGAAGTCGCCCGTGCCGCGGGCTGGTGTGCTCACGCATCCGGCGTGGCTGCTGGCCAAATCCGGCTTCGATCACAGCGACGTGGTCCGCCGCGGCAAGTGGATTCGCGAGAAGCTACTCGGCGGGACAATTCCCGATGTACAGATCGGAAGAGCGTCGTATAGGGAAAGAGTGTAGATCTCGGTGGTCGCCGTAT
>CALBSZ010000392.1 GCA_937967665.1 uncultured Planctomycetaceae bacterium
CCGGAGGTAACGTTCGTTGTCGGCGAGTTCTATTGGAAAGTGGAAGTCGGCGAACGGGTAGGTGCCGCCGACTACATTTAGCCCCCTTACTTGCTGTCGCGCGAAGAGACGCTGGCGGCGCCCGCGTCGCCACCGGCACACGGCGCGGGCGCTGTGGTGACGGCTGATGTGGTGGAGGGTGATGCAGTGACGGCGGATGCGGTGTCGGCCGATGTGGTGGAGTCTGATGCGGGCGGGACGTCAGCGACAGCGGCTTCCACGGTAGCGCAGGAGGTGAACTATACGCTGGCCCGGTACTTGCCGGTCGAAGAAGTGGAAAACTCGTTCGGGGTTCGCAACCTGACTCGCCCCTGGTCGGTGGCTCCCAACCAGCCGTACAGGAACCGCGGCATCTACTTCACCTGGTTGTTGGCGGTGGCCGCTTTGTTGTTGGTAGGCCTCTTCCTGTTCGCCACGGCCGCGCGGCGAAAAGTGTTCACCGAGTCCTTTGCACTTTCGCCGACGACGTCCCCGGAGCAGATCGTCTTTTCCCCGGCTCCGGTGGAATTTCATAACCGGCGGAACCTGAAGATCACCTGCAGTAATAATCAAACCAACAAGTGGGGATACGCGACGATCGATTTCCACAATGACAGTAATCAGAAGCTGCGGACGATCACCGTCGCGCTTCCTCCGGGGAATGCGGGCCCCGGGCGCCAAGTCAATAAATTTGCCTCGGCGCTTCCCGCCGGGGAATACACGTTAAGGTTCGCCTTCCAGTGGCAGAACATGGCGGCGGAACCGCAGACGATGAATGTCGAAATCCACGAAGGGGTGCCCAGGTTGGGTTATTTTCTTGTGCTGCTGGTCTTGATTTCCATCCTTCCGGTCGGCGTGGCCCTGCATCAAGGGGCCTTTGAGGCGCGAAGATGGTCGGAGAGTGGTGTGACGTGAAACAAAGGTGAAACGCAATGCTGAAAAAAACGTACATCGCCATTGCCGCGTTCCTGGTTGGTGGCTACGCCACCTGGTCGCTGCTGGGCTATGAACTTGGCGGGACGACCAGAGATCCCGTGCCGACCGCGCGGGCCTATTCCTCGTCGTCCGGGTCGTCCGGGTATCGTAGTCGAACCGGTTGGTTCGGCGGTGGTGGAGGTTGGAGTTTTGGTAAGTAACGGCAGTGTGATTTCGTTCCGCTAGGTTCTGTTTTAAAACCCGAGAAGGGTGGCTGTGGTGGAGCGAAGCGACCCCACAGAACCTTGGATTCCGGGGGCTCGCTTCACTCGACCCCGGCCACCCATGATAACAACGCGAGATTTAAAACAAAGCCTGGCGGCGACCGCTCCGCGCCTTGGCGGAACAGGTCGACCCTGCGAGAACTTTACCGTACTGAACACTGCGATTTGGAAACACGCTTTAGAAGATCATTGAACTGGAGAAAAAACATGCGTCCTATTTTTGCTGCGGCGATGGTACTGACAATCGCCCTCGTCGTTGTTGGCAACGTCCCACCTGCCTTGGCACAAGCCGGTTCGAGCGACCAGCCGGTGGAGATTTCGAGCGGCCTGGACGTGATGCGAGATGTCGTTCATCCGCTGGTGTTGTCCGTGGTGTTCACGCTGGTCGGGATTCTCCTGTTTGCCATCTGCATCTGGCTGATCGTGATGATGTCGCCGTTTTCCGTGCGCAAGGAAATCGAAGAGGATCAAAACACCGCGCTAGGCATTATTATTGGCGCGATGATTTTGGGCATCGCCATCATCCTGGCCGCCGCGATCATGGGTTGAGAACGTGTCGCTCGAAGCAAATCCATGAACCGCACGGTCACGCTGTATCTGAACGTCTTTGTCATTGCGACATGCGGGCTGGTTTATGAACTCGTCGCCGGCACGCTCGCCAGCTACCTGCTCGGGGATTCGGTCACTCAATTTTCGACCTGCATCGGGGTTTACCTGTCGGCGCTGGGAGTCGGTGCGTGGCTTTCGAAATACGTTCAAAAGTCACCGGCCCGCACGTTTATCGAAGTGGAACTGGCCGTGGCCGTCCTGGGCGGGTTCTCGGCGCCGCTGCTGTTCCTCTGCTTCGCCAAGTTGGCCGTGTTTTCAGTCGCCTTGTACGGCACGGTCTTTGGCATCGGGGTGCTGGTCGGACTGGAACTGCCGTTGCTGATGAGGATCCTGAAGGACGCGATGGAGTTCAAGGATCTTATTTCAAGGGTGCTGACGTTCGATTATATAGGCGCTCTGATCGGTTCGCTGTTATTTCCCATCTTGTTCGTCCCCAACCTGGGATTGGTGCGGACTTCACTGGTCTTTGGCATCCTGAATGCCCTGGTCGGATTCTGGGGAACATGGATACTGGAATCGACGATATCCGGGAACGTGCAATTGCTGCGTGCGCGAGGCGTCCTGGCACTGGTGTTGCTGACAATCGGCCTGATCAAGGCAGATTCCTTTACAACACTGGCGGAGGACCAGCTGTTTTCGGAGCCGGTGGTGTACGCCAAGACGTCGTCGTACCAGCGCATTGTGGTGACGCAGGGGCCGAGTGGTTTCTCACTGACGCTCAACGGCGCCTTGCAGTTTAGTTCGCTGGACGAATACCGCTATCACGAGTCGCTGGTGCATCCGGCGATGATGTCGGTCGTGGAGCCGCGCCGTGTGTTGATTCTGGGCGGCGGCGACGGACTCGCAGCCCGCGAGGTGCTGCGCTACGATAGCGTCACGGCGATTACGCTGGTCGACCTGGACCCCGCCATGACGCAGTTGTCGGCCGAATTCCCGCCGCTCGCCCGGCTCAACCATCGGTCGCTGTTCGATCCCCGCGTTCACGTGGTCAATGCCGACGCGATGTTATGGATCGAAGAGGTGGGCGAGCCGTATGATGTCATTATCATTGATTTTCCTGATCCGAATAACTTCGCGCTGGGCAAACTCTACACGCGGCGATTTTACCGGCTGTTGCGGCGGCAATTGCACGATGCCGGTGCCGTCGGCATCCAGTGCACCTCCCCGTTGTTTGCGCGGACGTCCTTCTGGTGCGTTATCAACACCATGGAAGATGCGGGCTTCCGCCTGCATCCCTATCAAGTTCCCGTGCCGTCGTTCGGTGTCTGGGGATTTGCGGTGGCCAAGCACGGCGACTTTGAACCGCCGAGCAGGGTTCCTGACAACCTGCTTTTCTTGAATTCATCCGTGCTGGCGGCGATGTTTTCCTTTCCCAACGACATGACACGAGTGGAAACCGAGGTCAATCGCCTGGACAACCAGGCCCTGGTCCACTACTACGACGACGATTGGCGAAGCTTACGGTGAACCAGTTGAATCGGCGCGAACTTCTGGCTTCCTTCCTGGCGGCTCCCGTTGCCCTGAACGGTTGCGCTCGTCGCGAACCGTTGCCGCCGCTACCACCAGGCGAGATCGTTGGGGCCAGCGCGGCAGTGGGGCATCGCCTGCGTCAATCCGCGGCGCTCGAACTTGCCGACGACCAATGGCAGCGGGCCCGCGTGGTGATCATTGGCGGCGGCATTGCGGGATTGGCGGCGGCGCGGACCTTGCTGCGCGCGGGGGTCGACGACTTTGTGCTTCTGGAATTGGAAGACGCGATTGGCGGCACGTCGCGGAGCGGAACCGGGGACGTCGTGTCGTATCCCTGGGGCGCCCACTACGTTCCCGCGCCGACTCGAGAAAACCTGCCGCTGGTGGAACTGTTCGACGAACTGGACGTCTTTGAAGGTGTGGACGAGCGCGGGGATCCCGTGGTTGCCGAACCGTTTCGCTGCCGGTTCCCGCAGGAGCGACTGTTCTACAAAGGACGCTGGTACGACGGCCTCTATCTATGGGCCGGTGCCAGTGCCGACGATCTGAGGCAATGGCAGGCATTCCAACGCGAGATCGATGCTTGGGTGTCATGGCGGGATGGGCGGGGACGTCGTGCGTTCGCGATTCCCATGGCCAGCGGCTCGGATGATCCCGAAGTGACACGACTGGATCAGATCACCATGGCTGAATGGATGGACGAGCGACATTTCAGTTCGGATCGCTTGCGCTGGCTGGTCGATTATTCGTGCCGCGACGACTATGGCCTGCGGTTGTCGGAGACCAGTGCCTGGGCGGGACTGTTCTACTTTGCATCGCGGCGGGACGTACCGGGCGGCGATTCCCGTCCGTTTATTACGTGGCCTGAAGGTAACGGCCGCATCGTGTCGCACCTGTATCGGCAGGTGAAATCGCAATGCCGCCTCGGTTGGGCCGTACTGGATGTGAATCCCGGAGCGAACGGCATTGAGGTGATCGCGTCGCGCTACACGGATAGCACGCTCGCCGGCTGGCGGGCGGACAAGGTCATCTTCGCCGCGCCGCAGTTCCTGACACGCTTCATGATTCGACCGTATTGCGAAACCGTACCGGCGCATGTGTCCGAATTCCAATACAGTGCCTGGGCGGTGGCGAATGTGACGCTGACAACGCCGCCCCAAAGCCGGGATGCTCCGCTGGCGTGGGACAACGTTTTGTACGAAAGCCCTTCGCTCGGCTACGTATCCGCGACCCACCAGCGCGGCATGGACTACGGCACGAGTGTGTTGACGTACTATTACCCGCTCTGCGCGGCCGATCCTGTGACGGAACGCCAGCGTTTGCTGGATACCGATCGCGACGCCTGGGCCGACGTGGTGCTCACCGACTTGGAGGTCGCGCATCCGGAGTTGCGGCAGACGGCGCTGCGGCTCGATGTGATGCGCTGGGGACACGCCATGATTCGACCGACACCCGGTTTTGTGTGGGGCGGAGCGCGTCAGGCGGCATCGCGGCCGTTTCGTGGCATTCACTTCGCCCATGCGGACTTGAGCGGCATTGCGCTGTTTGAAGAAGCGTTCTTCCGCGGCATGACAGCGGCCGAGCAGGTCGTGGCCGAACTGCAGGTGTGATCGTGGCGACCACATACGAACCCGCACAACGCAATCCCTGGCTGTTCTCGCCCGCCATCGACCTGTCGGCCTTCCTGGGGAGCGCGCTGATTTCGCTGCTGCTGCTGGCGGTGGGCGGCTGGCTGGGATTACTTGCCAGCGGAGCGGACTCGCCGGATTGGACCTGGGTTCCCTTTGTGCTGCTGGTGGACGTGGCTCATGTTTATGCCACCGGTTTTCGGGTTTACTTGGATACGGCCGAATTGCGGCGGCGTCCCTTGTTGTATGCCGGCGCGCCGCTGGTCAGCCTGGCACTCGGGACGGCTCTCTATTCCGAGGGTCCTCAGATGTTTTGGCGTGTGCTGGCCTACCTGGCTGTTTTTCATTTCGTCCGCCAGCAGTACGGCTGGGTCGCCTTGTATCGAGCCCGATTGCGTGAATCGGACGGGATGGGAAAGTGGATCGATACGACAGCCATTTACGCCGCCACGATTTATCCGCTGATCTACTGGCACGCCCATTTGCCGCGAGAATTCTGGTGGTTCCTGGACCACGATTTCGCCCCCCTTCCCGCTATCTTTGCCAGCATCGCGCGTCCCGTCTACTGGACCGTGTTGCTGCTGTACGCCGGGAAATCAGCCTGGCAGTGGTATCGCAACGAGGCGAATCCGGGAAAGGATATCGTCGTCATCACCACGGCGCTCTGCTGGTACCTGGGTATCGTTACGTTCAATTCCGACTATGCCTTTACGGTCACCAATGTCATAATTCACGGAGTGCCGTACATCGTCCTGGTCTATTGGTACATGAAGCAGCGCGCCGAGTGGCAGGCGGGGAGGCGTGTTTCGGGAGCACGCCTCGCGGTGACGCTGATCGCCACGATCTGGCTGCTGGCCTACCTGGAAGAGCTTGTCTGGGATCGCCTGGTGTGGCACGAACGGAGCTGGTTGTTTGGTACGGCGCTCGAGGCGGCGGATGCTCAAAGCTGGCTCGTCCCTCTACTGGCCGTGCCGCAGTTGACCCACTACATCCTGGACGGCTTCATCTGGCGGCGCCGCCAGAACCCCAACTTCCGGTTGATGTAACGTCGCCGGCCGCTCACCGAGACGGCATGGCAATCCTGACGCTATTGCAGCATGCCGGCCGTGAATTCCAGAACAATGTCCGTGCCGTTGGGGCGGCGCAGCGCCAACCTGACCGTATCGCCGGGCTGGTGACGGTGCACGAGTTCGAGGAAGTCCCCGCGAAACTGAACCGGCTTGTCGTCGATCGCGCGGATGATGGTGTTGACTTCGATCCCAGCCTTATCGGCCGGACCGTCTTTCTGGACGAGCTTGACCACCAGGCCTTCGACCGACGCGGGCACTGCCGCCAGCCAGTTTGTCGGTTGTTCCCACAACTCTTCGACTGCCAGGCCCAGCGTCGCGTAGGGGACGTCTTGTCGCTTGGCAAGGAGCTTGCGAATGGCCTCGAGCGGCGCGACAAAAGCCACGCCTTGCGGTACATTGCCGGTGGTCAGCAGAGAAGACTGCACGCCGACAACGCGACCTACGGGGTTGACCCACGGGCCACCGGACATCCCCTTCGCCGCGGCGCCGTTGACGTAGAGTAACTCCACGTAACGGCCATTTACAAACTCCCAGGCCAGGGTGTCACGCGCGACAGTTCCGGCAATCATCACGTAATGGCG
This sequence comes from uncultured Planctomycetaceae bacterium, assembly GCA_937967665.1. Taxonomy (GTDB): domain Bacteria; phylum Planctomycetota; class Planctomycetia; order Pirellulales; family Pirellulaceae; genus CALBSZ01. Next base: position 6,576 of record CALBSZ010000392.1, read on the forward strand.
ATAGATCGGAGTACCAAAGACAAACAGCGAATCGCCCGGACGCGGCGCTTGTGCGGCGAGTTCCAGGTGGGCGTAGCCGTTTTCGCGCGCGGGCAATTGCAGCAGCGCGATGTCGTGACCCAAGTCCCTGGCGATGAGGCTGGCTGAAAGACGCTGGCGATCGGCGGTGAGTACCTCGATCTTCTCTTTCTGACCGGGAAAGAGATGTGCCGCGGTGAGCACGGTTCCGTTGGAGTCGATGACGCAGCCCGAGCCGTTCAGGTGGCGATCCACCAGCACCTCGACGGCGGCTTTACGGACTTTGGCGTACGGCTGTTGTGCGGGTGCAAGGACCGGAGAGGCGAGCAGCAGGCACGTCAGCACAAATCTTGTCGTTGATGAATTCATACTATTAGTTTAGTTCCCCACGCCGCACGGAAACAGCATCCGGGTCTCCTTAAGCCTCGATCTTCGCGCATTTGTCCTGCGAGCAGGTCCTCGGGAAACACGGCATGATGCGATTCACGTTTCGTCCGCGCGCATGAAAAAAGCGGGTCGACCGATTGGCCGACCCGCTCTTCTATTCAACCAACATCGCGCTACTTAGCAGCACTTTCTGCGACGATGACAACGTTGCCTCTTGCACCGTTTCTTCTTGCAGCAGCAATCCTTCTTGCAGCCGGCGTCACAGCCGCTGGCGCAAGCACCGCTGTCGCCGCCATCGCCACCACCATTGGCAGCCCCGTCATGGCAGCAGTTGCCGCCGCAGACGAGCTTGGTGATCGTCTTGGGAACCATCTTTTTTACGGAAACCGTAACTTCCTTTTCCACTTTCACCGGCACGCGGACGGTATACGTCTTCGTGCACTCTTCGGTGACACACTCGGTGTCGCAGACCGTGTAGGTCTTGGTGCGCGTTTCGGGAACCATGACGCAGTATTCCACTTCCTTCGTGCGCTTCTCGATCTTCGAGGAACAGACGTTGTAGGTGCGAGTGCGTGTTTCGCAGGTCCAGTTACAGACCTTGCGGGTACCGGTGCGCGTTTCGCACTTCGAACCGCAAACGATGCGCGTGCCCGTGCGTTGCTCCGGCTTGCAAACCGTGACGGTGTATTCGTAGGGAACTTCTTCACACTGCGTTTCACACACGGTGTACTCGACTTCCTCTTCGGTGCAACTGGGAACCCACTTGCGGCAGCAGACGGTCTTCGTGCAGGGGCAACCGCCCTTGTCGTCTCCGGCGACTTCTCGAGTTTCCGTTACCCATTCGCCGCCGCTACGCACAACAGTGCGCGTCTTGGTCACCGGGACCTTCTTGACGCCGGTGCGTGTGCCCGTACGGGTTTCCTGGACGGGAACGTTCACCGTGTACGTGTATTCGACTTCCTCTTTAGTCGGGACGCGTACCTGGTATTCGTACGTTTCTTCGGTCCAGTTGGGGACGCGAACCTGGTACTCCTCGGTCCGTTCTTCCGTCACGGGAACTCGAACGCAGTATTCCACCGTCTTTGTGCGCTTTTGGGGAACGCAGACCGTGTACTCTTTGGTCACTTCGCGAGTGACCGGGACACGCTTGGTAACGTTGTACGTGCGTGTTCGTTCTTCCGTCGTCCATTCGGTGCACGTGATCGTGCGTGTTTCGTCGACGTACTCGGGTACCATTACGGTACATTCAACAGTGTGTGGACAGCAACCATCGTTCGCAGCTTCGGCTGCTCGGTTGCCTGCGATCGCCACAACAGCGCAGGCAGCCAATGCAAATAGATTCTTCATGGAATCAAGACCTCCCGTGTAATCGGTATGAGGGAAACGTGACATCAGAAAAGAATAGCTCACGGTTTGGAATTCGATGGGCACGGCCAGAAAGAAACTGCCAACGGTGAAACGCAAAAGTTCAATGGGGTGAATTAACGCGGTCAAACCGATTCAAAACGAGGGAAATTCCTTATATAGGCCGGGGCGCTGGTGGTGTCTGGTGAAGGAGAATTCCCTGGGAATCGCCGTTTCAGGCGGATCGTGGCCGTTTCATCTAGGATTCCGGCCGGCTTTTGCGCTATAATAAGAACATCCTGCCCCGAGCATCGTGACGAGCACGATGCGGAAGACCCGATTGCTTGGAAGCACGCTTCTAAGCCTCCCCGCCATGATGCATATCGTCTGCCGAGTTTCGATTGTCAGCTGCGCGGTTTTCAGCTGCGCGGCGGCCCTGGCGAATGACGCCGATTTTCCCACCCAAGTGCGACCGTTCCTCAACAAGTATTGCCTCGACTGCCACGGTGGCGACGATTTCGAAGGGGACGTCCAGCTTTCGCGCTACAACGATGCCGAGGCGTTGCGGCAGGATCGCCGGACGTGGGAAAAAGTATTGAAAATGCTGGAATTTGGCGCGATGCCGCCGCGTGACGCCGAGCGGCCGTCGGAGGAAGAACGGCAGCGGATGGTGCGCTGGTTGGAACAGACGCTTTTTTATCTGGACTGCGACAAGATCGACGATCCCGGCCACGTGACGATTCGACGTCTGAATCGAACGGAATACGACAACACGATTCGTGATCTGTTTGGTGTCGATTTGAACCTGGCGAAGGATTTCCCTTCGGACGACGTGGGGGAAGGCTTCGACAATATCGGCGACGTGCTTTCGCTGCCGCCATTGCTGATGGAAAAGTACCTGGATGCCGCCGAGCGGACGGCGCAGTCCGTAATCGTGGCCAATACTCTCGCCACCGCCCCCAAACAGACGAAGCAGGGCGCCAACCTGGATGCCTCGGGCGGTGTCAATCGCGGCGATGGAGACGTCTTCGGCCTGTTCTCCAACGGCTACGTTCGCGGGCTCTTCAACTTCCCGCAAGAAGGCGAATATGAAGTGCGTGTGCTGGCCGGCGCCGAGCAGGCCGGGCCGGAACTGGCGCAAATGTCGATCGAAGTCGAAAACCAGCGGACGCAAACGGTGACGGTCGAGGCAGCTCGGAACGCGCCGGCGGTGCATCGCCTTCGCTGCCGCGTGCCGTCGGGGCAATACCGCGTGACCGCCGCGTTCACGAACGACTACTACAACCCGCTGGCCCGTGACCGTAATCAACGGGATCGTAATCTCTACATCAGTTCGATCGAGGTCGTGGGGCCCTTGAATGTCGACGAGCATCTGCCGGCGAGCCATAAGAATTTGATTACGGTACGTCCGAGTGAAACGCGATCGGTCGAACAGGCGGCCCGCGAAGTTCTCAAGCTGCTGTTGCATCGCGTGTATCGCCGACGCGTTGAGGGCGATGCTTTGGAACGTTACGTGGCGCTGGCCAAAGTCGCTGCGGAGAAAGAGGATTCGTTCGAACGCGGTATCCAGGTGGCCGTTTCCGCCATGCTGGTGGCACCCGAATTCCTGTTTCGGATCGAGCCGCCCACGAATCCCGCCGACCCGCGGGGGATCGCCCCTGTGGACGATTTCGCCCTGGCTTCGCGGTTGTCCTATTTCTTGTGGAGCAGCATGCCGGATAACGAACTGTTCGCGCTGGCGAATCAGGGCAAATTGCGCGATCCAAATGTGCTGCGACAGCAGGTCGCCCGGATGATCGCCAGTCCCAAGGCAAACGCGCTGGTGGAAAACTTCGCCGGACAGTGGCTCAACCTGCGTAACTTAACCGACCTGACGATGGATGAAACTCAGTTCCCGGAATTCGACAAGCAGCTGCGTGCGGACATGCAGCAGGAGACGCAGCAGTTGTTCGCAGCGGTCATGCACGACAACCTCAGTATCTTTGATCTGCTGGATGCCGATTTCACATTCTTGAACGAACGACTGGCCCGCTTTTATGGGATTCCGGACGTCAGCGGAAATGAATTTCGCCGAGTTTCGCTGGCCGGTTCGCAGCGAGCCGGCGTGCTGATGCATGCCAGTGTTTTGACACTCACTTCCAACCCGACCCGGACTTCCCCGGTGAAGCGCGGCAAATGGGTCATGGAAAACATTCTCGGCACCCCACCTCCCGACCCGCCGCCGAATGTACCGGAACTGGACGAAATCAAGAAATCCAAGCCCGACGCGCCGTTGCGCGAGCAGATGGTCATCCATCGGGAAAACCCGGTCTGTGCCTCCTGCCATGTCCAGATGGATGCCATTGGCTTCGGCTTGGAGAATTTCGATGCCGTCGGGCGCTGGCGGGAGCGTGACGGGAAACATGCCATCGATCCGTCAGGTGTCCTGCCCTCCGGCGAAAGTTTCCGGAGCCCCCAGGAACTGGTCGCGATCCTGAAAAACCGCAAAAAACAGTTTAGCCGGACGTTTACGGAAAAAATGCTAACTTATGCGCTCGGTCGGGGTTTAACTTTCCACGACCGGTGCACTGTCGATAAAATAACGGCAGCAGTGGCCGAACAAGATTATCGGTTTGTTGCAGTCGTAACCGAAATTGTACTAAGCGACGCCTTTCGCAAGCAGCGCGGCGAATGACCGTGACAACTTGCGGTGTGGTATTGCGGTAGCACGCGGTGAGCTGCCGGTGAGCACGACGTTTAACCCGTCAGCCGCAGGCGCCGGCGCACGCATCGAACCGGCGCCTGCGGCTGTGGGTTAAACGGAACGAAGGCCAGGATTGCATTAGATTGTCGACTGAAACGGATTCGCGGAAACAGACAGAAAGGGATTAGCAAATGAGCCAGCAATTGCAGCGACGCACCTTCCTCAAGGGCCTCGGGCTCTCCATCGGTCTCCCGCTGCTCGACGCCATGACGCCGAGCCTGGTTTCCGCGGCGGCGCCCCTGCCGACGCGAATGGCCTTCATCTTTTTCCCGAACGGATGCATCATGCCCGAGTGGCGTCCGGAAGGCGAAGGGACGGGGTTCAAACTGGGGCCGACCATGGAACCGCTGGCCGACGTGAAATCGGACATCAACGTCATCAGCGGACTGGCTCAGGACAACGGATTCGCCCACGGTGACGGCGCCGGCGATCATGCTCGCTGCGCGGCGTCCTATTTGACGGGCGCGCATCCCGTCAAGACATCCGGCGCTGACATTCGCAATGGCATCTCGGTCGACCAGGCCGCGGCCGCGGAAGTGGGACGGTTGACGAAGTTGCCGTCCCTGGAAATCGGCATAGAACGCGGCAGGAATGCGGGCAGCTGTGATTCCGGCTACAGCTGCGCCTACTCGTCCAACGTCTCGTGGAAGTCCGCGACGACGCCCATGGCCAAGGAAATCAATCCGCGGCTCGTCTTCGAGCGCCTGTTCGGCGCCGAGCGTGACAAGGATTCGAGTCGTGACTTGCGCGACTTTTATCGCAAGAGCATTCTCGACCTGGTGGCCGACGACGCCGCGCGTTTGAAAAAATCACTTGGCCAGACCGACCAGCGCAAGATGGAGGAATACTTTTCCAGCGTCCGCGAGTTGGAACAGCGCATCGTCCGCGCCGAGCAGGAAGCCGAGGCGGCGCGGCCGGATTACGACCTGCCCGCCGGCATTCCCAACAACTTCCAGGAGCACGTGCGGTTGATGTACGACATGCTGGTACTGGCCTTCCAGACCGATACCACGCGGATTTCCACGTTCATGCTGGCCAATGCCGGCAACAACCGGAACTATTCGTGGATTGGGGTCAACGAAGGGCACCATCACCTCTCGCACCACCGCAACAAGGAAGACTGGGTCAACAAACTTGCCAAGATCGACCACCATCTGGTCGGTGAGTTCGCGTATTTTGTCAAGCAATTGAAGTCCGTCAAGGAAGGAGAAGGCACGCTGCTGGATAACTGCATGGTGATGTACGGCAGTGGGATCAGCGACGGCAACCGGCATCGCCACAACGACCTGCCCTGCATCCTGGCGGGTCGCGGCGGGGGCACGATCAAGACCGGTCGCCACATCGTCGTCGCGGACGATTTACCGATGAACAACCTGTTCTTGAGCATGCTGGATCGGATGCACGCCAAAATCGATTCCATCGGCGACAGTTCCGGCCGCCTCACGGTGCTCGACGGCTAGGATCTGTTTTAAAACCGTGGAGGGTAAAGGGGTCAGGAGTCAATTGCCGGAACGGCCCTTCGGGTGCTTCGCA
>CALBSZ010000393.1 GCA_937967665.1 uncultured Planctomycetaceae bacterium
CGCGAACAGTATTGCTGGCGCTGCCACGTGAAGATGGACCCGCTTGGAATCCCTTTCGAGATGTACGACGATTTCGGCCGCTACCGCAAGGACGGCAAGGAGCGCCGTCCCGACGGCGAGTTCGTTGATCTGGACGCTTCCGGGGAGATTATTCGCAGCGGCGAGGGCAAGCTTGATGGCGAGGTCAAGGACGCCATTGACCTCGTTCACAAGCTCGCCGAGTCGCCGCGAGTACGACAGGTGTTTGTGCGACATGCCTTCCGCTTCTTCCTCGGGCGAAACGAAACGCTGCGCGACTCGCAGACGTTGATCGAAGCCGACCGAGCGTACGTCGAGTCCGATGGAAGCTTCAAGGCTTTGGTTCACTCACTGATATCGAGCGATTCCTTTCTCTATCGGGTTGATCCCATCGAATAACTGCCGTAGCTACCGTCGCCAGACGGTGGCCTGCCTGATCCACCGTCTGGCGACGGTGGCTACAAATAACAAAGGAAATAATCAATGATCACCCGTCGCAGTTTTCTAAATCAAGCAGCCGTCAGTTCCACGAGCCTCGCGCTGTGGCCTTTCATGCAGCAGATGCAGGCCCGAGCCGCTGGCAAGACGGACGCATTCCCGAAGCGGTTCGTCTTCGTCATGCGTTCCAACGGTCTGTATCCGACCATGGTCACGCCGCCGGAGATCGAACTGGCCCGCGCGCCGCAGAAGTTCGACGGTCGCGGCAGCGGCAAAAACGCCGGCTTAAAGGACGACGACGGGTTCATCGAGAAATCACTGACGGATTTGACGCTGCCTGAGCCGATCAGAGCCCTCGAGCCCTTCAAGGCCCAAATGAACGTCGTGATGGGGCTGAGCGGCCGGATGTGTTACGTCAACCACGGGGCACGCTACGGAGCCCTCGGCGCTTATCGCAGTCAGAAGGGCAAGGCTCCAAAGGCGCCGACGGTCGACGGCGTTCTTGCCGAGGCGTTTCCCGGCGTCTTCGCGCATCTCGGCCTGGCCGGAGGCGGCAAGAACAGCGGCACATCGGATGGCCTCAGTGCCTTCGGCCCCAAGCGCAGCGCCGGCTATTACCACAGCCCGCTGGAAGCATATAACAACCTCTTCTCGGTGATCGCGGACGACGCGGCCGTCCGCAAACAGGCGGGCGTGCGTGGAGACGTCCTGGAATTCATGGCGGGCGATGTTTCCCGCTTCCGCAAGACCCTGCCGGGTCACGAACGTGACAAACTGGACGAGTACGTGGGCGCTTTTGAAGCGATGCGGGACCGGCACGCGTCGTTGCTCGCCCAGCGTGACCGCCTCGCCCGCCGGGCCCCGAAGGTCGATGAACGCTACGGCGCCGACGACATGGAATTGCGCATGGAGGCCCATTGGGATCTGGCCGCCGGCGCCTTGATCACGGGTTTGACGAATGTGGTCGCCTACCGGCTCGATTCCGGTTTCTCCGGCGAAAGCTTCAGCGGCACGTTGTCCGGCTTGAGCGTGAATTGCCACGGCATCGGGCACCAGGCCGATCCGACCAACGACAACAAGATGCTCGCCTGGCAGACGCAGAATCTCGTGAAGTTCATCGAAAAGCTCTCCAACGTCAAGGAAGGCGACGGCACGATGATGGACAACACGCTGATCGTCTTCTTCTCGCACTACTCCGATGCCCACCACTCCGGCGGTTACGAATTCCCGATGCTGACGCTTGGTAATGTCGGCGGTTCTGACCAGCCGCAACTGCGCACCGGTCGATTCGTCAATTACCCGTATTACACACACGCGGGCAACAAGACGATCGGCACGATGTACAATACGATCCTGCACGCCGCTGGAATCGAACAGCCGACGTTCGGCGAACTCGACGTCAACATGCCCGAAAAGGACCAGACAGGCCCGCTTCCAGAGTTGCTGGTTTGATGATGCGGACGAACCAATGAGAAATATGCACAAATCTTTGCTGTTGTCCTTTGCTATGTTGCACCTGGTAGCCACCACGCTTGCGGCAGCACGGGACGATGCACGCGCTACCTCATTGCTGGGGAAATATTGTGTCGATTGCCACAACGGCGATTCACCCGAGGGCGATTTGTCGCTGTCTGGCATCAATGCCTTTGCGGATCTCGACACGCGAGTGTGGGCCAATATGCTCGAGAAGATTCAGCTTGGCGAAATGCCGCCGGAAGAGGCGAAACAACCATCGTCGGCTGATAAGCAGTTGGCTATGGAATGGATCGCCGCGGAGCTGCGTCGCAACGGAGTGGTCGTCGAAGACAAGTCCAGGCTGCCCAATTACGGCAACCTCGTCGATCACGAGGCGCTCTTCCATCAGCCCGATCCGCACCCCGCTCCGGCCACGCCTGTGCGTTTGTGGCGCATCCGCCCAGAAGCGTACCGCAAGCACCTCGACGGCCCGCAGCCCTTGTCGATGATTCCCGGTCATCAGATAAGTGATTTTAGTGCATTGCATGTGGTCGATGAGTCCGCTGCGGAAATAGTATTGCGCAATGCGAGCGCCCTGGTCACGCGTCAGATTGCCTTCACCCAGTCGGACGGTAAGCTTGTGCCGGCCAACGGTGCGGATAAAAACCTCGTGGCGCTGATGAGGGCCGAGGAGCCGGACGAAGCCGCCATTGCCGACGCGATTACCTCGCAATTTGAGCGGGCGTTGGACCGGAAACCAACGGACGCTGAATTGGAACGTACCATGGCCCTGTGGCGCGATGTCACTGACGAGGTAGGGCCCACTCATGGTCTGCGCGTGGCGCTGACAGTGCCCTTCCTGAAACCGGAGGCGGTTTACCGGTTGGAATTGGGCAGTGGTTCTCTCGACGAACATGGCCGCCGGCGTCTCTCGCCACGAGAAATTGCACAGGCCATCTCCTACGCGCTTTCCAATAACCGCTCGCTCCTAAGTGAAAACACACCGCTCGCCACGCGTGACGAGGTGGCTGCCGCGGTGCAACGCCTGCTCGAGCGGCCTCTTGACCAGACGCCGCGGATGCTGGGGTTTTTTGACGAATACTTCGACTACCAGAAAGCAAAAGGCGTCTTCAAGGAAGGTCAGAGTTGGGCGAGTCAACTTGTCCGTGACACTGAAGTTCTCATCCGGCACATCGTCGAAGAAGACAAGGACGTGTTGAAGCGGTTGCTCACGACTGACTCCGTCCACGTCAGCCGTGCTTATCCGTTCGCGAGCAATAACATTGCGCAAGCGTATGGTCTCGCACCCGACTTTAAGCGAGTGGGTGAAATGGTGCGAATGCCCGGCCTCCGCGCTGGGATGCTGACGCAGCCGAGTTGGCTCATTGCCCATTCTGGAAACTTCGATAACGATCCCGTTCGCCGCGGGAAGTGGATTCGCGAGCGGCTTCTCGGCGGCACCATACCCGACGTTCCAATCAGCGTGGACGCAGTCGTTCCCGATCACCCCGAAAAAACGTTGCGTGAGCGATTCGCAGTAACCCGCGACGCCTATTGCTGGAAGTGCCATCAGAAGATGGATCTGCTGGGATTGCCGT
>CALBSZ010000394.1 GCA_937967665.1 uncultured Planctomycetaceae bacterium
TCAACTTCCAATCGCCATGTCGCACGACGCCGGAGGGAAAGCTCTGCGGGTGCTGATTGTAATGCGGATAGTGCCAGAATAGTGCTTCGCGATTCAAACTGCCCGTACCGGCAAGAATCGGCGTCAAGTCGACACCGTCTTCGTGCTGATGGGGGCGCGACGGAAGGCCCACCGCCGAAAGAATCGTTGGGTAGAAATCCGTGCTGATGACCGGCTCTCGCATGACGGAGCCAGGTTTCGTCTTGCCGGGCCACTTGATGATGACGGGAACGCGGATACCGCCTTCGTAGTTCGAGCCCTTGTTCGCCCGCAGCGGCGAGTTGTCCGTCGCCCGCGCGTAGCCGCCGTTGTCGCTGGTGAAGATGACGAGCGTGCGTTCGTCCAGCTTCAATTCGCGCAAGGTGGCCATGATGCGGCCGACGCTTTCATCGACGCTCTCGACCATCGCCGCATAACGCGGATCGCCCTGGCGGCGGGTCTTATTGACTTTCTGATACTTCGCTACCTTGTCCGGTTTGCCTTCCAGCGGCGTATGCACAGCGTAGTGCGACAGAAAGACGAAAAACGGGACATCGGCGTTGTCGCGAATGAATTTGTCGGCCTCTTCGGCGAGCCGATCGACGAGGTAGTCGCCCTTCTTGCCGGGAAGCGGTGTCTTTTTCTGTAAAACCTTTCCGGTCGTGGGAATCTTCCACGATCCTTTGAACGGATAAAAGTAGCTGCCCGGCGCGCCGTAGTGGTGGCCGGCAACATTCACGTCGAAGCCTTGATGCTGCGGATAGTAATACGGCATCGTTCCCAGATGCCACTTGCCGAAGAAGCCCGTGCGATAGCCGCCTTCACGCAGCGCTTCGGCGATCGTGATCTCTTCCAACGGCAGGTTGGAGATGTATCTCCCTTCCTTCATCTTGTGCTTGTGGCGGTCCCACCGGCCTGACGGCAGCCACTGCGTTAAGAGCAGCCGTGCCGGATACTTGCCTGTCATGATCGCCGCCCGAGTAGGCGAGCAGACGTTGCATGCGGCGTAGCCGTCGGTGAATCGCATCCCCTCGGCGGCAAGTCGATCGATATTTGGCGTTTGATAGTACTCGCTGCCGTAGCAACCCAGATCCCGCCAGCCCAGATCGTCGATCAAAAAGAAGACGACGTTGAGCTTCGCCGGCTCCAAACGGTCGGCGGCAGCAATCCCTGTGGGCAGGACTGTTAGCAAGGCGACAGCAATGCCAAGTCTGATGCTGTGTCGTATGTCGCAACGCAATTGAATCACCTTCAAGGAGTCTTGGGACCCGACTTCGCTCGCCGCGTCCATTCGTAGCGAGCCGGATTAAATTTGTAGGCGGCTTTCCCGAGAGCTGGATTGGCTTCCGCTCGAGTAAGCCAGTTCTTGATTTGTTCTACCGTCTCCGCAAAGGTTCGTCGTGCTCCTGCCCAAGAAACTCGGTCGCCCATTTAACCGCCTAAAGATAACAACTTGGTAATATCTCATGGTAGTTTCCTTGCTTTGGCTTTCGGTGCTCGCAAATCGGCTACTTGTTTCGCTTCCTTCCGAGGCAGCCACCGGCGATGTTCCTTGATCACGTCGTCCCAAGCGGCCTCGCCAGCGAGATTGTTCCATTCATGCGGATCGTTTTCGTGATCGTACAGTTCTTCAGTGCCGTCGGCGTAGCGGATGTATCGCCACCGCTGGCTCCGCGCGGCATGATTGCCGCGACCGTACGTCATTATCGCAGGATGCTTCCACTCCATGTCCAGGTTTCGCAGCAGCGGCCCAATGCTTTTGCCATCACACTGGGGATCGTCCGGCAAACCACATAGGTCCAGCAACGTTGGATAGAGAACGCTCATATCGACTGGGCGATCACAGCGGCTGCCCGGCGTCGTGACGCCCGGTGCGACGACGATGAAGGGGATGTGAGTCGCCTTTTCCCATAGCGCGAACTTCTCGATGTGATCTTTCTCGCCGAGATGAAAGCCGTGATCCGACCACAGCACGACAATTGTCTTGTCCTGGCGTGGGCTTTTGTCGAGTGCATCCAAAACTCGGCCTATCTGTTCATCTGCCAGTGTTGCGCACGCGGCGTAGGCGCGAATGAAATCGCGGTATGCTCCCTCGCGAGTCCGGTCGACTTCCATCATGCCCCGCCAGAACCATTTCTTGTCGCTCATCAGCGTTGCCGCGCCACGGGGCAGGTCGCGCCAGTCATCTGCTTTCCGCAGCGGCACATCGATTTCACCGAAGGGCTCGTGGTACTTTCCCGGCGCGAAGAACGGAGAATGCGGTTTGAAGATGCCGCAGGCGAGAAACAATGGCTTTTCGGCATCGCGATCTTCTATCGCCTCGATGCAGTAGCTGGCCGTGTGGAAGTCAATCGTCTGGTCAACTCGGTCGGGCCAGCGGCCCCAATCGGTATTCCGCGAACCGTATTGCGGCGCGCTATTGAGTTTCTTTGGCGGATAACGCTGCGCCTGCATCGGCTGGAAATCGTGAAACGACGCCTTGTCATGAAAAGCACCGTTTAACTGATGATGGAAAATCTTCCCCGCGCCGCGGACGTCGTAGCCTGCGTCCATAAACCGCTGCATGATCGTTCGGCGATGGCCAACCGCGCGTCGCCAATCACTCATGTTTCCGTAGACGCCCGTTGTCGTGGGCCGCAGTCCCGTCAGCGTCGCAACCCGAGACGGATTGCAGGCAGGCGAGGCGCAGTACGCCTTCGTAAACAGCATGCCGCGCTGGGCAAGCCGTTGGAGATTCGGTGTCTTGATCGGCGCGTTTTCATCGAGCAGCGAAATCCAGTCATTCAAGTCATCGACGACGATGAAGAGCACGTCGGGTGCTGGTGAGCGGTCGTCACCAAGAATCGTCGTGGGAATGATTGTCAGGCAGATTAGTAACGTGCAAAGTCTCATGATGGCCGGCGCCTTCGGCTGGGCGTTAAACGCAATACCGTTCAATTTTCACGTAGGACGGGCACTCCTGCCCGTCGCTCATACCGCATCTTGTACGAGCGTGAAAACGCCAGCACAAGATGTGACGGGCAAGAGTGCCCGTCCTACATACTTTGAACGGTATTGGCGTTAAACGAGCTTGTTGTTCATTCGTCTGTCAGATCATACATCAGCAGGCATGCCTCGGCGCGGGTGACCGGGCGGTCGGGTTTTAGCGGCAGCTTGCACCGCGCGGCCGTTAGTTCGACCTTTGCGACTGGTAGCTGTAGTGTCGCGGCAACAGTTGCGGCCCATTGCCCGAACTTCAGATTTTCGGCGTCGTCAGTCGATTCTATTTTAAACACATCGGCCGCCACTTCGTTCGGCGATTGCGGCCGGCCCGCGCGGATGGCCGCCGCAGATGCCAGCCACTGTTGGCCCACACGCAGCCGTAACGGCCGGTCGGGACGCGCGTCGTAGGTTTCGCGGTAATAATCGAACATGGCTTGCCGCAGCTCGTCGTAGATTGGCGACCGGCGGCCTTCGTACAGCGTGTCCCAGACTCGCAAGCCGTCGCTGAGGATGCCGCCCAGATGTTCGGTGTGACTGACCAACAGCACGTCCAGACCCTCGCGGGCAGCCCGCACGGAGCAGGCCACGCCGCCGGGTGTCGCGCCGACGACGGTCGGGTCGAACGACTTGCCGTTGATCAGCGGCGTGCGGGTTGCCCGTTCCCACAACGTGTATTTCGTCCAGTGCTCCTTTTCGCCCAAGTGCATGCCGTTGTCGCTCCACGGTACGAGGATTGTGTTGTCGGCGTGCTGCGAGGCGTCCAGGGCGTCGATCAGCTTCCCGAGTTGAGCGTCCGTGAACGCAAGGCAAGCCAGGTACGCCTGCACGGCGAGCTCCCATTGCTTTTGTTTCACTGCGGCGGCATGAAAACCGGTTCGCTCTTTGGCCAGCCAAAAGCCGTATCCTGGTAAATCGTTGACATCGTCTGGTTTCGTCGCCGGCAGTTTGATCGAATCCAACGGAAACAAGTCGAAATATTTTTTGGGCACATGCCACGGCATATGGGGACGATAAAATCCGATACCGAGAAAGAAGGGCTGCGAATGCTTTCGGTGCAAAAAAGCTTCGGCCCAGGCGACCAGTTTACCGTCGGCCATGTCACGATCTTCGTAGTGTTCCAGCGGTTGCCATCGCCAGAATTGATGCAAGCCGAGGCCAATGTGCGGTCGTTTTCGAGGCTCAGGATCTTTCGGCTGTTTGAAATAAGCGTGCCACGACTGCGGATCGTTCATGCCGGTATGAAAGATCTTGCCGCCCCCTTCGACGCGGTAGCCGTTCGTCTTGAAATGCTCAGGCAGCGTGACCACATCGGGCAAGACATCGCGGATTCGTTTGCCGCTGTAATACAAGCCGCTCGTTGATGGCCGAGTGCCCGTGAGCACGCTTTTGCGT
>CALBSZ010000395.1 GCA_937967665.1 uncultured Planctomycetaceae bacterium
TGTCGTTGCGATGCCAGGCGAGTTGGTTCGTGCCTGCGTCAATGGACGCAAGGTCCACGTCGCCGTCGGAATCCAAATCGGTGGCGAGCACGTCCTCACCGGAAGATACGGCGTCCACGCCGTGTGTCTTAAATCCAGCACCCGTGTTCTCATACCAGATAATGGAATCCTGGCGGGCAACCGCTACGTCCGAATCACCATCGGCGTCCATGTCACCCACCGTAACCGCTCGAACATCCGATCCCCCGATCGAGATGGTATTCGCAGTCCAGCCACCGTCGGCGGGTGTCCCGTCGTTTTGATACCAAATTACGGAACCGTCCACGTTCCCATCCCCAACCACCACGTCGACGTGTCCGTCTCGGTTGATATCGCCCACATCGACCGAGCGGGCGTCGACGCTGGTGACAATGTTGCGCCCCGTCCAATTGTCGGACGTCCCATCGTTCTCGTACCAGCGGACGTCGTCGTTAGTGAAGTCCCCCGCCACAAGGTCCTGGTCGCCGTCGCCGTCCAAATCGGCCGCGGCAATGGTTACAATATTGGCGCCGGAAATCGAAATGATCGTTCGGGACGCAGCAAAATTACCGCTGCCATCGTTCTCGTACCAGAACACGCCGTCGTCGGAAGCAACCACGTCCAAATCCCCGTCGCGGTCCAAATCCACCGGAAACAACGATTGGTCGGTCGATTCTTCGGAATCAATAATCTGCTGCCCACCGAATCCGCCGCTCCCATCACCGGCGTACCAGGCCAGGTTGTTGTCAACTAAAGATATGGACAAGACATCGACGGCGCCGTCTCCGTTGATGTCGCCCGTGGCAATGCGACGCACATTATCCGCCTCAGCGCTTGACGCGATTTGTTGCCGCGTGCTGCTGAACGTGCCGCCGGTGTTCTCGTACCAGTAGACGCCGTCGCTGCCGGCCAGCAGGTCGAGGTCGCCGTCGTGGTCCAAATCGGCAGAATGGATAGTGCGGTTGATTTGCGAGTCGGTATCGACCACTTGCGGCGCTTCAAACGGGACCGCGGTCAAGAGATGGCGGGCTTCCAATCGCTCGAATAAATTCCGCCGCTGCCTCGCTCGCCGTCGGACACGTGCTGGGCGACGAAATGCCGCTGAGTTGGTGTGGAACGTCATGCTTCCCTCCCCTCGCTTTGCTGAGTCAGAGATGGCATTCAGATGCGACCGTGTCACACCGGCGCGCATTATGCGCACAACAAGCAAGGCCTGTCAAAAAACGCACCGCACTCAATGCGCGTCAGGGAATCTACAGCGGCGTGTCAAACAATTCACGGCGAGAATTACAAAAACTTTCGGGGTTTTCGCGATTCCATCCGGAAGCCCATTTGGCAGCAATTCTGTCGACAAGTAAGTAGTCCTGTCGAGCTAAATGCGCGGTATTTGAAGGAGGGTCTCTACGTGAACTGCGAAGGATTAAGGGGACGCAGCGCTTATTGTTCGGCCAGTCCCCGTTTTTCGCGACAGGCCGTTTTCGGATGAAGCGACGACGTCGTAGCGAAAGTCGGCAAAAAAACGTGCTGGTGCCAAGCGGGGCTTGAGAAGGACTGCTCGGCCGAAGTCGCAGTCACTGCCGCTTGTCAGGGACTTGATACTGCCAGCCGCGCCCTGGTTTCTGTGTGCTGTTTGGAGATTCTACTTAGACCGCCGCCAGCTCTTCGTCTTCCACGGCTTCGGTGGTCTCGGCGGTAGCGGCGTCCGGCTGCGAAACCCGCGCCGCCAGGCGATTGAATTCGTCTGCGAATTCACTCCAGAAATCGTCCTGACGAAAGGTGACCGGGGCGACGGTTTCGCCATCGGCAAGCTGCTTCATGGCCCGGCGCAGACGAAACATGGGGCCCACAAATCGATTGCTGAGTCGAATGCAATCGACGATCACGATGGGCAACATCAGGAACGACGCGCAGACGGCAGGCCAGAACTGCAACCACGTCTCGAACAGCAAGTCCTTCGTCGCCGGCGGGTCGGTCATGGCCAGATTGCATGTGATAATGGGGATTCCGGCCAGCACCACAAAGATGCCGATCAGCGAAAGCGTCCAATACAGTCCGATCCGCCGTGCCAGGGAACCTTGGATCTTGCGATCAATAAAATAGACTTTTCGTTCAGCCATCGTGATTCGCCTAAAAAAACATCGAGTCGTCCTAGAAACTATAGTACACGTCCGCAGTACCTGTGGAGGTTTTCTGGGGGCCAATCCGATGGAAATCGCCGCTGATACACCCAACTCGGGAACGAAACCGCAGCGTACTCGACGCAGTCGCGCGCTCGGGACACGCCAACGGCATGGCGAATCGCTGTCTCAACGCCAGCAAACGCGGCTGAGAGGTTGCGCACGGCGCGCGCGAAAGAAGTCCGACGCTCGGGAAAACGCTCGTAGACCCGTTCGCGCCGTCGCGCACGATTATGCAGATCACCACGATTATTCGGCGGCGGCCTGGCCCGACAGCGCCAGTTTCGGTCGTCGTACCAGCACGACACGCAAGACGTGAGTCACTTGCGTCGGAATTCACTTGCTGCGCGCTCGCGTGTACTCCGGTTTTCACGGAGGTGGCGCTGATTCCCGCAAACAAATCGCTTTACAGCTACGCTTCCAGCGTTTTCACGACCAGGTCGCCGACTTCGGTTGTGCTGAATCCCATCCGGCCCGCGGCGAGTGACTTGAGTTTTGGCGTCACCGACTTGATGGCTTCCTCGACACGGTCTCCGGCTTGCTTTTGCCCACTGTTCTGCAACAGCATGGCCAGCGCGCCGATCGCCGCCAAGGGATTAATGACGTTTTGTCCGGTGTACTTCGGGGCGCTGCCGCCAATCGGTTCGTACATCGACGTCCCCCCGGGATCCGGATTGATATTGCCGCCGGCGGCGATGCCCATGCCGCCCTGAATGATGGCGCCGAGGTCCGTGATGATGTCGCCGAACATGTTGGGTACCACGATCGTGTCGTAGAATTCGGGGTTCTTGACGAACCACATGCAGCACGCGTCGACATGGTTGTAGTCGCGTTTGATGTCCGGATAGTCGGCCTTGCCGATCTCGTGAAACGCGCGTTCCCACAGGTCGGCGGCGAACGTCAAAACGTTGGTCTTATGTACCAGGGTCAGCATTCCCCCGCCCTGCCCCGCTTCCTTCTTGCGGCGCGTGAAGTCAAAGGCGTACCGCAAACAACGCTCCACGCCGAACCGTGTCGCAATCATCTCCTGAGTCGCGATTTCGTTCGCCGTGTGCTTACGCAGAAAGCCTCCGGCGCCGCAGTACAGGTCTTCGGTGTTCTCGCGAATGACATCGAAATTGACGTCGTCGGGGCCCTTGTCCTTCAACGGGCATTCCACTCCCGGGTACAGTTTCACCGGTCTCAAGTTGATGTACTGGTCCAGCTTGAAACGCAGGCGCAGCAGCAAGCCCTTTTCCAGGATGCCAGGGGTCACGTCGGGATGCCCCACGGCGCCGAGCAGGATTGTGTCGAACTGATTCAGTTCTGTGATCTGTTCGTCCGTGATGACGACTTCCGGCTTGCCTTGTGCCAGCCAGCGGTCGCCGCCGTAGTCGAAGTCTTGCGTTTCGTACCGAAACCCCTCGATGCCCGCGATGCACTTGAGCACCTTCAAGGCCTCCGCCACCACCTCGGGACCGGTTCCGTCTCCGCCTAACACGGCAATTTTCAATGTATCGCTCACAAGCCTGTCCTTCCGCTCAAAATGCCAAACGGACGATTCTAACAACCACCCAAGCTCCGTGTCCACAAGCTGATTTGAGTGTCGTCAGTTCGACGTCATTGCAACGCCGAGCGGAATGGGGGTGTCTCACGGAAGAGAGTTGTAAGTCTATGGATATCAGTATGTTACGGTATGTTTGTCCGTTCAGCCCAGGAACTGGCATAGCAGATGCGGTGTTGGAGTATCGTTCGAAAACCATTCACCCCCCAATGATTGCAGGAGATTGCTATGCGTAAACTCGTTATTGCTCTGTTTGCCGTGGGCGCTTTGGCGTTTACCGCGGTTCCCGCGATGGCCGACCATTACCGTTCCGGTTGCTCCAGCTACCGCGGAGTTCCGAGCTACGGCCGGTACCACGGTTATCGGTACCCGGCGTACAACACGTATCGTGTTCCCAGTTATCGACACCCGGGTTTCTACGGGCGTTACCCCGGCAACATCTACAACCGCGGATACTATGGTCGCGGTTACAACTACGGTCGATCCGGAGTGAGCTTCGGCATCACCGGCGCGCATGGCGGCGGCGTCTACTTTCGGTTCTAGACAACGCGTCAAGAACAACTTCGCGTGATAGCGGAACGGCGCGAGTCGTCCGGTATCACGGGATCGCGAAACGGGGAGCGGGCACCATCGATTCAGCGGGCTTTCAGGGACGAACCAAAACAGCGATGGAGCCAGTTCCCGTTTCGCTTCTGCATCGTTTGGCGGCCGGCACATGTACTGGTCGTCTGGCGATGATGGTGCACGGATCACGCCGGCGGCTGGCGGGTTAAACGCAAATCCTGCCAGTAGTTGGACACGCGTACTCGAAACAAAGTGACGCGGTCCCTCCTACGCGCCGCCGAGCGGAATGCCGTGGTGGTGGCAGCATTGTTGCAAAAGCACGCACAGTTCAACTTGCCGTGCCGCGGGGATGGCTGTGAGCGGAAAGGTTAGTTGCTTTGCATCGCGACGTTCGACGTGCACCGTTTGATTGTCCACGGTCACGCGTGTAATCGATTGCCACTGCGCGGATGCGCGGAACTTCTGGCTACCGCTGGCTGCCGTGCCGCGAATGCCCGCCGAAAGGATTTCGAAGCCGGCCTGGTTCAACTGCCGGTAGCTCAAACCCGCCATCACGCAGGTAGCGGTCAGCATCGCCGCGCCAAACCATGGCGTTTTCGTGACCAGGAGCAAGGAAACAAGCATCGACAGGCAGGCGATTAAGGCCGTCACGTATCCCGGCGTACGACTTGCCGTGAAGTTCCCCGTCATCTCGATCGTTCTTGGCGACTCGTACGGATTTGTCGAATTCATCGTTCTCTTCAGGAATCCGCCCACGGGCATAACTGTCGTCGCGCGGGCATAACCGTCGTCCCGCGGGCATAACCGTCGTCCCGCGGCTCCGCCCGCGGGATCCCGCGAACGGAGTCGCGGGACGACGAGCAGCGATCGGGACTCACTCGCTTGCTGGCTGCGGGGTTGTGGCCTGCGGTACCGGAATCAGTCGTGCGTTCAGCCAATTGGCGTGGTCACGGACGTCGCCGTGGTCGGCGTCCCCGACAATCAATGCGATCAAAGTGGCCCCGGTAACGTCTACGGAGATGGGTATCGGTCGGTCGCCGCCGCGAACAATATCGCTGGCGAAGGCTTCCCGCCATTCCGAGTCGTCTTGAACGAACACGCGGTACGTGACACTCCCTTGGGTTCCCACGCTGTCGTCCAATGCAATTTCGGCTTGAAACTGACGATACTTTCCAGCGAGTCGAAAGGCGAGTCGCGAGGTGCTGTGCATGCCGATTCCTTTCGCGAAGACACGTTCCGAACTGCGGAGGAAGCCGCCCGTCACGTTGCGATCCATGCGAAACGGCCAGGTCAGATCCAGGAACGGCACGTGGCGATAACCGATGGGTTCCAGATCGGACACGTACTGCACATCCGGGGACAGGCGGCGCAGCGCGCACAATTCTTCCTGGAACCATAGCGTGTCCGCTTGGAACTGAACGCCGGAAACGAGAGTCACCTTGACCGTTTCGGGATCGGCCTCGATTCGCTCCACATCCAGGAGGCTGCCGTCGCGGAAACCGAGCCAGAGTGTTGTGGCGGGCCGGCTTCGAGTAGCGAGCAGCGCGGGGTTGAATGTGAGTGCCGTGACTTTGTCGATGGGGATTTCCAATTCACCGGAACGCGTCTGCATCTGGAGCGATAAGGATTCGGCGTTGACCTGAGCGGCGAGCAAGGTCCCCGCAACGACGTCGCCATTGGTCAGCAGCAGAGTTTCTTCAGCCCCCGCCGCTGCCAGTACCTGCTGGATCACCTGGTCGCGTGCCAGGGCTTCGACTGGTGGTTGAAAAATGATGCCTCGGATACGATCGAGCGGGATTTTCGGTTCGCCCCAGAGGAAGTCACCCAGCCCCGAGGCGTCGCCAAGCGTCACATGTTCCACACTGAGTTCCAGGACGTCGGCGTTGATCAGGGAGCCGTCGGACAAGATGACGATCGTCCCTTTCTTCCAATCTCGATTGGCACCCCAACTGACAAGCTGGTCGAGTGGTATCGTTGTTTCCTCGCCCGCAATGTCGAAGGTCGCGGCGGCCGAGTCCAGTTTTCGCAGGGACCCTGCCAGCAAGGCGTGTTCACGTTGATGGATGGCGTTGTCGAGTGGTACTTGTCCGGTTACGGGACGCGAACCCAGGCCGACCAGCGCGACGCCGATGGTCCAGCAGAGCAGGACGCTCAACCACCTGGGCCGTGCGGAAACTTGTTGCTGCATGATTTGTGTTCGTTGTGACGGGATCATGAGACCAAGCCCCAAGCTCGCGAGGCTTGGATCGGCGAATCTCAAAGAAACGAAATCCGAAGTACGAAATACGAAACAAATTCAAAATTCGAAATTCAAGACAGGTTTACCTGAATTCAACGGAAGCGCGAAACGCAAACGGCCGTTGGGGTTTCGGATTGTCGTATTATGATATTTGAATTTGTTTCGGTTTTCGATATTCGTGCTTCGAATTTCAAATCCAAGAGTCACAGACTTCGCCTGCCAATGAAACACTAGCGTTGGGTGAACGATGCATCCAGCGCTTGCGACAGCGACGTCGTCACGGGCAGCTCGCCGCGGAGCATTCTACCCCCCTGCCCTGCCAGTCGCAGGTAGTGATCGCTGGTCAGGCCTTCGTAAGTCACAAAGGGGCTCTTGCCGACGGGCGTATCGTTCGTGCACTTGAAAATCGCGGTTCCTTCGTCCACTTCGTCAAACATGGCGACATAGATCATTTTACAGCCGATGCGTTTGGCGGCTACGATCTGCGTCCAAAGAAACTCACCTTTTCGCCGGGGGATCGCGTTCAACGGGCCGCCGTGCAGGTTGCGCCAGCTAAAACCGGGAAAGACAACCGGCACGAAGTCGAGCTGGAATTCGCGGCACCACGCCAGGTCGGGGTCCCAGACCTGACTGGCATGGCGGTTCGCTTCGTCCGGCGTGCGATAGCGGCCGACTGTCCAGGGGCTCAACATATCGGCCTGCTTCAGTACCTGCCGTAACTGCGGGGCACTGACCGCGTCGCGACGACCTTCGCGCCACCACGAGGGAATACCTAACATGACGGTACAACCGTCGTCCTTGAGAAACGAGACCAACTGCTGGCATTCCTCCAGCGAATACTTTCGGTTGTCATTAAAGCCGATTCCCCAGACTCCCACGACCGGTTTCCCCGCGTGATGCAGGTACGCGTCGTCATGCGTGATCTCCATTTGTTTTCGAAGAACCTGCCAATCGTCGCGGACTTGCTGTACCTGTCCGGCGCCGAGCCCGCTGAGGTCGTACATCACCGCGTAGACGCGACCGTGCAACCTCGCTCCTTCCCGCACATGGGACAACACGGTATCACGGTGGTTCAAGGTCTTCGGGTTTGCGAGTTCCGTGGCGAAACGCTGCAGGAAGATGCCATCCAAATCGTAGTCACGCATCCATTCGAAATGACGCACGACCGTGCGGCGCTCATAAGAGCTGAAGACTTCCGCGGGCCTGCCATCGTGATGCTGGAAGTCGGTCGCGAATCGTTCTTCGGGAGTGAGCTCGCTGACATCGGGCCAGAGATCCACCGTCACGTTATCGGGCGAAAGGGGCTGGCGGCGATCCCGCGCCCAATGCGACCAGTCGAGCTCGGCGCCGTCGCCCGGGCAATTGAACCAGCCCTGGTAGCCGCACATCACTTTGCCAATCATCGTTGACGGGTCGACCGCGTTTCTTGTTCGCTGGGTTCCTTGAGCGATACGGCTGCGTCCGCTTTTGACAATTCCCTTCAATTCCGCCGTCAGACGGGTCACGACGTCGGGGTGTTCTGCATAGAGATTCGTCGTTTCACCGAGGTCCTCGGCCAGGTTGTACAGTTGTCCTGCCGGATCACCGGGCTTTGACTTGATGTACCGCGGTTGCGAGAAGCCGCCTGAACCGAGCTGGGTGATCAGCTTCCAGTTCCCGGAGCGGATGGTCATCATCGTCGACACGCTTCCCGCGCGCATGACGAAAGGCCGGCGAACGGGTTTGTCGGCCGGCTGCTTTTGCGTCAACACCGGCAGAATATTAAAGCTGTCCGGACCGGCCTCGGGCGGCAGTTCCACTTCCATAACGGCGGCGAACGTGGCCAGCAAGTCGGTAAAGCAGATGGTTTGATCGGTGGTGGAATTTGCGGCGACGACTTTGGGCCAGCGAACGATAAACGGCATGCGATGCCCTGCTTCCCAGGCGTCGGCCTTCATGCCGCGTAGCCCGCCCGCGGAATCGTGTCCGAAACGCTCCACGTCGGTCTCGTACCAGCAGGGGCCATTGTCGGACGTGAAAATTAGCAGCGTGTCCGCGGCCATCCCCGACTTGTCTAACGCGGCCAGCACCTGGCCGATCTGGTCGTCCACCATCATGGCAAAGTCGCCATACATGCTCGCCCCGCTTTTTCCCTGGAACTGCTTTGCAGGCAACCACGGAGTGTGGGGAGCGGGATAGGCCAGGTACAGCATCAGCGGTTGATCGCGTTGAGCCGCCGCGCCGTGCTGTTCAATGACTTTCACGGCCTCGCCGGTAAAACGCGGTAAGACGTCCGCCAGATCCAGGTTCGGCGCGATGCCGCCGGCCCGCCAGAAAGCGCCTTGAATGGGCGACCACTGCGCGCTGTTGTTCGCGGCGATCGTCTCGGTCGGCGGTTCCACCGCCCGGTCGTCGCGAATGTAGAAGTAGGGTGGAATATCGGTCGAGGCGCGAATCCCGAAGAAACTGTCGAACCCGCAATCCACGGGGCCGCCGGGCAACGGGTTCTGATAGCCGTCTTCCTGAAAGCCGAGATGCCATTTGCCGACCATGGCGGTCCGATATCCCTGCGATCTGGCCAGCGACGCAATCGTCATCTGCTCTTTAGTGATGACCGGTTGCGTTCGCCAAACGCCCACTTTGGTGCGAAAAGGGTACTCGCCGGTCATCAGTCCGTAGCGGGACATGTGGCAGAGCGGTCCCGGTGCATGGGCATCCGTGAAACGCATCCCGTCGCGGGCCAGCGAATCGATGTGCGGGGTCGGGATTTTCGACTGCGCGTTGTAACAGCCTGGATCGCCATAGCCCATGTCGTCCACCAGAATCACGACAATGTTGGGACGGGCCGCGGCGGCTCGCTGTTCCGGAAACGTCGCTGCCAGGACGGTGCACAGGACGATCACGAGGGCGGAGTACAACTTCATGGTCAAGATCTTTCTGTTGCCGTCAGGCAGGGAGTCATCGTTCATCAGGAAAGTCCATGTGCTAAGTCGATTCGCTAATCGCCGCTGGTTTGATCGTTTCCTCGAGCGGTACCCATGCCCTGTCCGGCGTTGTGAATCTGCGTGCCGATGTGTTGCACGAGGAACGGCAGGTAGATGATTCCGGAGTAATGATTCGCGAACATGCGGACGTGGTGCGCGCTGTCCAGTTTCGCCGCCTGGGCCAGCAGCGCGGCGTTTTCGAACGGGACGACTTCGTCGCGCGTTGCGGAATAGAGCCACGTGCTTGCCGGATTCAGGCGGTGGGCGAGTCGCACGGGCTCGACGCTAAGCAGCTTTGTCTTGAGCGTCTCGCCGCTTAAGCCCACTTCGGCCAGCGCGTCGCGATACCTGGCGGCGTCTTTTTTTCCATTCTGGATGACGCTGAACAGGTCACCGCCCGCCAGCATCAGGAATACCTGGTCATAGCCGCGATCCAGGCCTGCCGCGGTGGCCGCGACAAATCCGCCCAGGCTGGTGCCTTGCAACGCAATCGTTCGCGCGTCCACCAAGGGTAACGCGGCGACGGCATCCCGCGCGCGGCGTACGTCGGCAATCGCCTGCCGCGTCGCGGTGACCAGATTCTTGGCTTCACGCCGCGTACCCGCTTCCAGGCGTTCGCCGTAGTAGGGCAGTTGCAGCATGAACGCGTGTACTCCCTGCCCACGCAAGCCGCGCGCGAAGATCCGCCCCACGGCCATGTTGCCCCCCGATTCGTGAACGACGACGACGGCCGGTGCTGCGATGGGGACGGAGTCGCCGTCGCGTGCGACATACCATTCCAGGGTCACGAGATCATTTGTCTTGTTGCCGCTGGGCACTGGCGTGGGAAAGCGAACCAGCACGTCGCCGTTTGAACTCGTCGCCGGCGTGCACCGGATCGCGAATTCTGCTGGCGGCCAGGACAGCCCGTCGATGCACGACTGCGCATCGGCGGACGTATCGCAACGGTGATTCAACGAGTCCCAGGCGTAGTATTCGGCGCCTGGCGCGACGGGCAGTTCGCAGCGCGCCGTCGCCACAAACAAGACAGGAATCAGGCTGGCGAATACAAACCTGCGCATGGCAGCGACTCTCAGTTCTCCGTAACGCGGGTCGGGCTGGAGGTGGATGTCTGCATCGACCGGAGTAACTGTTTCAGATCAAGCTGCACATAGGGCCGCTCGGCCGCCGGCCGCCGATGATCGGCATTGGCTACATACAGGATGCCGTCGGCGGGCACGAACAGGACGTTGTGCAAGTTGGATTGCATGGCCACGGGACGACTCATCAGCCACTGAGCGACCTCGGCGTCGATCTCCCCGTGCCGTTGCGTGACGCGTTCGCGCAGTTTCTCCAAGCGGCTGCCCGCCGACAGCACGACCGCGTCTTCGATGCCGGTGCCCAACAACTCATGCGTTTGGCCCGGCAGGACGAATTCGACCTTCTCGGGAATGGCGGAAACGCCGACCGCGCGATTGGTTTTGCCGTCCGCAAACACATAGTAGTATTCGCAAGTACGCGGGTTCGTCGTCCACAGGTTCATGACCTCGTCCAGAGTGGAACACTCTTCCAACGCCCGTCGCATGAGCGTGGCCATGGGGACGCCGTTCCACTGGCCTTCGCCGCGCCCGCCCATTTCTCCCAAGGAAATCGCCTTTGCGTTCATGCCGCTGACGCTGCCGGTGAAGCCGGCGTAACCGACATTGGCGAATGGAATCTTACCATCGATGGCGACAATGAACGTGGTGGCAGCGTCTTGCAGGCCGATGGTGGTCATGTAATCAAGGACGCGGCCATGGTAAAGCTTGCCGTCCTGCGTCGCTTTGCCGAAGACCGCGAAGCCGGAGCAATGGAACAGCTCGGGGAAAACGTTCAGTGTTTCGACTAGCTGGGAGTCCATTTGCAGGCTGGCGGCGAGCGCTCGCGTTTCGCGCTTGTGGTCTTCCGGGATGTGGGGGGCGAGTTGTTCGTAGGCCTCCTCCAGTTCGCTGCGAAACCAGCGCCCCGTGCGAATCGTTTGCGCTGTTCCAAACGTATACAGCACGGAATCGATGCAGCGCCGGGATTCGGCTGCCAGCAACTGGCCATGCGCCCGTCCTACTTCCTCCGGCGTCCCCTGCAAGAGGGCGACGCGCTGTCCGTTGATCCACCGGAGTTCGCCATGTTCGACCTTCCGTTCGACCGGTGCTGGTGAGGTGAGTAACGGTGAGGGCGCTAGAATTTCGAGCGCGCGGCGGATTCCGCGTGCCAATTGCTGTTCGAGTTCAGCGCGGGGAATCTCGACCCGCTGTCGCTCAGGCC
>CALBSZ010000396.1 GCA_937967665.1 uncultured Planctomycetaceae bacterium
TGGATTCCGGGGGCTCGCTTCACTCGACCCCGGCCACCCATGACAACAACGCGACGTTGAAACAAAGCCTAGGCGGAATCGGCACGCGGAGCGTGCCCTACGGGGCGAGGGGCGGTCGCGGTGTAAACAGTTCGGTGACGGCGTTGGCGGGAAAACCGAATCGCTCATACAGTGGCAAATAGGCGGACGGGGACAATGCCGGCGGCACGTACAGCGTCGTGGAACCATTGAGCGGTTCTGCCGTCAACCGCTCCAGCGGGCAGCAGCCGATACAGGGTTGGTGGTCTCGCGTCCCGGCTTCGTAAGTGACGACCTCATGGTGAGGCCCGTAGACAGGCAAGAGCTTCTTGACGAACAAATCCAGTGCGCCGGGATCGCAATGGCCCGTAAAGGCCAGGCCGCCGATCACGCCGATGGACCAGACAATCAGCGACGCGGTGGGATCGATGGCATGCGCATTCAGCAGCAGGTCGGTCGACCAGAACGACTGGCAGCCACCACCCGCCGGGTCGATACCCAGGTCGGCGAACAAACAGTCCTCGGCCGAGATTCCCGGCAACATGCGTGCCTCGTATCCTTCCGCCCGCGCTTGCCTCAACGCCTGATGCGAGGGGTAGACGAACACGCCAGGATGACCGTACAGCGCGAAACAGGTGTCCTTGCCGTTCCTCACAAATCCCAGCACGCAATCCACGATGGCAGCGTATGTCTCCGCCAGGTGCTGGCCGGGACGATAGAACTGGGTGCAGTCGACCGGCGCGGATGTCGCTTGGGTTTGCAGGAACGACAGTGCGTCGTCCGTCATCAGGCAGAGCACTTGTTCACTGTCTCGTACCGCCGCCAGCGACTCGGGCGTGATATGATCTCGCGGGCGAAGTCCCGTGCCGACAATCGTCAGGGTTCCTGGTTTCATGCGCTGTCTGTTCTTGTGTGGCAGTGTTAAACACAATACCGTTCAATCTTCACGTGGGACGGGCACTCACGCCCCGTCGCTCATACCACATCTCGTGCGAGCGTGAATATGCCAGCACAAGATGTGACGGGCAAGAGTGCCCGTCCTACATACTTTGAATGGTATTGGTGTTAAACGCGCGCCGACCATGCCGCCGCGGTCGCTGCGATGATCTGCGCTGCCCGTGCCACATCTTTTTCGGATACGTCCAGGTGCGTGACCGCGCGGATCTGACTCGGTGAAATCGCCAGCACCCGAACTCCGGCCTGCTCCAATCGCTGCACCACTTCGGCGGCCGTACCCACCGCTGGATCGACGTGGAAAATGACAATGTTGGTATCCACATCGGCGGGCTCCAGGCGGAACCCCGCGGAACCGCGAACCGCGTCCGCGATGATCTGGGCATGGGCATGGTCGGTCCGCAAACGTTCTCGATTATTTTCCAGCGCGTACAACGCCCCGGCCGCGATGATCCCAGCTTGACGCATGCCGCCGCCAAACAGTTTGCGGTGCCGCCGTGCTTCCCGAATCAACTCGGCGGGGCCCGCCAGCGCCGACCCGACGGGGGCCCCGAGTCCTTTACTGAAACAGACGCTGACGGTGTCAAAATGGGCCGACCATTCGTCCGCGGCGATTCCCGTGGCGGCGACTGCATTGAACAAGCGCGCGCCGTCCAGATGGGTGCGGAGTTGGTTGTCGTGCGCCCAGCGGCAGGTTTGGACGACGTAATCATAGGGCTGTATCCGCCCGGCGCCGCGATTGTGGGTATTCTCCAGGCAAACCAACCGCGTCCGCACGAGGTGGTCATTATCGCCGCGAATCAAGCCGTGAAACTGTTCGGGACGCAGCACGCCCCCCACGCCTTCGATCGTGCGAGCCACGACTCCCGAGAGCTGCGCGAACGCGGCCTGTTCGTAATTGTAGATATGGCAACCGGCCTCGCATAAAAATTCGTCCCCCGGTTTGCAGTGAATCCGCACGGCAATCTGATTGGTCATCGAGCCCGCCGGCGTGTAAATCGCCGCTTCCTTGCCGAGTATCTCGTCAGTCAACCGCTCCAACCGCTCGACCGTTGGGTCGGTATCAATGACGTCATCGCCCACCTCGGCATTGGCGATGGCGTCGCGCATGGGCAGAGATGGCCGAGTCACTGTATCGCTGCGTAAATCAATGGACGACTGCATGTCAGGCCTTTCCCACCAGCTCAATACCGCACACAATGGAGTGAACGTGATCGCTCGATTTCATGTCCCAGTCCGCGGTTGTCCCAGTCCGTGGTTGTCCCAGGGCAGGGCACACGAACGCGGTCCAGTGCCAATCATAACCACACCCCCGCCGGAATTCCATGACTGACGCGCCTCTCGCCATCCAACGCCTTGAAACCACCGCCGACGGTTTTTCCCGGGATCTGCAAGCCTTGCGTGAAAAGCTGAGTCCACAGGGGAACGTGGTCAGCGAGCGCGGCAGGGCACTCACCATGGAAGTGTTCGGCGAACCCCTGTCGCCGCAGCAGGTCGTCGAGCATATTTGCAGCAACGTCCGCGAGTCTGGGTTGGCGTCGCTGTTACATTATTGCGAAAAACTGGACGGCGCTGTGCTGACGGCCGAGACGCTGCGCGTCCCGGAGGAGGCCATAGAGCAGGCGGCCGCCGCAGCCGCTCCCGCGTTCCTGGATTCCATTCGCCGCATTCGCGATAACATCCTGGAATTCCAGTCGGCCATCCTGCACCGTGACACCTACATTCAGCGGGACGGCGTCAAGCTTGGACAACGCTATCTGCCTCTGGAACGGATCGGCGTCTGCGTACCCGGCGGCGCGGCCGCCTACCCATCCACCGTCTTGATGACCGCGGTACCCGCCCAGGCCGCCGGCGTGAAAGAAATTGTCGTGGTCGCGCCCCCGACCGAATTCGGTGCGAATAATCCCGATGTGTTGGCCGTTTGCGGCGTGTTGGGGATCACAGAAGTCTATCGCATGGGGGGCGCCCAGGCGGTGGCGACGTTGGCTTACGGTGTCGAAGGGATCCGCCCCGTCGACAAGATCGTCGGACCCGGAAACCTGTTCGTGGCACTCGCCAAGAAACACGTCTATGGCGACGTGGATATCGATTCCATTGCCGGACCGAGTGAAGTGGTGGTCATCGCCGACGACACCACTCGCCCCGACTTCACCGCGGCCGACCTGCTGGCACAGGCGGAACACGCGCCGGGGGCAAGCATTCTGATTACGTGGAGCAAGGACGTGCTCGAGGCCACCGCGGCGGAGCTGCGAAAGCAAGTTGCCAGCCTGTCGCGCAGCGACGTTACCGTGCAAAGCCTGGAAGCATTCGGCGCGTTGATTTTAGCGCGGGACGAGGCTGAGGCTTGTGAACTGACGGACCTGCTGGCTCCCGAACACCTGCACGTCGCCACGGAAGACGCCGAAAGGCTGCTGGACCAATTGCATCACGCGGGCGCGACCTTTCTGGGCAACTACACGCCCGTGGCGCTGGGGGACTACGTGGCCGGACCTTCCCACGTCTTACCGACCGGCGGTACGGCGCGCTGGGCATCGGGGCTTTCCGCCAACGACTTCCTCCGCAGCAGCAGTGTCATTGCCTACGATCGTGAAGGGTTGCGACGAGCCGCCGGCGACGTGCAAATGCTGGCCGACAAAGAAGGACTCACCGCCCATCGCGCGAGCGTCGATATTCGCTTACGCTGACCTGGACAAGACTCCCGAAACATCCCGATACTGCGCTGCCATGGCACCGAAATTGCCGGTGGGCAAGGCATTCCTGCGATGATCGGCATGAGCGAAAGCAGTCGTTAATCCAAACCAACGAGAACCAGACAAACCGTTATGAAATACTTCCGTGACAACATCGCCGCGATGTCGGGTTATGTACCGGGCGAGCAGCCGCAAGGTGGAAAATTCGTCAAGCTGAACACCAACGAGAACCCCTATCCGCCGTCACCGCGCGTCCTGCAGGCCATTCGCGATGCGGCCGATCGAGGGCTCATGCGATACCCGGACCCACGGGCGACCTCGTTTCGCATTCGTGCGGCCGAAGTGCTGGGGGTGGAACCGGACTGGATCCTGTGCGGCAACGGTAGCGACGACATCCTCACAATCCTGACTCGCGCCTTCGTCGGCGAAGGGGAACTGCTGCGGCTTCCGTATCCCAGCTACGTGCTCTACAAGACGCTCGCGGAAATCCAAGGCGCACTGGCCGAAGAGATCTCGTTTGCTCCGGATTGGTCATTGACCGAGTCCTTTTTTGAGCAGCGCGACAAATTGCGCCTGGTCTTTCTGCCGAACCCCAACAGCCCGTCCGGGACGGTGGTGAGCAAGGACTCGATCCTGAACCTGGCCGAGCAGTTGGACTGCCCGTTGCTGGTAGACGAGGCGTACGCCGACTTCGCGGACGACAACTGTATTGACCTGGTCGGGCAAAACGAAAAGATCATGGTGTCGCGTACATTGAGCAAATCCTATGGCCTGGCGGGATTGCGATTCGGTTACCTGGTCGCCCAGCCCCAGATGATAGAACAGCTGGCGAAAGTCAAGGATTCCTACAATTGCGACTCCCTTGCGATCGCGGCAGCCACCGCCGCGATGGACGATCAAGCCTGGCTGAAGCAGAACCGGGCCATGGTGGTAGGCACCCGCCAGAACCTGCTCGACGGCCTGACACAGCTGGGATTTAACGCAATACCGTCACAAGCCAACTTCGTGTGGGCCAGTCATACGACGCCCGTGCGTCCACTGTATGAACAACTCAAAGCCAACGGTGTCCTGGTCCGATATATGAACTATCCCAAGTGGGGAGATGGTCTGCGCGTCAGTGTCGGCACCGACGAACAGGTTGGCGCCTGCCTGGCCTTGCTGAAGACAATGGTGTGAAATGTCCCGAACTGCCAAGATCGAACGCAATACCGCCGAAACCCAGATCCGCCTGGAATTGAACCTGGACGGTACGGGACAGAGTCACATTGCCACGGGCATCGGCTTTTTCGATCACATGCTGCAGCTGTTTACGAAGCATGGCGCGTTTGATCTGACGGTGGAGGCCAGCGGGGATCTGGAGGTCGATCAGCATCACACGGTCGAGGACGTTGGCATCTGCCTGGGCCAGGCTATCCGCCAGGCGTGCGGCGACAAAGCGGGCATTCGCCGCTACGGCCACTTCACGCTGCCCATGGAAGAGACGCTGGTCACCGTGGCCTTGGATCTGAGCGGCCGCTATTTCCTGGTCTTTAACGCGTCCTTTCCATCCCAGAAGATCGGCGACTTCGACAGTGAATTGGTGGAGGACTTTTGGCAGGCCGTCGCCGCGAATGCGCTCTGCAACTTCCATGTCATGCTGCACCACGGACGGAACAGCCATCACATCAGCGAAGCCATTTTCAAAGCGTCCGCGCGGGCGCTACGCGCGGCCCTTGAATCCGATCCACGCATGACCGGTATCCCCAGTACCAAAGGGACGCTGTAAGGCGCGGAGGCGCCGAGCCTGCTGGGGTGACTTACCGGGGCTTCAATTCGTAGCGGCGGATTTTGCGGTCAAGCGTCGAGCGCTCGATGCCCAGGATCCCGGCGGCCTTACTCTTGTTCCATTCGGTCGACTCTAACGTGGCCTGAATGTGAGCACGTTCCATGTCGGCGAGTGATTTCGGTTCAAACGTATTGGCAGGTAAGTGAATGATTCCCGACTCGCTCGCCGACGCCAGGTTGGAAAGCATCATGTCGTCCACATCAATGCGGTCCCCCCGCGCCAAGACGACCGCGCGTTCGACGACGTTTTTCAATTCGCGAATGTTGCCCGGCCAGTGGTAGTCGCGCATCAACGCCAGGGCTTCGTCCGTAAAGCCCAGGATCCGCCGCCCCGTTTCTTCGTTGTAGCGATCCAGAAAGAACTTCGACAGTTCCATCACGTCCTCGGGGCGTTTGCGCAGCGGAGCGACCCGAATTTCGACCACATGCAGGCGGAAATAAAGGTCGCGGCGAAACGCACCGTCCGCCACAGCCCGCTCGAGATTGCGGTTGGTCGCCGCGATGACGCGGACATCCACCTTGATCTGCTGGTTTCCACCCACGCGTTCAAACGGGTGACCTTCCAGGGCGCGGAGGAACTTAGCCTGAATACTGGGGCTCATCTCTCCAATCTCGTCCAGCATCAGCGTGCCGCGATGCGCCGCTTCGAACTTGCCCACTTTCCGCTCCGTAGCGCCCGTGAAGGCTCCCCGTTCGTGACCGAAGAGCTCGCTCTCCAGCAGCGTTTCGGAAAGCGCGGCACAGTTCAGGCAGACGAACGGCCCTTTCTTCCGCGGACTGGCAAAGTGGATCGCGCGGGCCACCAGTTCCTTTCCAACACCGCTCTCGCCCCGAATCAGGACCGTCGCCTTGCTCGGCGCGGCACGCGCGATGTCCTGCTGCAGACGCTGGACCACCGAACCCGATCCGACGATTTCGCTTTCACTGCCCAGCTGCTTGCGCAGTTGGACGATTTCGTTTTTGGATTGCGAGACTTCTTCGGCGAGCTGCTGCTGACGACTGAGATTCTTCAGTGCGAGTGCCACGTTATCGGCCACCGCCAGAGTGAATTCGAGGTCGTCGGGATCCAGCATCTTGTCGTCGCCCGTCGAGTAGAGATGAATCAGCCCGATGGCGTGATTGTCCTGTCGAATCGGAGCGCAGATGACGCTCGTCGAATGGATCTCGCCCTTGCTGTCGCGACTCCCCAGCGTGCTGTCGTCTTCAACGTTCCGCGCCAGCACGGCCTCGCCTTCCCGCAGCACGGTGTTCGCCAGGAAGCCCGAAACGCGATGGTAGCGCGGCTGCGTGTCCGTGCGCATCGACGCGACCTCCAGGTCGGTGCCGAGCGGCGGGCCCTCCAGATCGCGAGGTGCCAGCAGCACCGCCCCGGCGTCGACATGAGTCCCCTCGAATAACCCTTCCAGCGCCATGTTGGCCACGTCGGAAATCTTCGTTTGATTGGCCAGGTCGAATGCCAGGCGGCAGAGTTTCGTCGCTGCCCGCCCCACCTTGGGAATCGCGTTGTCGTCGACCTCATGCGCTTTGAGAAACTTGGTTTGGCCGCTGCGGTGCGTGATCGTGGTCGGCTCAAAGGAATCCAGCACATGAGAATCACCGGAATCCGCCAACTGCGCCGATACCGTTTCTTCGCTAACTTCCAGCTGCTTGAGCGGCACCGTCCCGCCACCGTCCGGAAAAGCTTTGGACAGATCGTGAACAAACGCCAGCTGGCAATGGGCAATCCGAATGACCTCGCCAGGCGTCAGCGTGTAGTCGCCGTGAATCCGCTCGTCGCCAATGGTCGTGCCATTCCGACTCTCCAAGTCGCGCAAGGTCCAGTCGCCTTGCGTCATGAAGATTTCGGCGTGATACCGGCTGCAACGTTCGTCCTTAATTACGATGCTATTTGTGGCAGCCCGACCAATGGTGGCCGTTCGGCCGGGAACCAGACGAAAGACGTCGGTCCATTTCGAGCCTTCTCGGATTACCAGATATGCCAGCATTACGAGGCCGTTTGTGTGTTCCTTGGTTGGCAGCCAGTGAAGTCGTGACACGCCGGCCAGGAACTTCGAAGGGTGCCCCCTGATCGGGTTGCGCTCTATTTTACTCGGATTATTCGGAATGCCTACAAGCCGCCGCTGGTAACGGGCCCAATTCCGCCTTCCGGTACAACGGTTGTAACCGACAGGATCCCGACGAACGGTAGCCTTTCAACCGAGCGCATTCGTATCGGATTGCTTTGGGAAGCGGCGAGAAAATCTTGAAAAAAAGCATCGCCAACGTTATCCTAAAAGGAAGTCAAATACTAATCTTGAATCACACTCGGGCAAGGCTACTCACACTCGGGTAAGGCTTACGGGTACGTCGAGTCGGAACAGAGACGTCGAAACAACCCAAGCAAGTTGATTCTCATACTCTTCACAGGAGGCACCGTGATGCCGAGCTGTACTTGGAAACCACAAACGGGGTTCCGCTTTCTTGCTGTGGGATTGACGCTGATCGCAACGGCCGCGACCATTGCCTACGCCGGTCACAACAACGGGTTTAACCGCAACAACGCGGTCGGTGGCGTGCTGATTGACGCATCTGGCGTGGTGGCGCAACCGCCTTCCAACAAGAAGGCCGAACTGCTGACTCGACTGCGGGAACGCACCCAGGCGCCCCCGGAGGACTTGAATGCTCCGGTAGCCCTGCGGCGGATTTCCTTACGCGGCCTGGAAGCGGCGCTCGCCGAAGGCATCAAGCGGGACTACAAGATTCCCAACGAAGTGCAATACCTGGCTGGACTGCAGCGCATCCAGTATGTGTTTGTCTACCCCGAATTGAATGACATCGTGCTGGCCGGTCCTGCCGAGGGTTGGGTGATCAACGAGGAAGGTCCTGCTCCCAGCGTTGTCGGTGTGACCACGGGCCGTCCGGTCTTGCAGGTCGACGACCTGCTGGCAGCCTTTCGCAGCGTCCACGCCGCCCGGCAGCAAGGCATTTCCGTCTCGATCGACCCAACCGAGGAAGGTTATCGGAATCTGAATGCCGTCTTGCAGAAGTGGTCGAACAATAGAGGACGCATCAATACGAAAGTCCTGGAAGCCGAGATGAAGAAGGCCTTTGGACCTCAAAAGATCTCGATCAACGGCATTTCCGGCAAGACACATCTGGCACGGGTGCTGGTGACCGCCGATTATCGCATGAAACGTTTCGCCATGAACCTGGAGAAATCACCGGTTCCCGGCATGACCAGCTTCATGCAGATGATCAGCAAGACCCCGCAGGATTTGTCTTCGAATCCGCGCTGGTGGCTGGCGTGCAACTACGAGCCGCTGGCCTGCAGTGCCGACAAGCTTGCTTGGGAACTGCGCGGTCCCGGCGTGAAAGTTTTGACCGAAGACGATCTGGTGGACGCGCAAGGTCAGGTTCAAGGGTCCGGACGCAAGAACGCTGCGGCCCAGAAATGGGCGGACAACATGACGGCTCACTACGAAGAACTCGCCGCCAAGGACGAAGTCTTTGGCCAG
The DNA here is from genome assembly GCA_937967665.1 of uncultured Planctomycetaceae bacterium. Lineage (GTDB taxonomy): Bacteria > Planctomycetota > Planctomycetia > Pirellulales > Pirellulaceae > CALBSZ01. The sequence goes on from CALBSZ010000396.1 coordinate 8,981, forward strand.
CTGCGAAACGTCATGGACATGTGTGTCGTGGCCGCTTTGATCGAGAAAGAAGGTTTACTGCAAGAAGCCGGCTGCAGCATTCCGCTGATCACTTCGGACGACGGCTACCAGACCTATGAATTCTTTGAGCCCACGACGGTGGATCCGCAAGTCAGCTTCCTGCGATCGCGAGGTGGACTGCACGTTTCCGCTTCCGGCGGTGTCGACATCGACTCGTGGGGCGTCGTCAGCCGAGTGGAAACGGTTCCCGAAGTTGGCAACCTCCGCGCGAAGCCGACCGGCGAAAACGCAACCTGGTGGTGGAACTAGTTGCTCAACACTGCGGCCTCGTCCGCGGGTGCCCCGAACAGCCGGTCTCGGATCTGCAGTAATGCCTCCCGCTGAGCGGCCTCGGAATCCGGTTCCTGTGCCGATTCGAAGAGTCGAGGTGAAAGGAAGATGGCCGCCGGCTGCGCCAGTTGATGGTCCTGAGCCAGTTGGAGCAACAGCGCTCGCTCACGGCGATTCAGCTGATGCGCTCGGCACAAGTCCAGGAACAGTTCCTTGGGGTTCCGATACCCCGCCTTCTCTTTCCGGCTGAGGTACTTGACGATCAGCCACGCGGTGACTCCCACCAGGGCCAGCACGATCGACAGGATGATCGCGCTGGTGAAATCGGAGTTCTCGCGGCCGTGGCGGAACTGACGTCCCATGGCGCTAAAGCGGTCGGTTTGGCCGAGCAACCATCCGTCGCCGATGAACTCTGTGTAAAGGGTGGCAAGATGCCGCCGGTAAAACGCGATCACGGGGCCATTTCCTCCCGGATGCGTGGTTCACCGCCGGCCGGCAGTTGCTCCACGTCCTCCTCGCTGCAGCTGGCGGCCAGCATCTTCAGGTCGATTGGAAACTCGTCCGCCGCCAGGCTTGTCAGCTCGGCCAGTGCCTGCAACGAATTTTCCGCGGCTTCCTGAACGGGCCCGCTGCTATCAAGCAGGGCCTCGCGCAGCGCCAGTCGCGTGGCTTCGGTATTGCAGCGCGCCAGTGTGCGCGCGGCCTCGCAGCGCGTGACATGGTTGTCACTCTTGATCATGTCGATGATCTCCTCTTCCAGCTCTTCCACGGCGTCGATGACGACGGCGATTTCCAACGCCCTCGTACGACGCGGCTGGGACCCCGAGGCCAGTTCTTTAGCGAGTCCCGGGACTGTTTCCGGATCGACCTTCTTGACCAGACGCCCTGTGTTGTGGCGAACTTCGTCGTCCAGCATGTCAAATGCGGAAAGGTATCGGGCAAAGTTGAACTCGGCCAGCCCTTCGCGCGCCGCGTCGCGAACGACTTCGTGTTCGCTGTCCAGCTTGTCAATCAGAATCGACATGGCATCGGGCAGGTGACGGCTGCGTAGCTGGGCGACGATGGCCGCTTCCACTTCGGGATCCGCATCGCGCAGCGCCTTCATTGCCAGTTCGTTGGCTTGCGCGTTGTGGAACCTGGCCAACGCGCGGGCGGCTTCCCGTCGGCCTCCCACATTGCCGCGATCAAGCATCAGCGAAACGACCTTGAACTTGTCGTCCGCGGGGATTCCCGACAAATTAATGGCCATTACCGCGGCCGCTTGTTCCTCGACATCCATGGCGTACAGGACACTCAAGTCGTCCCGCACCCAGTTAAAGACCTCGATCCGCTTCAAGTTGCGCCGGACATTTTGCGTAAAGTTTCCGTGCAGCATCTTGAAGTACTGGCGCAAGAAGGGAACGTCGCGGCGGAAAGCCAGGGTCTTGAGTGCCGACGAGGGCGCGTGCGTGTCGTCCAGGAAACTCGCCAGCAGACGCATGATTCCGGGACGCATGCTTTCCTGGAGCATTTCGGTGAGCTTCAGGAAGAGCGGGTCATGCGGATTCTGGAGGATCTGTTTGAGTGTCGAATTGTCCCGTGCCGTCACCAGCAGGAACGCTTCCAGGATTTCCAAGCGGTGGTGCCGCTTGAATCGCGGGACCGATTTTTCCAGGCTGCCGCAGACGCGCACCCGAATGATCTGCGGGTTGCGGCGGTTGCTGTAGTCTCGGGGACCCGCGATTTCGTCGTGCAGCTTTTCGGTCAGGCTCAGAATGGCCGTCGCTCCCAGGTCGGAACGCGGGTTGCCGGTATCTTCGGCCAGCGTGATGAGAACCGGAATCAAGTCGTAGTCGGCAACGGTAATCGCCGCATCGAAGGCATTCATGCAGAGCTGTTCATCGGTACCCAGGATCGCGTCGCGAATGGCGCGCTCCAGCCGGATGCCATGATCCGCGATGACCTGCCGCCACGATTCGTCCATCGTATGCCAGCGCCGCAGCAATTCAACCGGCGCCACGGGGTCGCGGCGAACCAGCATCGCTTTCAGCGCCGGGATTTGCAGCGGCGATTCCGGACCGTCGAGAATTCCGGTCAAGACTTCAACCGCCGCCTCATTGTTAATGTGGCCCAGCAAGTCCAGGGTTGTCTTCAGTGGATCATTCACTCTTTACCTGCTTCGTCGGGGCGCGTCGTCCCAATCTCGGCATCGGTTTTCACATCTCCCGCACTAAAGTATCGCCCATAAACTTTCCCGAGGCCGAACAGTTTGCCTCGTCATTACTGTTTTACACGCTACAACCCGCAGTCCGCGGCCGCGCAGCGAGCCAACATTGAGGGTGAGGGGCGGATCGTGACGTCTGTCCCGTTCGCCGTGCGCTGAAGTCCTGGTCCTTTTTCAAGTAGAAGCATTGGGGTTGTGTGGCTGGAGTCGAGTGAAGCGAGCCCCCAGTATTGTGCAGCCTGTGAGCTCACTGTCGTTCGAACCCAGCCAC
>CALBSZ010000397.1 GCA_937967665.1 uncultured Planctomycetaceae bacterium
CGATCCACCGGGTTTTCCGGGACGAACCAAACACAACGATGGAGCCAGTCCCCTGCTACCGTCAACCCTGCGCTGTAGTACTAAGCAAATACCAGCCGCCAGGCGAGAACGGTCCGCGCGCAAAACGAGCCACCGTGTTTGTGGTGGCCCGTTAAATCCCATGAGGATGATTCCTTCCAAGTTTCGCCGGTCTGGCTACGCCTGGAAAGATTGGCCGCAACCACAGCTCTTGACGGCATTGGGATTGTCGAACGTGAAGCCGCGCTTCTCCAACCCTTCGTAAAAGTCCAAAGTGGTGCCGTCCAGGTACAGGGCGCTCTTCTTGTCGACGACGAACTCAACCCCGTGCTGCTCGAACTTGCTGTCGTTCGTTTCGTCGTAGTCCTTGTCAAAACCAAGCGTGTAGTTGAAACCGCTGCAACCGCCGCCGGCCACACCAATCCGCAGCAGCAGTTCCGGTTCGATCTTCTGGTCTTGCCGGACTCGGTTGACTTCCTTGGCAGCACTTTCTGTTAATTTAACGGCCATATTTCTTCTCCTGATTCGTCACGGTAACGATTGATTTTGCGCATCTAACTATGTCTAAAATATACAATCGAGTCGAGATCGGGAAGTGCGGAATCGGCGAACGTGTCAAAAGTTTTGCATTTTCCTTGGTTTTTCCGCATTCTTACCGTTCAGGCCATGCTGCTCATCCGCCGCAGGCGTTGGACAGTTTCGCTCACCGCTTGCACGGCAAACTCAACTTCCTCGGCGGTGGAAAAGCGTCCCAAACCGAAACGCAAGCTGGATTTCGTTTGGTCGTCGGACAGGCCGATGGCACGCAGCACGTGACTCGGTTCCGGATTGGCCGACGTGCAGGCGCTGCCGCTGGAAACCGCCAGGTCCTTCATGCTCATCATCAGCGCTTCTCCGTCCACGTAGGCGAAGGAGCAGTTCAGGTTATGGGGCAACCGCAGTTCGGGATCGAGTTCCGGGCCGTTGAGCGTCACATCCGGAATCTGCCTCAGGCCTTCGTACAGGCGCTGCCGCAACTGCGCGACGCGCCGCGACTCGACCGGCATCTCGTCGCAACACAACCGAACCGCCTCGGCAAACCCGACGATCCCAGCGACATTCAAGGTCCCGCTGCGGAGGCCGAGTTCCTGGCCGCCCCCGTCGATCTGCGCCTCCAGACGGACTCGCTTCCGCCGCACGTACAGAGCGCCGACGCCCTTGGGCCCGTAAATTTTATGGGCCGAGAAACTCAGCAGGTCAACTTGCAACTCGTCGACGTTGACGGGGATCTTGCCGACGGCCTGAGTGGCATCGCAATGCAGCGCGACACCGCGCTGCTGGCAGATGCGGCCAATCTCGGCCAACGGATGAATGACGCCAATTTCGTTGTTCGCCAGCATCACCGAGACCAAGACCGTATCGTCGGAGATGGCGGCAGCCACGGCAGCCGGGTCTAACCAACCGGCGCGGGCATCTCCCTGCTGCGTAACATCCAGGCGAGTCACGTCGAATCCACGCCGCTCCAACCGCGCCAACGGATCCAACACGGCCTTGTGTTCGGTGGACACACTGACAATCTGCCCGGAAGTCTGGCCTCGGCGCAGGCAATAACCGCGCAGCGCCAGATTGTTACTTTCCGTGGCTCCACTGGTGAAGACGAGTTCGCGCGGGCTGGCGCCAATACTGGCAGCGATCGTGCTGCGCGCGGCATCCACTGCTTCCTGCGCCTGCCAGCCGAAGACGTGACTGGTACTGCCCGAGTTGCCGTATTGCTGAGTGAAATAGGGCAGCATTGCCTCCACAACGCGGGGATCGACGCGCGTGGTCGACTGGTTGTCCATGTATACGGGAAGATCGAGCATGATTTCGCACTAGCGGGTGGAAAATTGGCTGCTCAACTATTGTTTCCCAAACAGAGCTTGCAAGCAAATCTGCGACCAGGTTTCGAATCCGTCCAGATCTTGCAGCAAGTCCTGCACGGAGGCAAAGCCGGTTTCCAAAATGTCCTCTTCCCGCGAACGGACTCGCGGCGATTCAACGTCAAAAATGTGGACGACACCGAGATGAACCTTGCCCACTGCTGTTTCATCGTCGTTGATCAGGCCGACGCATGTTTCGCGATACGGGGTATCGATAACGACCTCCTCGTCCAATTCGCGCCGCATGCCTTCCGCGTAAGGGTTGATTTCCTGGGCGTCATCTGTCGAGATGTGGCCACCGATGCCGATACTTCGCTTCGCGTGCAACCGCTTCTCGCCTTGCCCCTTGCCGCGCGTGTACTGAAAGACCGTCACCGTACCATCATCCTGCGTGTGACGAAAAATGACGTAGGGAATCAACTGTTTGTAGTTGGGATCCTGTTCCATGTCGCCGCGCGGCAGGTAGCTGGTGTGGGCCGGGCGGAGGAGCGCGTCCAGATAACGCTCGACGTCACCGCTGAAGCCTTGGAAATGCCCGAGCTGATGAAAAACGTCGGTGGGGACAACCAGCACGTGTTCGGTATCGACGAGCGACATGATGAATCCTTTAGGTCGGAGGATGAATTTGAATTCGTAGTATAAACCTCTTCGCGTGAACTCAAAAGTAGACGGGCTGGCATTGTGATTGCAACGATCCCGGGAAAACGATCGCGGTAGGGGCGTCGCAGCCTGTTGTGTGACGCGTGCGGGCGACCTAAAATGAGCCGCCATACCGCGAAACGAGGGCCATGTAACCTGGCAGGTGGAGGGACCCGCAACGATGAATCGGAATCACTGTTTGCCCGTGCCCATGTCGGCGATGCTGCTTGCGGCTGTTCTTGCGGCCGCTGCGATGGGCATGCCGCACCTTCCGCTGGCTTCGGCCGAACGGCCGAACATCGTCCTGGTGTTTATCGATGATATGGGCTGGGGAGATTTTTCGTGTTTCGGCAACGCGGACGTGCAGACACCGCAGATCGACCGGCTGGCGAGCGAGGGCCTGTGTTTCGAACAGTTCTACGTGAATTCACCCATCTGTTCGCCGTCGCGCACTGCCATTTCCACCGGTCAGTATCCGCAGCGTTGGAAGATCACTTCGTATCTCAGTAATCGCGATCACAACCGGCGGCGCGGCATGGCGCAGTGGCTGGACCCGAGCGCGCCGATGCTGGCCCGTTCGTTGCAGGAATCCGGTTATGCGACCGGTCACTTTGGCAAGTGGCATATGGGCGGCCAGCGCAACGTGGATGACGCACCGCCGATTTCCGATTATGGCTTTGACGTATCGCTCACCAACTTCGAAGGCATGGGGCCGAAGCTGCTGCCGCTGGTCCTGCGGCCCGGCGAAGACAAGCCCGGGAAGATCTGGAAAGATGCCGAGCGGCTGGGTGAGGGGTATCAGTGGATGCTGCGTTCCCGGATCACGGGCGGTTTTGTCGACGCGGCCATCCCGTTTATCAAACGCGCTCAGGCGGCAAACCAGAATTTCTATATCAATCTCTGGCCCGACGACGTGCATAGCCCTTACTGGCCGCCGGTGGACAAATGGGCGGATGGGAAACGCGGTTTGTACCGCAGCGTGCTGGCCGAAATGGACCGGCAACTTGGCAAGTTGTTCGATTACATCCACAGCACCGCCGCGCTCCGCGAGAACACGCTCATCCTGGTGTGCTCGGACAACGGGCCGGAACCCGATGCCGGTTCCGCCGGGCCGTTTCGCGGCTTCAAGACGCAGCTGTACGAAGGAGGCATACGGTCGTCCTTAGTCGTCTGGGGACCGGGTTACCTGAAGAAGATTAACTACGTGGACCGTGATTCCGTCTTCGCGGCCATCGATCTGGTTCCCACCCTGCTGCAAATCACCGGACCGCCGCCGCCGGCCGGAGTAACGTTCGACGCCGAAGCCCTGCCCGGCACGCTGCTGGGTGACGGCGGCTCGCGCACGGCCGCCCTCTGCTTTCAACGTCCCCCGGATCGCGATGCATTCTACGGCGACGAGGACTTGCCTGATCTGGCCATTCGCGACGGCAAATGGAAGCTGCTCTGCGAATACGACGGTATCGAACCGGAATTGTACGACCTGAATTCGGACCGCGGTGAAACCCGGAATCTGTCCGACCGGCATCCGGAGATCACCGCGCGGCTGACCGCGCAGATCATCGCCTGGCACCAGGCCCTGCCGCCCGACAACGGCGACAGTCAGTAACGCCGCTTCTCACAAGTTGTAGCTGGTGTTGATTTCGTTTCAGAGGATCAACATGGCATCGCCGTAGCTGAAGAACCGGTATTCTTCGTCAACGGCCACGGCATACGCGCGTTTCATCAGCGCGTCGCCACCGAACGTTCGCACCAGCACCAGCAGCGTGCTCTTGGGAAGATGAAAGTTCGTCAGCAGCGCATCGACCGCCTTGAACTCATACGGTGGCCGGATAAACAAATCCGTTTCGCCCTGCCACGCGGACAGTGATCCGGAGCCGCCCGCGGTTTCCAGGATGCGCACGGAGGTCGTCCCGACCGCCACGACGCGCCCTCCCGCCGCGCGCGTTTCTTCCAGGGCATCCACGGTATCGGCGGAGATCACGCCCCATTCCTGATGCATCACGTGATCCTCGAGCCGTTCCGCCTTGACCGGGCGGAAGGTGCCGATACCGACATGCAGTGTGACGTACTGACGTTGGATTCCGCGCTGTTCCAATTGCTCAAGCAACTTGTCGGTGAAGTGCAACCCGGCCGTCGGCGCTGCCACGGCACCCGGCTCTTTCGCAAACACCGTCTGGTAATTTTCGCCGTCCGCATCGACCATTTCTCCACCACGGATGTAATGCGGCAGGGGAACGCGGCCGACCTGGCCGAGCAGTTCCATCGTGGGGACCTGGGACTCCGGCCGCACGGCCCACTGACCACCGTCCAGTTTGGCCAGTACGCGCAACTGAACGACGTCGCGAAGAGGACGATCGACCAGCGTGATCAATTCGCCCACTTCCATCTTCCCGCGCGTTTTGCCGAGCACCCGCCAGACGCCGTGACGATCTTCTTCCAGGAAAAGTCCGGACCACCGGCCATGCGTGCGCGTCCGATAGCCAACCAGGCGTGCCGGAATCACTTTGGTATTGTTCAAGACCAGACAATCGTTCGCCCGCAGGATCTCCGGCAGGTCGCGCACATGGCGATGCTGGATCGTGCTGTCTTGGCGATGAATCACCATCAACCGCGCGTCGGCTCGATGATGCAGCGGCTGCTGCGCGATCAGGTGTGGAGGCAGATCGTAATCGTATTGGTCAATTTCGGACATTTCGCCTATCGCAAGTGCTGGGAACGTGCCACAGTATAGAGACTGAACCGTCTACTGAGAATGTCCTCTGGCGTCGCGGCGAGTGATAATGACCTCGATGACCACCTCTACCGCACGCATGCGAATCGCGATGGTCGCGACGGAATTGGGAGTCGGGGGTGCCGAGCGATGTCTTGCGGCCCTGTCGCTGGGCCTGGATCGCGCGCGTTTCGAAACCCACGTGTTTTCACTCGCCGGTCGTCCCGCGGCGGAACGTGCCGCGCTGGTCACGGCGTTGGAGGCTGCCGGAATAAACATGGAATTCCTGGGACTGGATTCGTCACGGTCGTTTCGACGCGGCTTGCGGCTCCTGGCCAACTGTTTCCAGCAGCTGCAGCCCGACCTGGTCCAGACGTTCCTGTTTCATGCCAACGTGCTCGGCAGCCTGGCCGCGCGCCGGGCGAACGTGCCGCGCCTGGTCACCGGTATTCGCGTGACGCACGAAAACTGGTTCCGCCGCCGGTTGGAACGCCGCTGTACGCAACACGCGGACGCCCACGTTTGCGTCAGCCGGGATGTGGCACAGTACGCCGCAAACAAAATCGGACTTCCCGAAAGCCGCTTGCATGTGATACCCAACGGAATTGACGTGTCCCGATTCGACGACGTGGCGCCGTACGACCTGTCACCGTTCGGTGTCGATGCCGCTACGCCCGTGATTGGGTGCATCGCCCGACTGCAGCGGCAGAAGGGAGTGGATCGCTTGCTCGACACTGCCCCGCGGTTGTTGGAACAGCTGCGCGATTGGAAGATCGTCATTGCCGGCGACGGTCCGCAACGCCGGCAGTTGGAAGCACGCGTCAAACGGTTGCGTCTTGAAGCACGCGTTCACTTCCTGGGCTGGCAGGCGCGGACCGAGGCCCTGCTGAAGCGGATCGACGTGTTGGCCATTCCTTCACGCTGGGAAGGCATGTCGAACGTGTTGCTCGAAGCGATGGCCGCCCGCGTGCCGCTGGTGGCGACCGACACCGAAGGTACCCGCGAAGTACTCGGCGCGTCGTCTTGCGATTGCCTTGCCAGCCGTCAGGATCTTGACGACTTCGTTGGGCAATTGATCGCCCTATGTCGCGATCCCGCGAGGCGGCGGCGGGTGGTGGAACAGAACTGGCAGCGTGTGGATCAGCACTTCCCGCTGACGGCCATGATCGAAAACCATGAAAAACTCTACACTTCGCTGCGTGACCGCTAGCATTGCCTGCTGGCAACAAAAAAAATCTTGAAAAACGCGGTTCGCTAGCAGTTGATCGAAGTTGAATCGACGACAGGACGTACGTCGAAATCTTCTCCAGCTTGCTAAAAAAAGCAACGTTGACCGGACGCCCCGCGACGATATGCTGATCGTTTACGCGTTTCGGCCGTCGAGTGGCAAAGGGAGCGGTCACGACGCACGACTGCTCGAAATGCGAAAGGGACCGCGGATTGGTTTTGTTACGAACAGGCGCGGTCAACGTTCTGGATTCTTCTGGCTCTTTCTCAATACGTCCGTCCGTTGTTCGCCAAGCGCGGATCGGACTCGCCCGTCGGCGGCCACCGACGGTCGAGCAACGCAGGCTGTCCCGCGCAGTTTGCGAGTCCGCGGGTATGGATGCATGACGCGTCCGGCTGCGAACTGCACGGTGGTTCGACCACCGTGCCGGCTGCGACCCGACACGGGGTGCATGGATTCGCACCCCGGGTCGTTTGCTTTGTACAACGGATGAGCGCCAACGTACATTTTGGCCATGGCGGTAACCGAACGAGCCTGCGCGGCCGCCGCAAGAACGCCTGCGGGTCAATCGCCGAAGGTAGACCGGCGCCGCATGATGTGATGATAGTGCTGGGCAAACCGGTGGGCCTCGTCACGCACGTACTGCAGCAGCCGCAGCGAAAAGCTGTGGCGACTCAGCTTCAGCGGTTCGGCCGCTCCCGGCAGGAATACTTCCTCGTCGCGCTTCGCCAGCGAGATCATCGTCGGCGGTTGGATCTGCTGTTCCTCAAATGCCGACATGGCGAAGTGCAGTTGCCCTTTGCCGCCATCGATGAGGACCACGTCCGGGAAGACTTCCTGTTCGTCGAACATCCGCTTGTAGCGGCGCGAAACGACCTCGTGAATACTGCGGAAATCGTCGATCCCGTCGACGGCGCGGATCTTATAGCGGCGATATCCCGGCTTAAACGGCAGGCCGTCGATGAATTGCACGACGCTGGCCACGGTCTGTCCGCCGCCCAGATGCGCGATGTCAATGCCTTCGATCGTCCGCGGCAGCTCGGCCAGCTTCAACACCTTGCGGAGGCCGGCGAGCCCCTTTTTGGGATCGATATAGAACACCTCGGGCTGCGCGTGGGTATCCAGTTCGCCGCGGTCGTCGAGTGTTTCGAGCATGTGAATCTCGTCACGCAGCCGCGCGGCCTTTTCAAATTCCAGTTTCTTCGCGGCGGCCTGCATGTCGTCCCGCATTTCGCGCAGCAACGTCTTCTTGTTTCCTTCCAGGAATTTTTGCAGGCGGCGGATGTCCTTGCGATAGTCTTCCTTGCTGATGCGCAGGTTACACGGTGCCGTGCACTGGTGAATACTGGCCAGCAGGCAAGGCCGGAACCACTGCCAACGCTCGTCCTGTTCTTCGATATCCAGACTGCAGGTACGGAACTGGAAGATTTTTTGCAACACCTGCACGGCACCGCGCAGCGAACCGGCGTTGGCGAACGGCCCGTACAGCTTCACGCCGGTCTGTTTCGGTTCGCGAGTCACTTCCACGCGTGGAAAATCCTCGTGCGTCGTTACCATCAGGTAGGGAAAAGTCTTATCGTCCTTGAGTTCCTTGTTGTACTTCGGTTGCGTGTCCTTGATCAGACGCGATTCCATCAACAGGGCGTCAACTTCGCTTTCGCAGGCGACGAAGTCGACATCGCAGATTTCGTGGACCCACGCGGCCGTGCGCGCTTCTGCTTCCGCCTGTTTGAGGAAATAGCTGCCGGCCCGCGAACGCAAGTTGGTCGCCTTGCCGATATAGATGACGCGGCCCGCCGAATCCTTCATCAGGTAGACGCCCGGCGACTGCGGGAATTCACGCACCTTCGCTGCCGCGCGGCGAAACGGCAGTTCGTCGACGAAATCGCGCGGCGCGGAAGGTTCTTCGGGAGTCGACATGTTCGAGACGAATTCCGGGCTACACCGTCGCCACGAATGCTTTCAAGTCTTCTTCGACCTGCTGGAGACGTTCTTTCATCGTCGCTTTGGTGTCGTCCAGATCGTGGAGCATTTCGGCGGGGACGTAAGTGAAACAATAAAATTTGACTTTCGGCTCGGTCCCCGAGGGACGCGCGGCGATGTAATTGCCCTGCTGATCCAGGTCCAGGATGACCATGTCGCCACGCGGGGCATCGAGCGGTTCCGGGGCCCCGCCGACAGGTGTGGCGGTGAGGTTCAGGTAGTCGCGAATCCGGGCGACCTTCCAGCCGGCCAACGATTCCGGCGGGCTGGTGCGGAGCTTGGCCATCAGCGCCTTCATCCGCGACATGCCTTCCGAGCCCTCCATGAAGACGTTCGTGAGGTGCTCGGCATGATAGCCGTGCTGCCAGTACAGGGCGTCCAGCTTCTCGTGCAGCGATTGCCCGGACGCCTTGACCTTGGCCGCCAGCTCGGCCATCAGCATGCTGGCCACGGCACCGTCCTTGTCGCGGGCATAGGTGCCGACCAGGTAGCCGTGTGATTCTTCGGTGCCATACAGGAACTTTTCCGGGCCGACTTCGTCCATCTTGCCGCAGATCCATTTGAAACCGACATGGTTATCCCCGTAGGTCTTCACATGGTACGAATCGGCGATGCGTTCGACCATTTTTGTCGTCACCAGCGTCGTGACAACATAATGTTCCGGCGTCAGTTGCGGGCGGCGTTGCTCCAGGACATAGTCGCAAAGCAAGGCGGCGATCTGATTGCCGTTCAACGTCACCCAGTCACCAGCCGGATCGGTCGTCAGCGGAGCCGCCACGCCCAGCCGGTCGCAATCGGGGTCCGAGGCCAGGATGACGTCCGCTTTAACTTGCTTCGCCCGCTCGATGATCTCGTCAAAGACGGCGGTATTTTCCGGGTTTGAGGAATGGCCGGGCACATTGGGGAAGTCGCCGCTGAGTTCCGCGTGGCGGGCGTAGAGTTCCACATCCTGGAAACCGACCGCGGCCAGCAGCGGACATACGGCGCTCGCGCCGACGCCATGCAAAGGCGAATAGATGATCTTGATATTCCGTTCGCTGCCGAGCGATTCGGCTCGCAAGGCGTTCAGGAACGCCGCATCGACTTCTTCCGTGCAGACCACCACGTCTCCGGCGGCCAGTGCCTGTGCGAAGTCTTCGCAGGCGATGTTTTCCACTGTCATGACCTTGTCAATGATCGCCTTGACACGGGGCGGCAGCACTTCCCCGCCCGTGGACCAGTAGACCTTCCCGGCATCGTCGCTGGGCGGATTGTGGCTGGCCGTCACCATGATGCCGCAGGAACACTGCTTGTAACGCACCAGGAACGACAGTTCGGGAGTGCTGCGATAGTCGTCCAGAAAGTAGACCTTGAAGCCGGCGGCAACCATGATGCCGGCACACAGTTCGGCGAAATGCCGCGAGTTGTGGCGTGTATCGTAGGCGATGGCGCACGACAATTTGACGTCGGCTCCGTGGGCCTGCTTGACGTAGTCGGCCAGGCCCTGAGCGCTCTCGCCAATCGTGCGGTCATTGATGGCGTTGGAGCCAATCGGGTACATCCGGCCGCGGCGTCCTCCGGTGCCAAAGGGAATGATTGTCCAAAAGGCGTCGTCCAATTCGCGAAACTTGCCGGCAGCCAGGTGCTCGGCCACCTGCGGCGCGTATTCGGCATAGCGAGGCTCCGTCAACCAGATGCGGATGTTCTCAACGGCTCCGTCAGACAGTGTTCCTTCCTTGGCGGCATTCTCCCAACGCGCGATCGCTTCGGATTGGTCACAAACCACGGCATCGCCCATGATTCGGTGCTTTCTGGTTCTGCAAAGATACACTTGCCTAGGATTATGAGTTTCTATTAGCATCTCAGCAACCGCAGACAGCGGGTGCGGCAATTTTTCGGCCTGATTCGGAGCGAGGCGATGAGCGAGCTAATCATTTCGGTTTCCGGCCTGCGAGGCATTGTTGGTGAAACCCTGACGCCTCCGGTGGCGATCGACTTCTGCGCGGCCTTTGCCGCCGGACTGGACGAAGGGCCGATTGTGATCACGCGCGACGGGCGGGCGACGGGAGCCATGTTGGCCGGCGCCATCCGCGGGGGACTCTGCGCCGTCGGCCGCGACGTGATCGACGCGGGCATCGCGGCCACTCCCACGACCGGCGTGCTGGTGAGACAACTCCACGCGGCCGGGGGCATCCAGATTTCCGCCAGTCACAATCCGCCTGAATACAATGGCATCAAATTGTTCGCGCCCGACGGCCGCGTCCTGCCCGCGCGGCTGGGCGAAAAGGTCCTGCAACGCTATCGCGATCAGCAGCCTGCATGGCAAGGCCACGATCAGATCGGATCGGTATCGCCGTGCACCGACCCCATCAGCGAACACTTGCAACGGGTGCTGGCCACCGTCGACGTCGAAAGGATTCGGGCGCGGCAGTTTCCCGTACTGCTCGATTCCAATCACGGCGCCGGCAGCGTCCTGGGACGTCCGCTACTGGAGGCGCTCGGCTGCCGCGTGACGTTTCTGGGCGATGTGCCGGACGGCCAGTTCAGCCACGTTCCCGAACCGACCGCGGAAAACCTGCGGGCGGTTTCCGCGGACGTACTGGCTTCGCACAGCGTCGTCGGCTTTTGCCAGGATCCCGATGCGGATCGCCTGGCCTTGATCGACGAACAAGGTCGCTACGTCGGGGAAGAGTACACGCTGGCCGTGTGTTTGGATCATGTCCTGCGACGTCGATCTGGCACGGTCGTCACCAATTGCGCCACGAGTCGGATGTCTCAAGATATTGCCGAACGGCATGGTGGCCGCTTTTTTCGGGCGGCAGTCGGCGAGGCGAACGTGGTTGACGTGATGCAGGAACAGGATGCCGTCTTTGGAGGTGAAGGGAACGGCGGACCGATCGATCCCCGTGTGGGCTACGTCCGCGACAGTTTCGTCGGCATGGCACTGGTCCTGGATGCCATGGCCGCGCGACAACTGCCGCTCAGCGAGCTGGCCGATGAACTGCCTCGCTACGAAATCCACAAGACCAAGATCCCTTTGCAGCGTGACAAGATTCGGCCGGCGCTGGCAGCGTTGGAAAAACACTTCCGGGACGCCGAAGCCGACCATGCGGACGGGCTGCGTCTGGATTGGCCCAACAAGTGGCTGCTGGTCCGCGCCAGCAACACGGAACCGATCGTCCGCGCGATTGCCGAGGCCCAGACGCGGCAGGAAGCGGAACAACTATGCGCCGTGGCCGCGGATGTGCTGGCCAAGACCTGACGCAACGGCGCGCCACTTCCCCAGGTCCGCCAACAACACTATTACTACAGCGCACGGTCGCGACAAAAGGGGACTGGCTC
>CALBSZ010000398.1 GCA_937967665.1 uncultured Planctomycetaceae bacterium
CACAAACGGAGGCAGATCACGCGGGTTCACATTTTCTGTCTCTTTGGCCACGACGGCGCCGTAACCCGGGTACTCCAGAGATGGCAGCGGACGCGAGCCGGTATTCACGTATTCACTTCCCAGGCGGTGGGCGCCCAGCGTATGGCTCACGCCGCGGATGATCGCGAATTTATCCATGCACGACGCCAACTTCGGCAGATGCTCGCAGATCTGGATGCCGGGCACATTGGTCGTGACCGGGTTGAACGTGCCGCGATACTCGGCGGGCGCGTCCGGCTTCAGGTCGAAAGTGTCCAGGTGCGAAGGACCACCGGCCAGATTGATGAAAATGCCGTGGCGTGCCTTGCCGCCGTTGATCGCACCGGCCTCCGCCAATCGCAAGTAGCCGGCCAGAGTCAAACCAACGCCGCCCATCACACCGACTTTCAAGAAGTCGCGACGTGAAGCTCCATCACAGGTTCGATGAACTGCCATAATCTTATCCTTTCGAAAACAAATAAATGTTCGGTGTGAAGTATCCTGAATCGGCGTCGCGAAACGCCTGCGATTTGTAAACAAGCCTTAGTGGTTGACGATAAACTCTTTCGTATTTATCAACGCCCACAGCAAGTCCTTGAGTCCCTGGACGGTGTCGTTCGCGTCCTGGATGTACTGTTCGCTGCGAGCGAGTTCGTTTTCCGTCGGATAGCGACTCAGCGTCCGTAGGTAGGCGTCGTTCACGTACTCTTTGACATCCACGCTGGCCAGCTTTTCCGCTTCCTGTTGCCGGATTGCGTTGATCTGCTTTTGCATGTCCGACGCGCGAGCACGTCCGGCTTTCAGGCGTTTTTCGAGCGACGCGATTTGGTCCTCGTTTTCCTTACCCATTCTCAGTTTTTCCAACTTCTGCTGGTACTGTGCCAGCTGCTTGCGCAGGGAGCTCAACCTGTTCGCCAGGGTACGTGCCTCATCGTCATTCTGCGCCTTCTTCGGATTCAACTCCCGCGCGACCTGATCAACCCAGCCATCGCGGCGGGTTTCGATGAGCGTCAACGTCTCGCGATCGTTTTGGAGGTAAACCGTTTGCAACAGCGTGGCTTCCATGGAGCGGTCGCAGTCGCAGTTGCTATCGCGCGTGGAGCGTCCAAAAATCGACAGCGCGTAGCTGCTGCCGTTTCGGTTGTTACGATAATCAGCACCGGAAATCGCGATTGCGCGGCCTTTGATATCGCCATGCATCTTGGCAATCGCCGCATCCGAAGCGGTGGCCTGCTGCAAGGCGTCATAAGCCACCTCGGCCGGCAGCCGCCGCGGCACCGCTCGGCTGAAATTGCGTTCATCCAATCGGTTCGTGTCGTTCGATTTCCAGCTGCGCTGATAGGTGTCACTGTTGGCGATGGTGCGATGCACCCAGTGCATGTCAAATCCGCTGTCAATGAACCCTTTCGCCAGGTAATCGAGCAGCGGCTTGTTGCTGGGCGGGTTGCCGAGACTCAAATCGTCAGCCGGTTCGACGATCCCGACGTTGAAGTACGAAGCCCACACACGATTGACAAAAGCATGGGCGAAATAGCGATTGTCCTCGCGGCGCAGCCAATCCATCAATTCCTGCCGCGGGTCGGTCTTGCCCTGGATATCGACGATGTCGCCGCCCAGGATCTTGGCGTGGGTGAACTTCGGGTATTCCGCCTCGCGGCTTGTCAATGGCCGATTTGTCATCGACACTTCGGGGAACGGAATCGTCTTCCCTTCCTTGAGCAAGTCGGTCAGCTTGCGCCGCATCTCGCCGCCACGGAGGCCCTTGAGACCCAATTGTTCGACCAGCATTTCGTACTGTTCGCGGTCCTTGGCACTGCCATTCTTTCCGTACCGCTGACTGGCGTTCACACGCGAAAAGAGATTCTTGAACTGATGAAAATCGTCACGCGACCACTGGTCGAACGGATGCTTGTGACACTGAGCGCACTGGATGCGGATGCCCATGAAGGAATAGGCAAAGCCAATGGCCCGCGCTTCCAATTCACGAAAATCACGCCGCGCCCAATAGTAGTGCAGCGAGTCCCGGTCTTCGTAGCCCTGGTCGGCGTCGTCGTGGTACATGCTGCTCATCTCTTTGCAGAAGTCCAGGTAACTTTGCTCCGGCTTGCGGCTGGTGGCGGTGACGATGCCTTCAACCAGCTGGTCGTACGGCACATTGTCGTTCACTCGCGTATAGATCCACTCGTACCATTCAGCCGACTCGCTGCCGCGCATCGGGGATGAATTCACCAGCTGCTGCGAGTTGTTCCCGGTGAAGTCACACAGTTTGGTGGTCCACCAGGCCGCGTACTCGGGACTCGCCAGCAATTCGTCCACTTTCCTGGCCCGCTTGGCCTTGTCCGGATCCGCCAGGAAGGCTTCGATTTCTTCCGGCGTGGGCAGTGTGCCCGTCATGTCCAAACGGACGCGACGCAGGAATTCCTCGTCCGTGCAGGTGTCGGACGGCACGATTCCCAGTTTGCGAAGCTTGGCGATCACCAGCTTGTCGACTTCGGTGTGGGCTGCCACATCCGGGTACTTCGGGCCAGCTTGATCGGTCACTGGACAGATGACGGGAACGGGAACCACCGCGTAGTCGTACGCCACAACGACGTGCGTGTCGCCGGGTTCCTTGGACGTCACCAGGCCGTTTTCGTCGACATCGGCGACCTGGTCGCCGTTGCTGGTGAAGCGGCAGAGCGGCGTCACGTCCTCGCGCGTGCCATCTTCCCAGACGGCGATTGCTTGGAGTTGAGTGACTTCTTCCTCCGCGCCGAAGAGCAATTCCGCGGGAGTAATCTCCAGACTGACGAGCTTCTCCGGTTCGTCGGTCGACTTGGCGTTCCCCTTCAACCAGTTGTGGATGAGATGGTATTCCCACTTGCCGACTTCATAGCGCAAGCCGCCCTCGTGATTGTCTTCGTCGGTGGGCTTGGTGAGGATCAAACTATCGGCCGGATTCTCGATGTCGATTCGCGGACTCTCTTCATCCAGCAAGGCTTCGTGGTCCGCTTTGAAATCGTATCCGAACAGCGACAGGCGAAAACCACCTCGCCCCTGAAACGAACCGTGGCAGGCGCGGCCGTTGCAACCCAAGCGGCCGAACAGAGGCACGACGTGGCGCTGGAAACTGGGCGTCTCCGACGCCTCCGCCGACGCGAAACGTTCAACGACCGTGGGCAATGTCTCAGTCTCCCCAAACGCGGGAAGTGAGATGAATGGGAACAGTGCACAAAGTAACGTGGGAAGCGCTTGCCGCATGTTATTCCTCCTGGAATCCGAAGCGGGACCGTGACGAAGAGGTCACTTGTTTTTGGGTGTGTTCTTGGGGGAGTGTTTTTTCGGGGTGGCCGGCCTGCTGGAAGCACGACGCGAGGCCGCCTTCGACTGGCCTCCACGGTTCAACTCGCTGCCCGTCAGTGTACGGAACTTTGCGGCCACCGTCTGCTCTCGACCATTTTCCGCTTTCTTGACTTGCTCATCAAGCTTCTTCAGACGATCTTTGGCTTTTCTTTGTTCAAATTTCAGCACGGCCAGTCGCAGGTCGACCTGCCGATTGAGGATCTCTTTCAACTGCTGGCGCAGCGCCGGATCGTCATTCATCTTCAGCTTTGCCGCCAGCAGATGAATTCGCGATTGCACTTTCCACAACTCCAGTTCGATTTCATAACGCTCGAAGTCCCTTTCCTGGATCGTGGCGAGTCGTTCGCTGGCGCGGTGCAGGTCGCGCACCGCCCGTTCGTATTCTTTCGTGCGATGGTCCCGCAGGTAATGCAGCAGTTCGACGAGTTCCGGATGATGTTCTTTCGCGAACGTCAAGACGGCGGCTTCGCGTTCAGGTGTCACGCCGGGAGCCATCGACCGCTTCGCCGCGGCCTGGTTGGTACTCGGCTTCTTCTTCGCTTCCGCCTGGGCCACAATCCGCGAATTCACGTCGGCCAGCAAGAATCCGCTGGGAATCAGAAGCAGCGTGGTCAGTGCGAGATGGCGTTTATTCATGAATCAGTTCGCAAGTTCTTTGTGCAGCCGAGCAGGAATATCTGAGATCCCGTCGCCGCACAATCCGGGCAGCAACGCTCAGTTGGTCTTCGCCGGGTCCACTCGACGATCGTTGCCGGTTTCCTCGTTTTCCGCCAGTTCCGCGATGGCAGCAACCATCCATAGCGGCGCTTCTTCGCTCCGCAACCCGTCCACAACCGGTTCCTCTGCAGCGAACTCGACCGGTTCCGGCCACGCCAGGCTCTCTTCCGCTGCGATCGCCAGCGATTCCACCCAGGCCGACACGACTTCGTCCGAAAGGTCCGTCTGCGCCGTTGCCACCACTTCGCCCTGAGGGTCGGATGTGATCATCTGAAAGACAAAGAAGACGGCCAGCGAAATCGCTCCACCGACGAACATCCACTCCAACTTCCGTTTCCACGACCTGTCCATGACAACCCGTGTTGTCACCTCCGGCCGATTCGCCGCAATCGCCACGCACAATTCCACGGCATCCGCTACAGCTTCCCGAGCGTCCTGATTTTCCGCCAGGCGCCTTTCAAATTCAGCCACCCGTTGTTCCGGCAAATCACCAGAAACATATTGGACGGCCGTCCAATCCAAATCTCGCTTCCCATTCATCTCGTACTGATCTTTCTCTCGCAGCCCGACGCTCGACTACTTCCGCAACACGCCATCCTTGTGCCTGCCCAAATCTGTCTATCGGTCTTTATTGTTCAACGGTCTTCCAGTTTATCTCGCAGCTTTTGCATCGCCGCCCGCATTCGTCCCAATGCCGTGCCGAGTGGAATACCCAGTTCCTCGGCAATGGTAGTGAACTTCTTGTCTTCGTAAATCCGCATCTGTACAACCCGCAGCTGTTCTGCCGGCAATTCTTCCATCGCTTGCCGGATTACTTCGACCGTCCCAAAACGCACGCTCGGTTCGTCCGCCGCGCCGCCGGCAGCTTCCTCGCTCCACGACGACCGCTCCACGGCCCGCTGGCCCACCGACTGCCGCCGCCGAATCGCCAAGGCCTCGTGATAAGCCACGCGAAACAACCACGCCTTGCGCGATTCCCGCCGAGTCGTATGTCCCTGCTCGACCATCTTTACAAAAGTGGCCTGCAAGACATCCTGCGTCAGCTGCCAGTCACGAAGAACCCCGAACACGAACCGTCGCAACGAATCGGCATGCTCCACATACAAGCCTGCCACCACCGACGGATCGAGCTTCTCGCCGGCGACATCGCATTGCTCTTCAGGCTCCTGGGAAGGGTCCTTCTGGGGGCCAGTCAAGCGTCGCTCCTGCCGGTCTCTCGGTCGATTCAAAGAGTTAGATGCGCAAACCTCTGCGGTTATTGAAGATATCAGGATTTTTTCTTTCCGGGGGCCTGGTGGAACGGCAAGTGCCCTTTTCCTGAGAACTTTCCTGCCCCGCCGCGCGTGTCGCACCCGACGGGACAGACCACCCCGTTTCTGCGTCCGGCAGGACTGTGTCGAAAGCATTGATGCGCAAACGACTTATGGCGATTGATCCAGGACGCCAAACCAACAGCGTCCGCCAATGCGAACCGATAGCGTTTCACCGTACCAACACGCACGACTCAAGAGCGAGTGAGGTCCGTGGCTTTTGGATTTGAAATTCGAAGCACGAATATCGAAAAGCGAAACAAATTCAAATTTCACAAGACGAAAATCCGAAACCCAAACGGCGGTTGCATTTTGCGTTTCCGTTGAATTCAGCTGAAACGGTTTTGAATTTCGGATTTTGAATTTTTGCGATTCGCGGATGCAAACGTCGCTGGCTTGGGTCATTGGATATGCTGGACTTCGTCTTCGCCGCGGATGCCAAAGGTCAGGTCGGTGCCATGGGC
>CALBSZ010000399.1 GCA_937967665.1 uncultured Planctomycetaceae bacterium
ATATGATTATAACGACTCCGCCGCAGCCTAAAAAGACTCCCGACCCCTTTAATCAAGCTCAGCTCGATTAAGTACGTGATACACGAAATTTCCGGTCGCAAACCGAGGACGACGTGGCATCAAATCACATCTTGTTAGGAAAACTGACGGGGTCGGGAGTCTTTTTTCTTCGCTTCAAGCCAATCATGAAGCGCATCAACGCGCCATGATTATAACGACTCCGCCGCAGCCTAAAAAGACTCCCGACCCCTTTATCTTCGCCTAACTTTCCGCTTTCAAGCGGTCCCCAAGCTCGAATGTGAGGTCATCCAAAGTGCGCTCATCGGCAAACGACCTCGCAGCAGGATTCTTTGTCGCGTGGCTTGCCATCGAGTCGCGACTTGTCTCGGTCAGAGACACGATGGCTGCGTCCGTTGCCTCAGGCATACCTGCTGTTGACCGTTCTTCATCTGATTCGGCCTGACCTCGAAATCGCTCCTCGACGACCAGCAAGGAAATGGGCGGTGGCATCACCGACAAATCGATGAGTCTAAATGCGGTCAGGAAATTGGTAGAGTGATCGCGGGCGATGGCCAGGTCCGCGCCATCAACGCTGCCGTCGCGGTTATAATCGTAGTCAAGATCAATCGACGCCGTAGCTGTTACGTTATCGCGTGCACCGGCAAAATCGAAGCCATTGACCAAAGTTTGTGCCGCCGAATCTCCCGACTCGCCAACGGCGTTTCCGAAGTAGAACACGCCGTCTGCATGCTTGCCCGTATTGCTTGTCGCCAAAACTTTTACTTCGAGCCAGGTGTTGCGGATTGATTCGTCCGGCCAGGTGAGCACAATCAAATCGCTATCGCCGGGACCTTCGTTTTCGCGAACGTTGACCGTCGGATCGGGGGCCATTGACCATGTAGATGGCAAATCGGTGTTGCCAATGTGAAACTCAAAGTCGGCAGTTGAAAGATCGGCGATGCCCGGAAAACCTTCCACCTCGATCAGAACACCGTTGATTCCCGCCGCAGAACTGGTGTAATTGGCGAATGTCGCAGGTTGGCCTGCCAGCAGCGGTTGCTTGTCCGTCGCGATGGCATCCTGGTCGTCGCTGCCATCCCAGTTCGAATTGTTGTAAAAAATGTGCCGGGCATTGATCTGGGGTTGCGTGACTTCGATGGTGAAGACGCGAACGTAGTTGCCTCCTTCGTTGGTATCGTTATCGCCGTCTAAGCGATTGCCGGCCAAATCATGGATGCTTGTGTCACCCGATGCCGTCAAGCGGTAGTTGCCGGCAGGCAGGACGCCCGCGTCAATCGTCAGTTGCACGGTGACGCTGCCAGGTACATAGTTCGGTGTCAGGGAATAGACCACATCGTTTCCGTTGTCGAAGATCGCATCGCCGCCGTCGTCACGCAGTTCGTAGTTCGCCTGTGCGTTCGCATCGATCTCGTTGACCGCTTCGCTGACTGTCAGTTCAATCGCACTGATCGCCTCGTCCGTCGTGCCGCTCGCAGCAACAACCGCCGGGGCGGTGGCGGTGACTATCGGCGGCGTCATGTCGTTACTGTCGCCCCGGAATTCATAGGCGCCCAGGTCAACAATGCCAGCGACCGTTGCCTGAATCGCGACCGAGTTGACGCCAGTTAACGCTGCCTGCCCGTCGTAGTCTGAAAGCAGGAAGTTTTGCCCGTCGCCTCGCGAAATACCGATCGTCGGCGTCAGGTTCGTGTTGCCGCTGCCGTAGTGCAATTCGATCCGGTTGGGCGTCGTGACGTGACTGTTGGAGAACAGTGTCACGGCGGCGTTCACGGGGCTGCCATCAGCGACGTTAGTTGCTTCCCAGCGGATCGTCAATTCGTCGGTAGTCGTCGCGTCGACATAGACGTCGTTCGTGCCACCAACTGTGGTAAGGTCGTCCCACACTGCCGCGATTCTCGGCTGCGTCAGGAACTCAGCGAACGTGTTGCTGCCGTCAGTGGCGTTGTCCGACGAACCGAATTGCAGGAATCCGTTTGTGGATACGACGACCGATGTGAACGACACGTCGTAAAAGTCAAATTCGAACCCGCCAGGGAAATTCAACAAGCGACTGGAACTGCCGGAGTGCAGGTTTTGGGCCGTTCCGGTGGACGCAAACTGGCTCGCTCCAATATCCGTTTCGCCTTAGTCCGCCGCCCCGATGTTCGGTTGGCCCGGATCTTCCATTCGGCCCTGGCCGAGGATGTCTGTTCTTGGTGCCTTCCACGTCTCTCCACGATCAATGATCTCGGAACCGGCACCAATCACGAAGAAATTGTCGTCGGGGCCAGCGTCGAACCCACCCCCCGCAGCCGTGTAGCCGAGGATGTTGTCCGCTCCCGCCGGGTCGACAAACGCAGCCGTTCCCTCCAACGAACGCGCGTCATCTTGCCCGGATGCAGCATTCCAATCGAAAAGCGTATCTTGGACCGTGCTGTTCCAAAAACCGACATGCCCGTTGGGGTCCGTGCCGATCTCGAACAGGTTGTACTGACTGTCGAAGCCTGCCTGGCTGTTGCTGGCAACGAAGATGGCATATCCAGCGTCGACGAGGAATACATTGTTGCGGACAAATACGTCTTGCGACGAACTCTCAACTCGCAACGCATCACCGACTTCCTGGAACACGGTGTTGTTGATGACCTCGGGCCTGTTCGTGCTGGCACCAGCCGACGTAACCAAGATCGCGGTATTTGTATTGGCATAGACCAGATTATTCGTGATTTGACCCTGGAAGCGAAAACCGCCCTGACTTACGGCGTAGATGCCGATCGAATTGGAATAAACAGCATTCCCCAGAACGTCCGAAACGCCTCGCGTGGTGATGCCGATATTGGAGTTATTAAAGACACGATTCGATTCGGCGAAAGCACGGCTGTAGGCAACGATCCCGTCGTAATTGGAATGGACGAAATTCTCCAGAACGCGCGAGTCGTCTGCTGAGATACCGACGTCGTTCACGCCGTTGTGACCGAAGACCGTGTTCAACATCACCAGGGCATCAGTACTGACACTGATTCCGGTGGACGAGTTATTAAACACGGTATTCTCTGCAACAACGGTTCCCGAACCGGCCGCGCTGATGCCAGTCGAGTTGTCGTGCACGCTCACGCCGGTAACCGAGCTGCCAGCGTGATTCACGCGGATGCCGGTGCTTGCCGCGGATACTTCGCCGCCAGTCACGGAAGCGACTTCGACCACTTCGATACCTGTGGTACCGCCGACCACGATCGTGTCATTGATCTGAACATTGTCGTTGCTCGAACCAACGAAGATGCCTCCCCGCGTATTATCGCGAACGAGGCTGTTACGGATGACGACACCGTCGCTGCCCCAACCGTGATCCGCCAATACTCCGTAGAAACCACCGGTGATCTCCAGCGAATCCAGCATGACATCGTCGGCATTAACGAGCTCGATAGCGACGTGATCTAACAACGGGCTGGCACGGTCGATCACAGTGCTATTCCCTGGTTGCATCGCGCCCTGAATCGCGACGCCGGCATCAGCGGCCGAGATGACACCGTTGGTCAGCAAATCATATTCGCCCGTGTCAATGAAGATCGTATATCCAGGATCGAGGTCGTAGGCCCGCAGCACGGCAACGAGGCTGGCCATCGGATCGGCGGGTGCCTTGCCGGACGCGGCGTTGTCCCCCGGCGTGGAAGGATCTACGAATTCGTTGTCCGTGCCGTTGGGGTCAGACGCCAGATTCACGAAGTAATCGGTCCCTGCACCGGCGATCAGGAAAGGCTCGTCGGAATCGTCCTGCGGCAGGGTGCCGTCATTCGCGAAGACGCGTACCAGCGCCGTGTTCGCGCCGGTCACGGGATCAGCGGACCAGGTAAAGCTGCCGTCACCGAAGCGATCGATAGCCAAACCACCCGCGCCAGTAATCGCGGCAAACGAACAGCCGCTATCCGTCGACAATTCGAGGTCCACGGTCGGAGAGGACACTCCCAGCGGGTTCGTCGATGTGATCTCAATCCCGGACAGGATTGCTTGATTGACAACGTTTGTCAGTTCGATCGAGATGCCCGTCCCGCCAGCGGCCACAACAGCGGCGAATTCCTCCGTGACCGCAATCGAGCGGCCACCAGCGCGATCAAAGATGTCAAACGCCGGCAGCACGGTACCATTGACATCGATATCGAACACGCGACTGCCCGCAAAAGAGACCGTTGGTTCAACAAAGTGCAGCCGCAAATCATAGGAGCCGTCCGGCAGCGGAATGTCGTAAACCAGGCGACTGCCGGCGACGCCATTCGTGGCTCTGGCGTAGTGTTGATAAACGGCTTCCGGCGCGGGCTGGGTAACCATCGTCCGGTCGACAGCGTTCGAAGTCGACGCGTCTCCGCCTGTGGATTGATAGTTATTGAACAACCAGTTCTCTTCGGTCGCACCGCCGGCATTGATCAACGCGGCGAAGTAAGTCTCGGTCAAACCGGCCGAGCGGAATCGGATGTCCGTGATTTGCCCCTGTTCGAACTTTTCAAATCCGTTCGGCGCTACGACCTGCACAATCTGGCTGGCGCTCGTTGCGGCTTCCGCCGTGTTGCCGTACCGGCCTGCATTCGCCCGATCGCCGTTCGGCCGTGGTTCACCGGTGTAGTAACTCAAGGGATACCCGGCGTCGATGGCAGGCGATCCAGACTGCAGGCGAAAGTCGTCGTCAGCGCCCCGATTGCCGACCAACTGCTCGATGCGAATCGCGTCGGCCAGAACGGCGTCCTCCGCGAAGTTGTCCAGTCGCACGGTCAAACTCGTCCCGCTGGAAACGACATTCACCAGGTCCCGCCACGTCACTCCCGCATCATCGAACCCGACAGGGGTGTTGCGTTGACTGATTCGGCGAAAGCCAACCACATCACCCGTCCCGTCATCAATCACGGTGTAGGGGGCGTCGACAGCATTGTCGTTACCACCGCTGATCGGCTGCCAGGTGGCGGACACCCGATACGTAGCACCCGGTGTCAGGCCACTGAATGTCCAACTCGCCACGCTCGATCCGTCGCCTTCGTCGATGCGCTCATAATCGTTGTCGAAACCGCCAGATCCAGACGTCATCACCCACGGACCACCCGTCGTGGCGTAGCCCGGTTCGCCGTCATCGATGATCACGGCGGGAGGACCGGCCGGCGAGCCATCGTAACCCAACACGCCGTCCTGTGGTCCGACAATGTCAATGAATTGCGGATCGGCTTCCACGCTGTTGCCATCGAAGCCTAACTCGTAGAACCAATCGGCCCGGTTCTCGATGGTGTACGGCCCCCACTCGGCAACGTGTGCAGGTGGAGCGATATCGAGTACGTTGTAATCAATCAAGTTTCCGAAGGGACTTTCAACATCGAAGCTGTAAACGAAGCCATTTTCCACACGAAAAATGTTATTGCGGATGTCGACTTCCGTGGAACCGTTCTCAACCCGCACGGCGTCGCCGATCCGCTGATAAACGGTGTTATTCCAAACTCGTGGGAAGTCGACACCGGACATTCTGGCATTTGATATCAGAATCGCCGTATTGGAAATTTCGTAGATCAGGTTGTTCTCGATGGCTCCGCGGAATAGCCCAGCGGCTTCAATACCTGACGAACTGTCGTAGACGTGGTTACCGCGGGCAACCGTCTCCTCAGTCAACCGGATTCCGTAGCCCGTGTGGTTATAAACCGTGTTGCCTTCGATTAGCGCCCCGCTGTCACCTTGGATGCCATTAAAGTTATCAAACACCGTGTTCCCCAAAATACGGATCGAGGGTCCGCCGCCCACGATTCCGCGATCATTGCTGCCGACATGGCCGTATACCGTGTTGCCTGAGATCACGACGTTTCCATCGGCGTCGATACCGATTGACGTATTTTGGAATACGTCATTGCTGCTGATAGTTGTCGTGTCTCCATTACTATTAACGTTCATGCCCGTCCCGTTCCCGTACACGCGGTTGCCGGTTACGCTTGCCCCGCGGCCGTCGAGATCCATGCCGGTAGAAGCGTCCCACACACTATTGCCCGCAATGACGGCACCGTCGCTGTCAACGTTCAGTCCCGTACTGCCTCCACGGATGCGACTGTTGATAATGGTCGGCGAGTCGTTGTCACGGCCGATGAAAACGTTGTTCTGGTTGTCACGAATGAAGCTGTTACGAATCGTGAGATTGTCGCTATCGGACGTCGTATTCGCATACACACCGAATTCGCCGCCGGTCAGCGTTAGGTGATCGAGTATGACGTCGTTCGCGTCGACCAACTGAACGACGTAGCTGTCGTTGGAGGTATTGGCGCGATCGAGAATCGTCTCGTTGCCAGCGGTCCTGGCACCTTGCAGCGTGACGCCGGCATCAGTAACGTCGATCAGCAGGTTTGCCACGAGCGAGTAGCTTCCCGTATCGACGAAAACCGTATCTCCCGAGTCGAGATCGTAGGCGTTGAACAGGGCGCGTACACTGGCCATTGGGTCGGACGGCGTCTTACCGGAATTCGTGTTGTCGCCAGAGACGAATGGATCAACGTATTCGTTGTCGTTCCCGTCCGGATCCGCCGCCAGATTGATGAAATACTCGGACCCCGCGCCGGCGATCAGGAACGGTTCGTTGGAATCGTCGTGCGGCATCGAGCCACTATTGGCCGAGGCGCGGACGAGTGCTGTATTGCCCGACGTCTGGGGTGACGCCGTCCACAAGAAACTGCCGCGACCGAAGCGATCCATCGCCAAACCGGAAGCTCCCGCAATCGATGCAAAAGTCGCGCCGCTGTTCGTCGATAGTTCGAGGTCCACCGCAGGCGACGCAACCCCGAGTGGATTCGCTGCCGCGATCTCGATTCCCGAAAGAACCGCTTGTCCGGTCACATTGGTCAGTTCGACCGTGATCCCCGCGCCGCCCGCCGCAACGACGCCACTGAAGTCCACTGCCGCTGCCGTGTAGCGTGCCCCCGAGGCGACGAGGATATCGAACGCCGGCATGACGTTTCCGTTGACGTCGATGTCGAATACGCGGTTACCAACGGTGGTGGTGGACGGTTCAACGAAATGCAGTCGTACATCGTAGGTTCCGTTCTGCGTGGGCAATTCATAGACCAGTCGACTCCCTGACGTGGAACTCGTCGCACGGGCGTAGCGCTGGTACACGGCCTCCGGAGCCGGATTGGTCACCGCCGACGTGTCGACTGCGTTGCTGAACGACTGCGAAGTCGCTCCATCCGTTTGATACCGATCGAACAACCAGTTGTCCACCGTCGCGCCACCAGCGTTCATCAATGCAACGACGTGCGTGTCAGTCAAGCCGGCGGAACGCCAGCGGATGTCGGTTGCCTGGCCGACTTCAAACTTCTCAAAGCCATTCGGCGACAGTACCTGCACAATTTGATCGGGACTCAGCGTTGCTTCGTCCGTATTGCCGTAGCGGCCGACATTCACGCGTGCCCCGCTCGGCCGCGGTTCGGCCAGGTAGTAGCTGAGTGGATCGCCGCCGTCAACCGCCAGCGATGTGTTGAGGACGTGGAAATCATCATCGGCGCCACGGTCGCCCTTCAATGGCTCGATGCGAACCGCATCCGCCTCGACGGCGCCTCCGGCCAAGCTATCCAGCTGCACGACCAAACTCGTTGAACCGGCGTCCAAGGTGAACACGCCCAAGTCCTGCCATGTCGTCCCGCCGTCCTCAAATCCCGACGGCGTAGTCCGCTGACTGAAGCGCCGGAAGCCGATGACGTCCGCCGAACCGCCATCCAACACGGTGAATGGCGAATCGCTGGCATTCGTACCGAAAACCCGTTGCCATGTCGCGGAGACGCGGTAGGTTTCGCCCGCCGTCAATCCGCTGAACGTCCAGGTTGCCGTGCTCGACCCGTCACCCGCATCGGTCTGCTGGTAATCGTCATTGAATCCCCCAGAGCCAGACGTTGTCACCCACGTCCCGACCGTCACGTAGCCGGTGTCGCCATCGTCCATAATCATCGCCGGGCCTGTGGGCGAAGGATCGTAGCCCAGGATGCCATCCGCCGGTCCCGCGATATCGATGAACTGCGGATCCGCTTCCAGACTGTTGCCATCAAAACCTAACTCGTAAAACCAGTCCACTCGATTGGCGAACGGCACGCCGCCCCAGTCTGCCAATTGCGAACCGCCAACCAAACGGAAGATGTTGTAGTCACTCGTAACGCCGACCTGGCTGTTGGTATCGTATGCTAAGGCGAAGCCGCCGCCATCGACGCGCAAGACGTTGTTGCGGACATCGACATCCTCGGAAGAGTTTTCGATGCGCACGGCATCGCCCGTGGATTGATAGATCGTGTTGTTCCAGATTCTCGGAGAACTTCCACGTTGAATCCGTGCCGTCCGGATACGAACTCCGCTGGTCGTGTTTTCGTAAACGAGATTGTTTTCGATCAAGCCATGAAAGCCAGTGCCGGACGAGTTGATCCCTTCGATCCCAATCGCGTTATCGTAAACGTGGTTTTCGCGAGCGATACTTCCTCCACGAACGCGAACGCCGATGTTCCCCTGATTATAGACGGTATTATTGAGCGCCTTGGCATTGTTATCGACCTCGATGCCGTCGTAGTTGCCAAACACAGTATTGCCGATAACGCGCGCTGCTGCCCCGAGCGCATCGATACGCAAATCTCCTGACCCGTCGTGACCATAGACCGTGTTGGCCGTGATCAAGACGTTCCCAAATACGTCGATGCCGGTCGAAGAATTATGAAACACATAGTTGCCCTCGACGGTCGTTATCGGACCACTGCTAAAGGAAGCGGCGTTGATCCCGGTGGTATTGCCGTACACACGATTGGAGGTAATCATCGCGTTGTCACCGTTTAGATCAATGCCGGTCGTCGCATCCCACACCTCGTTGTCGTGAATCGTGGCGTTGTCGCCGTCAATATTCAAGCCAATCGACGCTCCACGGCTACGGCTACTGAGAATTTGCACGGCGTCGCTGTCGTTGCCGATACGAATGTTGTTTGTTGAGTTGTCGCGGACGTAGCTGTCGCGGATCACGAGGTTGTCACTATCGGAACCGTTGGCTGCGTAGACACCGTACTGCGCGCCGGTCAGCGTCACGTGAGCGAGCGTCACGTTGTCCGCGTCGTCCAACTCGATGACATAACTGCCGCTGGACGTATTGGACCGGTCGAGGATCGTTTCGTTGCCCGCGGACATGGCCCCTTGAATCGTAACGCCCGCATCGGCCGCCGTGATCGCGATGTTGCTATCGAGCGTGTACGTGCCCGTGTCGACTAGGATCGTGTCGCTCGGGCCCAGGTCGTACGCTTCCAGGACGCCGCGAATCGTAGCTTTCGGTGTGCTGGGAGTGAGGCCGTCGTTGGCATCATTGCCCGGTGTGTTGGGATCGACGTATTCGTTGTCCAGTCCGTCTGGATCGGCGGCTAGGTTCACGTAGTACGTGCTGACTGGCCCGGTCACCGAGAACGGGTTGTTACTTTGATCTACGAGCGCACCGTTGTCCGTGCGACTGATCTCGACGCGGTAATCAGTAGCGGGCGGCAAATTCACGGGATCGTCCGGCACGGCAAAACTAAACGCACCGTTGTCGGGCGTTGTGGCTGCCACCTTTTAATGGAAACTCGCATCACCATCCCGCTTCAAATCGATATTGACGTTGATGCCGCCCATCCCTTGCGCGTCCGTCCGCCAACGAACGTCGAAGCTCTGACCCGCCACCCAGGTCTCGCCGCCGTCCGGGATCAACACCAACACGAACTCCGCCGGACTCTTCGACGCTTGATCTGTATTACCGTACGCGCCGACGTTTATAAAGCCGCCATTTTCGACGGGCTCCGCTGCGAACGGAAAGCTGTCATCACCGCGGTCGATGGCTGGCGAACGGGCTGCGTCACTGGTGAGCGTCGCTACCTGGAACACAGGCAATCCTGAACCGGAATCCAAAACGGGTGCCAGCGAGCCGCCGTGGAAGCTGCCGTTGTCGCTTTGGACATGAAAGTCGTCGTTGCGTCCGTCATCGGCGGGCGAGATGTATCCGAGTGTCGCTCCGGGAACGACGTCAACAAACAACGGGTTCTGTGAAGAACTTAGGCCATCCGTGAACACGGTATTCTGCCACGCGACCAGATCCGGCCGGGCCAATCCCTGCCAGTACGCCGTCTGCCCCGTCCCGGTCGTATGCAGCAAATTAAAGTCGCTCGTAAAATCGATCTGGCTGTCATCCGCCACGGAAATGGCGAAGCCGGAATCAACCCACAAGATATTGCTTCGCACGTCGACGTTTTCGGAGTGGCCTTCAATTCGGATCGCGTCACCCGTTTCCTGGAATACCCTGTTAATGAACAAGTCCGGCCCATTGCCCGAAGAACCCGCTGAAGCGGCGAGAATTGCGCCGCTGGCATTGTCGTAAACGATGTTGTTTTGAACCGTACCCGTAAACGGAGCCGTGTTGTTGGTCGCCAGCAAGCCGAGGTCGTTCGTGTAAATCACATTCCGCAAGACGTCGGTGCTGGTCCTTGCTTCGATGCCGGTTCCCGTGTGGTTGTACACGCGATTCTCGGCCACAACACTGCCGCCACCGATCGAATAAATCCCGCCATCGTTGGAATGGACAATGTTTCGTCGTGCTTCCGAACCGAGGCTCGTCAGCCGAATACCCCAGTCATTGCTACCGCTTTGGCCAAAGACCGTGTTGCCGGCAACCAGCACGTCGGTCGTTACTTCAATGCCCGTCGAACGGTTGTCATGCACGACATTACCCAGACCGAGTGACAAATCGAGATTCCCAACGACGGCCTGCGAACCCGACGCGTTCGCAACAAAGATGCCGACATCGTTGCCATATGACTCGTTGTTCTCCAAAACCACACCAGCTTGACTCGTCAGCCGGATGCCCGTGCCGCTGTTATCGTATGCCACGCTGTTCTTCAGGCTACTAATCGCTGTCTGAATGAAGATGCCGTCGCCACCGTTGTTGAAGGCCGTGAGGGCGTCGATCGTCGTGAACGCGGCATCGGATTCGATCAACATGCCATCGTCCGCGTTATCATGTACGGTCAAGTGATTGCCGCTGAAGTTGGTGCTGCCGTTGTGCACGATCAGCCCGTCGGACGCGCCGGTCAGCGTCAGGTATTCGAGCGTCACGAAGTCGCCGTCGTCCAATTCGATGTTGGTCGAGCCATCGAAGGGATTGCCGCGGTCGATGGATGCTTCCATGGACATGTCGTAAGGATTGACCCCGACTTCGTTTGGATTGGGCCCCGTGAAGCGAGATCCTTCGTCATCGCCAACGCCGGTGGCGCCGCTGATAATCGTATTGCGGACGTGAACGTAATCACCATTATCGATATACGTCACGTCGCCTGGCCCGAGATCATACGAACGAAGCAGTGGCAACAGATTCGCTTTCGGATCGTCGGCCGCCTGACCCGTGTTACGGTTGTTGCCCACAACCGACGTGTATTGATCATTTGTGTGTGAACCATCGTTTACAAAGAACGCGTCGCCCAATGGGACAATCGAAAACGACTCGCGCGAGAATTCCTCCAGCATCGCCAGACCGCTGTAACTGCCGTCCAGCGCCGTGATGCGGATGCGATATCGCTTGGCTGTTTCGCCGGATACAAGGCTACTGGGAGTCCAACCAACGGACCCGGCTGAAGCCGTCGTGGTGGCGATGTCGGCAACCTTTCCCATGTCGCCGGACGGCGTTGGATCGGACGGATTCCATTCGTGAAGATCGATGTCCAGGCTGCCCGTCACTTGATCGTCGCCCTGGGCGTCATCGTACGAGTGCCAGAAGATGATCTGCCCCAAGTCAACTTGCAGGTCGGTGTAGTAGTTTGGGAAATCGACTTCGACATAGGCCGCCCGCGACGTTGCCGCCAACGACGTATCGCCATACGCACCAAGGTTGATCCGACCACCGGCCGGCGCCGGCTCGTTCGGAAACAAGCTCGCCGGATCGCCCGCGTCGATGCTCGTCGAGACGGCAGCTGTGACGCGATAATCGTCGCCGGCCAGGTCGACGAATTGCGGGTCATCCAGGGTCGGGTTGAGCGCCGTGAAACCGATCGAATTATTGTCCAGATTGGCTTCGGCCTGCCAGTCGAACAGATCGCCAAACGCCTTCTGCCAGTGAACGACTCCCGCGCCCCCCGACGCGAACAAGTTGTTGTAGTCGCTATCGAATCCGACCTGGCTGTCGGTCGCCACACGGACGCCGAACTTGCCTGCGCCGGTCGCCCAGATGATATTGTTCGTGAGCGTTGTGCCTTGACTCGCGTCTTGCACTTGCACCGCGTCGGCTCCGGGCGAATAGACCGTATTGTTTGAAATGTCGATGCCGCTGCCGTCGATGACACGAATCCCGGCGTTGACGTTACGAAAAATGACGTTGTGGTGAATGCTGCCATTGTCTTCGGCCAAGATTCCTACGTCGTTGTGATGAATGCGATTGAACCTTATCGTCGCATTGAAGGCGGAACTACGCGGCCCGATGCCCGTCGCGTTGTCATGGATGTCATTAACTTGATCGGCCGCCCAACTCGTACCGCCGAACGTTCCCAAACCCTCGATACCCGTCGTGTTGTTGTAGATCTCGTTGCCAAATACCTGCGTCTGGACGGTGGAAGAGCTGATGCCGGCCACGTTACCGAAGATTTGATTACCACCCGAGATCGTAGCCGTCGCCGCATTACCAATCAGGATACCCGTGCTGCTGGCCGTGATTGTGTTACCGGTAATCACCGCAGTACCAGTCGAATCAACTCGGATCGCCTCCGTTCCGGCCGATACCCTATTGTCGTCAATCGTGCTGCTCTGAGCCGTAACGCTGATTCCGTCGTTTCGGCCGCTGATGTGATTGCCGCGGATCACGACCGAAACGCTGTTGTTGACATCGATCCCGACAATACCGTTTCCGCTAACAACATTTTCCAGTACTTGGTCGCTTTCGCCGTCGTCGATCCGAATCGCCGTCGAGGTGCCGAGGAATTGGTTCCGGCGAAAAGTGTTATTTGTCGAGTCGTTGGCGACGCCGGAGTCGGCGAAGATCCCGGTACTGCCGCCACTACCACCGAACGTCAACAAGAACAGCGTATTGAAATCGGCATCCACCAGTTTCCATCGCGTCGTACCGGCCGAGAAGTCCGATCCCGTCCCGCCGCCTGTGTGCGGGGTGCCTGCGAAAATGCCGCCTTCATCAGCGCTAGTCAGCGTTACCGTTGACGTATAGGTCCCCTCATCAATCAGGACCAGGCTGGTGGGCCCAAGCACGACGGTGTCAATCAAGTCCTGCACGGTCGCCTTCGGTGTCAGATGCGACATGCCCGAATTCGCATCGTCGCCCGCTGCGGCCGTGTAGAAGTTAACCGACAGATCGTCCGTTGCCGCGGAATCATTCACGTAATAGACCTGCGTCGAACTCGTCGCACCCGGATCCATCGCCAGGCTATACGCATTGGCGTCACCAAACACTCGAACATAATACGTCCCCGAAGCCAGGCCGGTCAGCTGCACTTCCTCGTCATCCGTGACAGATGTGCTCGAACCAATCAACGTGCCCTGGTCGTCGTGAACCGATAGATCGAGATTACCGAAAGCGTGGTCGAAGTCGATCGCCACATCAATGGCTTCATTGCTCGTCAACACCTCGACCTGGTACCAGTCTTCGTCGCCAGCTGGATAAAGACTCAATCGATTGATATGCACACCCGGTGCAACGCCGACATCGGCCGCCGTAGCGAACGAATCATTGTCTTCAAATCGATCACCGTGAGTCACGGCGTTGTTTCCTGCTCCCCCGTCGATCGTCAACTTTGCCGGATCGCCATAGTGATTCACGATGAACACGTCGTCTGCTGCGTCATCCGTTGTATCGGTCCCGGTGACGTCATGACCGTATAGTTCCAGACTGTTCAGCCCCGCCGCAGGTATCAGATTGTCGACGAAGAACCGATCCGCCCCGTCGCCGCCGCTGATCCGCACCGTGTCCTTGTTCGCGAACCGGAATGACTCGAACGTGCCGCCGTGGTCTACCACGCTTGCCGCGTTCGCGCCGGCAAGCAACCCACCGTCCTCGATCGTCAAGTCGTCGGCGCCTGCCGACAGGACAACATCAAATACGGTTGACGGCGTATCCGTATCCACAGGTTCCAGGCCGGTAAAGTTCACGGTCAACGCGTCGCCGTTGCCAGGCATGCCGTCTGGATCGAGAGTCCACGTACCCGCGTCCTGGCTACCGCCGACAACATATGCTTCACGAGCGACCGAAATCCCCGGATCACCGGTTACGATAAGCGCATCGCTATCCGCGCCGCCACTGAAAGTGACAAGCAGCGGCAAAATACCGCCCGCATTGTCGATTGTCAGTGAATCCGCACCACCGGCGGCGCTGACAATTACAGCGCCGCTGAAATCGGCCAGGGCGATCCGATAGGCGTTTGCGCCATCGGCGGTGAATTCCGGGGCGGCGGCGGTCAGTCCGTTCGGATCCTCCAACCGCAAATCCACGGCTCCATTGGCCAGCGACAAACGGATGTCGTTGGTCCCGCCGTCGCCGCTCAAGATCAGGTCGTTACTGCCATTCAGCAAGGCGGTCGTGGCCAGCAACATGCGAGGCTCGAGCGACTCGAAACTCGCTGTCGGGGACGAAAATCGAAGGCTTTTCCTGAATCGTCGACGTCGCGACCGGACCGGCGCGCGGTGCCTCATGCGCATCATCTATCT
>CALBSZ010000400.1 GCA_937967665.1 uncultured Planctomycetaceae bacterium
GTAATCTTCCGCCAGGCTCGGTGCGTCCTTGAGGAATGCGGGCGCGCTCCAGTTCTTGATCGGCCCACTCGACTTCGTCTGCATGAAGATGATGCCGACCGGACGGCCTGTCTTGGCGGAAATGCTGTTGCCGATCGCGGCCGCCATCCCGGACGCCTCTTTCCAGTAGGAGGCAAAGCGGTTGTGCGGGGTTCTCGAAACACAGACGCTGAAACGGCTGGGAGCGTCGTTGCCGTCGCGTTTCGATTCGTTCTCCAACATGCGTACGATCTGGCCGGACGGAGGCACCTCGGACATCGCGAACTTACCGGGCGGAGCGGCCACATACCAGACATCGCCAAACACGATGCCGCTCGCGACCCGTTCGTGCAGCAATTCGCCATCCATGGTGAACTTGACTGACAGCGTGTGCGCGGTGGGACCGGCTTTCTTCGGCGGCAGAGTCACCTGCCATTCTTCCATGTCCGGCGTAACGGGTATGGTTGTCTTGATATCGCCGAACTCGAAGTGCACCTGGCAGTTCCCTTGCTCCGGTTCGCTTTGCCATTCCCCATAGTTCCGGACCGATCCCCAGATGGTGACCGGCTTGTCTGCCTGCAGCACGGCATTGTCACGGAACTGCACGCTCAGCAAGGGCATCTTGCGATATTCGTAAATCTTCCCGACGGTGGCGGGGTCAATGATCTCGCCGGCGATTTTCAGTTTCTCGTCCGGCCAGTTTTGGCTGGTGACCATTTCCTGATCGAAATAGATGAAGGGGGTCATCGGCAGCAGCGCTGAGTTGTACAGGTTCGGGGCGAACCCGATGCCTCCCGTGCCGTAGGAGATCCCGCGCGGCTGCTTCACGTCAGGCGAATTGACGACGACCGTTTCACCGTCGATTTTCATGCTGGCGGGATGCCAGACCCGGTCCTCCCCGGCCAGGTAGAAGAGTGTCACCTGGTCGTCGCCGTCCTCCAGGATCTTCGGGTCGGCGAAGCCGGTAGCGTCTTCTCCTTTTCCCGTGGCGTTGCTACCGGTTTCGGCCACGACCAGCCCGCCCTCCGCATGGTCAAATTCGACGATCACCTTATCGCCTTGAACCCGGTAGGATTTGAACATCGGGCCGTCGGCAACGACCTTCTTGCCGTATTCGTTTTTCAGGGCATGCAGGGCCAGTCGCCGCCCGGGAACGGCTTTGGCCCGATAGTGGATGGCACCCTGGACGTCGATCTGGCTGGCCATGCCGGTATGGGGGATATCGCGGGCCAGCCAGGTTCCCAGGCGCATTTCCGCCGTGCGGGCGATACTTGGCGTGCCGTCGTAGCGGTCGCCGCCCGGGGAATAGAACTGGTGGTAGTAGACCGGTAGCGCGGGTTTGTCCCAGACAAGGCGCCAGCCGCGTACCAGGCTGTGCAGGTTGTTGTAGTAGACCAGCCCTTCGCCCATGTTGGCGTAGCCCTGGTTCCAGATCGCGCCGCGGATGGCGTAGGGCACCACCGGGCTGAGTCGGCCATTGAAGAGCCAGCTCGCGTCCCGGTTGCTTTTCAGGTTACCGGGAACGGCCGCCGTGATTGGTTTCGCCCTTTGCCCCTGCTTGATCGCGGCTTCGCTGGCGGCAATCTGATCCTCCAGCGACTTGCAGAAGGCGCCCCAGGCCTCTTTGTGCTCCAGCGTGGTGGGGTCGGTCTGCAGGCACTGCAGGTGGATGGCCTTGGTGTAGGCATCCTCCGCGTCGGCAAAACCTTCGCGCGGTATCCAGGCCTGGATGGCCGTCTGGCTGAAGGAGCAGTTGAGAATGCCGACCGGCACATGCAGTTCCTTGTACAGCTTGTGGGCAAACGCAAATGCGATGGCGCTGTAGTCACCGTAGTCGCCATCTTTCCAGGAGCCGGCTGCTCTTTTGATGGGGTGCAATTGGGATGTCACGGACGTGACTGCAAACTCCCGGATCGGAGCCACCTTGCCTGCGGTCTCCGCCGCCAGTTCCGCTGCCAGCTTCGCGCAAGTACTCCTTGCCACTTTCCACTGCATGTTCGACTGCCCGGAAGCCATCCAGACTTCGCCGACCAAAACATTCTTCAGGACCACCTTTTCGCCGGTGCTGTCCGCAACGACCATTTCGGACGGATCGAAGCTTGCCTTGACGGGATCGAGCGCGACCGTCCACTGCTTGTCCGCGCCGACGGCTACGGTCTTCTTCTGGCGGGCGAATTCGACCGTCACCTGCGTTCCCGGTTTGCCCCATCCCCAAACCGGAATGGGCATCTCGTGCTGCAGCACCAGGTTGTCGCAGAACGGCGCCCCCAGTCCGATCGTCGGTCGCCGTGGCGAGTACGCCCGCCAAGCCCAGGGGGCGATGCGGCTGGCCGGAAACAAACAGAACAGGATCGCGACGAGGGCAAGGCAAGCAGCGATGCGAGACATGTTTTGAGCCTTCTGGCAAATCGATTGACCATCCTGACATTTCGCCTGGCCGTGCGTTACTTTACTGGCGTGAGCGTGAAGTCCTTGATGGCCAGGCCGTACTGCGGCGGCTGGTCGCGCCAGAACCGCAGCGTGTTCTCGCCCTGATTGAGGGTGAGTGTCACGGGCTGCGATTCCTGCCAGTCGCCCACCGTGAACGGCATCTCCATGACGGTTTCGGCAGCGGAGTCGTTGGCGGCGACATTGAGTCGCTGATCGTAATTCGCCGTCACTACCCGAGCGCTCAACAAGTACTTGCCCGGTTTCGGGACGCTGACCTGATATTCGAACCGCGAACTCGCGCCCTGGCTTGGCCCCGTCGGGTCCTCTTTCGGACTTCGTGCATAGTAGTTGCGGTCGTACGTGTCCGAGATGCGTTCGCAGACATTGCCGTAAATGTCGTGGAGACCCCATGGGTTGGGCTTCTTCTGGCCGACGGG
Source organism: uncultured Planctomycetaceae bacterium (assembly GCA_937967665.1). GTDB lineage: Bacteria > Planctomycetota > Planctomycetia > Pirellulales > Pirellulaceae > CALBSZ01. The sequence continues at coordinate 2,886 of CALBSZ010000400.1, forward strand.
GTGCGACTTGGCACCCGCATTGTCCTTGAACCAGGCGTACTCCCCGATCTGCGAGGGATCGTCGCCGAAGAACCACTTGGTGTCTCGGCCGGCGCGACTGGCATATTCCCATTCCGCTTCCGTGGGAAGCCGCACATCACGTCCGGTGATTTCCGCGAGTTTCCCGCAGAACGACAGCGCGTCTGTCACGCCGACATTATCCACCGGGCAGTCCGGACCCTTGGTCGACCTGCTGGGGTTCGAACCCATGATGGCCTGATATTGTGCCTGCGTCACCTCGAACCTGCCCAAATAGAAACCCTTGGTGATTTTCACTTCGTGCTTCGGCAACTCGACACATTCGAACCTGCCATCGGTAGTGTTTTCGCCTCCCATCACGAACGTGCCGGGCTGGATATAGACCAAACCCATGGTCACGTCGTCGCCCAGGTCCAGTATCACTTCGGGCGGGGCAGCATTGCCCGTGTGCGACATGGCGGCCCGCAGGCCCCAGTTTTCGTATTTTCCGTAGCCGCCGCTGAGCATGCGCGTTCCAGAAGTACACGTGTTGGCGTCGTTCTTCCACGTGCCCCCGCGCATGATCGTCAGTCCTTTGGGAAAGAACCGCGGCAACATGATCTGAAGACCGCCTCCAAAGCTCTTCATGGCAATGACATCCCGCGTGTTCCCGGACGGCTTGCTGTAAGCGGCGGCCGGTATCGAAATGGCGCCATCCGCGGCGTAGGTGATCTTCCTGTCTTCGGGAGTCACCGGTGAGGCGATCACTTTTTCGGCGACTGTCGGCTCGTTGGACTCACCGAGATCCTCGCCCAGTGCGTCAAGCGTCACGGCCTTCGACTCCTCGATGATGGCCCGCTGCGTACGGAGTGCCACGCCGTTCCAAAAGGCGTGCTCGCCATCGCGGTCTACGTAGGTCCGCTTTTCTCCCAGGACGTCGCCGGCCCACTGCGCCCGCTTGACCTTCAAGAATGCCTCGGGGTTGCTGCGCGCCTGAGTCGTCGCGAGAAAATCGAGGTCATCCCTGTAAGGCGTTTTGGTCCAACCGCAGCCCCAGGCTCCGCCCAAGTTGACGACCCAGCCCGCGGGCGTCCAGTGCACGAGCGCCGCATGACCGCGACTGGGACGAGCTGTCGTGGGGATCCCGAAGGCGCGCAGAATGAAGCGTCCGAAAAACGCCCGCCGTCCACAAACGCCGCCGTTCATGAGAATGTTCTGATATTTCTGCAACTCGGGCCTGTCGTACTTGACGTCCTGCGATCCGTACTTGACGTCCGTACCGACGATATTCACATACCGCCAGCCGTAGTTCGAATTGTAGATGTGATCGGGCCGATAGTTCCGCAGCATCTTGCGACCCCAGGCCAGCGTCTCGTCCGGCTCGTCACCATCAACGACCATCCGCAGTTCCCAGGTACTCAGTCGTTCGAAAGCCGGGTCCAGTTCGCCGTCCAGGTATGCCTTCTCGTAGTGCAGGTAACGCTTCACCGGGTCGACGGTCTCCGGTGCGTCGAGAAGCGCCTCAGGGTTGGCCTGCGCGATCGGTACGGCGTGTTCCAGGCTGATGGCCAGCGCCAGTCGCTGCAGCACACCCGTGGCGGCTCGCTTGCTGGTCTTCTGGATGTCCGAGTAGATCTTCATGGCCGGGCCATACTGAGCCGGTCCGTAGCTGCGCCCTTCTCGTTTGGCATTGGCGCCATCCGCAACCAGCATCTGCCTCATCAACTCGGCGTCCGCCAGCAACGCCTCGACTAGATCTGCGTGTTCATTTCCTTGCTGAGCGAACTCGGCGAGTCCCGTTGGTGTTGCTTCGAGCAGGACGACATACTTTGCGAACTGGGCATCGAGTGCGTCGCTGGCCAGAAACTGGTCCAGTGTCTTCCCCTGAGCCTCCCGCGGTATTCTATTGGCGAGTTCGTTACGCAGTTGCTCGAGTTGGCTGGCATATCGCGATTCCAGATCCGCGGATATCGCCGGGATGGCGAATCCCAGCAGAACGGCGAGCAACACTGGAAGTTTGAGTGTGAAAGGTCTTGCGAACATCGACTTGGGCATGAATGGGCTCCGCGCTGGTGGAACTGCAGGAAGGATTTGAATTCAAGATAGTCTACCGCAAGGTAAATTACACGGCCAGCTACCGGTTTTTTCTCGTCTTCACTTCCCAATGGGGCGAACTTCGCATCCGCCGTGCGTGCGGATGCGAAGGAACCGGCGGATCAACGGCTCCAGCAGACCGCTGCTGTTGCGTTGTTTACAGTTTTTCCAGGTCGACAAAGCCAGCAAAGACGCTGTCGACCGGCGAGAAGTCGGTCGCGTTGGACGGACTCCCGGTTTTGCTTGCCGGAATCATTGGAAAGGAACTCGCTGTCCGAACGGCACGCAGCAGTTCGTATCGCCGCGCATCGACTGGCAATGGCCGATCCTCGCCTTCGCTCACTTCCGTTCGCTCATCGGCAGCCCGCTGGAGCATCGCAAGGGGTGGGGGACCCGGGATCGACAGCAAGCGAATTGCGTTGGCGAAGTGTGTGAGGTTGTCGCGGACGACGGCCAAATCGGCGCCGTCCACCACCCCGTCTCGATTGTAATCGAAGCGGTTCGTCACGCCGGCCATGGCGGTGAGGTTGTCGCGAACCCCCGCGAAATCGAAGCCGTTGACGAACGCATGACTGTTGGCATCCCCCGATTCGCCAACAGCATTGCCGAAGTAGAAGACGTCCGGCGCGGCCAGTCCTGTGTTCACCGTTGCCAGGACCGTCACTTGTAACCACGTATTGCGAATCGCATGATCGGGCCAGGTAATTGTAATTCGGTCACTACCACCGTTTCCGGCACCCGGACGCACGCTAATGGAAGCCGCCGCCTGTACCGTCGGCCACGCAGACGGATCGCTCGTGTTGCCCGCGCGGAAACCGAAATCACTTGCAGACAACGCGCCGGCGTCCGCCAGGTTGCGGACATCGATCATGACGCCGTTGATGCCCTTCGCGTAACTGGAGTAATGGGTAAAGCTGGCCGCGCCCGAAATAAACGCCGCTTTGTCGCTTGCCATCGCTTGATCGTCGGCAGCATTCGCTGCCGGATCATGGTTGTCCAGGGACGAGTTGTTATAGAACAGGCGGCGGCCGACAAGATCCGCGGCCAGAATGTGCAGCAGCACATCGTTGCCGTCGCCGCCATTGTAGTCGATCGACATGCGGCGGCCGCTATGAATGAAAGGGACGTCGTCCGCCAGCAACGCGAACTCACCAACGACCGGGTCGCTGCCATCGTTGTCAATCAGCAGGAACGAGCGATTTACTGGCGGTGCCGTACCGAACGACAATCCGAGCGCCGCCCCACCTAGTGAAACAGGTCCACGAACCACCGTTTGATCGAATTCCGTTCCCGCCGTGAGGCCGTTGATTTCCACCACGAAAGTAGACAAGGCACTCAGTTCCAGTCCGTCTGCTGTCAGCGTGCCAGGACTCTGGCCCGGTGAGTACGTTCCACCCGGTTCCACGATGACCACGCCACCGATTTCTCCACTGCCTGATAGTTGCGCGCCACTCTGCACCGTGATATGGGGAGTGCTGGTCAGTAAACCGTTGACCACCAGCGTGCCCTCGGAAATCGTTGTTGCGCCGTTGTAAGTGTGCACGCCCTGAATCTCGAGAGTGCCCGCTCCCAGCTTCACCAGGCTGCTGGTCCCGCCAATCGAGGACGAAGCGGCAGCGACGCCCGCGCCGTCGATAATCAGCGCGGCCACATTCACGATGGCCCCACGCAACTGCACATCAGCGGACACGATGGACAGGTCATTCCCCCGGCCGTCGAGCGGCTGTTCGATCGTTACGACCGGCGCGGTGGCCTGGATCGTTGCCGCCAGGACCGTGGGACCGTCCAGCACGACACCGCCGCCACCGGCTGCCGCTTGGAAATTGCCGACACTGCCGCTCGTGCAGTCGGTGGTGCCGCGGGTGGTGACGGCCCGGATGTCGAAGAAGTCGCCGGCTAGATTGTCGCGGACGGGGACGAGCGGCCAAGCGCATCTGCAAGAAGGCCATCGACGCCGCCCGGGCCCGGGTCGCCGCCCGTGCGGCCCGCGGCGTTGGTGCGGGTGTCGATGGTGACGTTAAGCCCGGCATGCGACGGAATGAGCTGCGAAGTACCAAAGCGAACATGGCCGCCGTTTTGCGCGTCGGCTTGTTCGGTATCAAACGTCGTCGACTGCAGTAGGAGGATATCCCCGCCGCCGGTAACTTCGAAACCGCCCGCGGAAGCTGCGTTCCCCTGCGTGCGGACATCGCCGCCAATCGTGACGCGGCCGCTACCGGCAGAGCCGCCGGTCTTGATCGCAACGCTACGAAGGTAGTCCGAGTTCATAGCTGCGATACCAATTGCGGGAAGTTGGACGTTGCCGCCGCGATTTCCCAGGCCGAGTGTCGATGTATCGATGAATACATCGCGGCCCGGCGCGCCGCCGCTGAGTGGGCCGGCCGTCATGATGACGCCGCCACCGTCGAAATCATCCCCTTGTTCGGTGTCGATCAACTGGACGGCGCTGCCGCTCACCACACGCCCGCCGATCGCGTGAAAGTCCGCCGGATCGCCAGTCGCGTATCCATCCAGGCGTATGTTCCCCGACAGACCGATGACGTTGTCGACCGCGGTGATTACCATGACGTCGTTCAGGTAAAAACCGCCGGTGTTCGTGAAGGCCGGTAGTCTTACGTCGCCCGACCCGCTCGCAGCCGACGCGTCGATGATCAAATCAACGTCCGGCGCATCCGCCGTGACACCGTACAGGAAACCGCCAACGAAACTCAAGTCGGCCGATCCGGCGAGGCCATCGTCCCCCTGTTCCAGGTCAATGCGAGTGGTCTGCGACAGGACCAGGTGTGAGCGGCTTTGGATGTCCAGCGCGGATGTCGAGGTGGCGGCATCCAGTAGGATGTCACCGAGTAACTTTACCGAGCCACTGGGAAACGATCCGTTGCCGCTGGTGTTCACGAGTAGCGATCGCAGGTAGAAGCCAGCGGAATTGTTGAAAGCGCCGAGCCAGACGTCGCCGTTGTCGGCACCGACCTGGCCCGTGCGCGTATCGATATATAGCTCCTTGTCCATCCCGTTACCAGAGATGGAACTGCCGATACCGTGCGCCAGCAACACGTTGCCGGCGTCACCAACGTTGTTGGTCTCGGTATCGATGACGACGAACCCGAGTGGCTTACCGAGCACGACATTGCCGGGGATTGTGATGTGTCCGCCGTCGGTAGCGATATTGTTGGCCAGCACCGACGTTTCCACCTCGGCGTCGATCGTGATTCCCGCGTCGGCCGACAAGGAGATTTCCCCATTCAGAATGAACATGTCGCTGCCACCGCCGCCCTGCACCAGCAGGCCACTCGCAAATGCGTTCGGTAAACTGTCAATGGTCAACGAGTCGTCACCGAGCGACAGATCCACGATCACCGACCCCGCAAACTGACTCAGCGGAACGCGCACCGTCTTCGTGCCATGCCCTGCCGCTCCGGCAATGTCCGTGCCAAGATTGTAGGCCGGATCGTGAATGATCAGGTCGGTGCCGTCGGTGGCGAGGACGAGCGAATCGTCTTTGCCGGCGCTGGCGATGTCCGTGATTCGCAAGTTGCTGCCGTCCAGAGATACAAATGTCTGGGCCGCACCGTCATTCAGGACCGTAATCACCAGGTCGTTGCCGTCGCCGCCCTGGTAATCGATGCCGTACGTGGCCGTGCCCATCACAAACGTGCTGTCGTCCGGGTACGCCGCGAATTCGCCGACGATCGGGTCGTTGCCGTCATTGTCCAGCAACAGAAATTGATTTCCGGTGGCCGGCGGTGAATAGACGTTGAAGAACAAGTTGGCGCTATTGTCGATGTTGATCGCACCCGTGACAACGATGTGGTCCGAGTTCCCAGCGTCCGTGTCGGCAACGAAACTGCCGCCGCTGCCGAATGTCATACTACCCGTGCGCAAGGTGCCGAGCGAGCCGAAACCGGGCGCGAGGGCTGCGTTCGTTTGGACGTGAACGTTGCCCGACACCGTTCCCAATCCTGTGAGCGAACCGGAACCGAGCACGATCGTTTGATTTGGCAGGTCGGTGACATCCAGAATTGCATTGGCGTGGATACCGATCGTGGCAGTGCTGTCGAGCAAGTTCGAGGCCGTGGGATGACTCAGTTTCAGCCTTCCTTCGACAATACTTGTCGCCCCCGTATACGCCTGCTGGCCCCTGAAGAGCCACTGTTCCCCGGAACCGACCTTGGTGAACTGACCGCTACCGGAAATCACGCCGCGGTAGTTGGTGTTCATGTTGTTGCCACCGACCGTCAAATGGCCGCTGCCGAGTAAGACGTTGCCTTCCCCAGCAAGTAGACCGATCGCTTCGGTCTGATTATTGATGTCCAGCGTACTGCCGCTGCTCACGATGACCGTGGCTTGATCGGGGATGACCCCGCTGCTGGCCAGTTGAACTGTTCCCGGACCCCAGATGTTCAATAGGCTCAGGTAGTCGTTGCCTGGGTTGGCGAGTTGGATCGTCGTTCCCGCGACAAACGTCTGCAAACTCAAGCCGTGCCACATGCCTCCGTCCGTGACCGCACCCGTGACGGACGTATCGCTGACCGCCATGATCGTCGTGGTGCCCGTCAATGCGATGTTGCCGGAGATCGTCTGGCCACTGTTGTTGGCGACAATCGAACCGGCCGACTGAATCGGACCCGCCAGATTCAGCCCAACGCCGGACAAATAGACAGCGCCGTTGGCACGAATGTCCAGCGGTTCATTGAACGTGTCCAGTACAGCGAAGATATTCAACGCCCCGTTCGCTTGAATGATGGTTCCAGTACTCGTGCTGCCCAGAGAATCGACAGCAAAGACACCGAGGCTGCCGGTCACGATTTCCGTCACTCCGCTGTAAGTGTTGCTTCCGCGTAAGAACGTATTGCCGCTGTTACCGGTCTTTATCAATCCGCCGCTGCCGCTGATCACGCCGCTCAGATCGAGTTGCGAGCCGTTGTTGTGCGGTTTGTCGAGCGTCAGCGTGCTCGTGCCGAGATCGATGTTTCCCGTAATAAACAGGTTGCCGAATAAATCGGCGACACCGGCGGTCTGAATGGACTGTGACGCCGCCAGAATCCAGTCGTTCTGGATCGTAACATCGCCGTTCGCCACTTCGTGGATGAGCCCCGCAGAAGTAACGATCGCGTTACCGGAGAGCGTATAGCCGCCACCGGTGATCGTTAAGGTGTGGAACGGCGTGTTGGGCGGAAAGTCGTTGACATTACTGGGCCGCGCGGCGAACGCTGGAAAAACGAGCGAGTCGCCAGCGTGCGGTGCGAAGTCGTCTGTCCAATTAGACGGCGTGGTCCAGTTGTCATTGTTACCGCCACCGTCCCATGTCCGCGTCTGCATCGGGTAAATGATGTTTTCGAAGTCGACAAAGTTAATGCTGGCGTATCCATGCGTGCCGATCGTGTTTCCATTGATGCCAAACGGAACGCTGCCGATTGGAACGTACTCCAGCGTATCGCCAGAAACGTGCGCACCGCCGAATAGATTTACAATTGTCGTGGAATGGGACGAGACCACGGCCGTATCATCGTTGCCGTGTAGATTGACGTCGATCGAGCCGACGTTTGCAAACGACAGTCGGTCCTGCGATACGCCGTCGACAGCGAACCCCAAAACGCCTTGACCGCCATCGCTCGCCTGATTCAGGCGAATCGCTTCCGCGGTCGCAAATCCGAAATCCAAAGGCGAACCCATCTGGAGGCGTTGCACAAAGTCAATTTGTCCTCCGCCTGTCGCCGATCCATCGCCGCGCCGCATTACTCGTTCCAGCTGCAGTATTCCGGAAACGTTTTCAGCGTACAACGCCATTGCGGTGCTGGCTAATGAGACATCGAAGACCAATACGTCAGCAAGGTTCGTAACGATCAGGCCTGTCGCGTTGCCGTCCACATCCGAAGACAGTACTTCGAACCTGCCGGAGCTATCAACACGCACGCCGGCGGCAGCGCCGTTGAATTGACTATTCGTGATGGACGCAAGTCTCCCGGCGCTGGTTGCGACGCCTTGCAGGACGAGGTTTCCCCCACCGTTGTCGTTCATCTGCACGTTGTCAATCGTGACATCGAACGGGACACTTGTGACGACAGCACCCCACGTCACGTTTTGATTCGCAATAACATTGCGCAGTTCCACACTCGACGAAATGGCGTTGATCGCAAAGCCTTGCGAGTTGTTGCTGTAGTTGCCGCCGTGAACGAACAGGGACACAGCATTTCCCACAATCGCGCCGGTTTGGACATTGGAAATCGACACAACATCCGTCAAACTGACGTTAGCGGCACCGTCGATGACGAGTCCGCGAGCTGAGTTGTTGTCGATTTGCACGTTGCTGAGGTTCAGATTCTGCACCACCGCAAGTGTCGATGCGATGCCATCCATGGACGCACCCGTCACGCGCACGTGTCCCAGTGTAACTCTTGGAATCGCGTCGCCGGTCAGCAACACGCCAAAACCGCTCGGATTCACAATCACCACATCGGTTGCCACGCCACTCGCGCCGAGAACGCTCACGGACTTGTCAATGGAAAGACCGCCGTATGAACCAGGGTGTACCGAAACCAGCCCGTCGGTTGCGACGACATCGATGGCTGTTTGCAAATTGGCGAATGAGTCGTAGCCGAATCGCGTTGCCGGTCCTGTTCCGTCGGGGTCGTCGCCCGCAGCAACGGTAGACCAGTCGTCGTCGACATAGACCGTTGTGGGCCGCGTGATTTCCAGCAGTCCGTCTTCGACTTCGCCATCTGACGCCGGACCGACAAACGACAAACCGCTGTCCGAGCTGACTCGCCAACGCATGCCCAGCAGGCCAAGGGCCGCGTCTACCGGCGGCGTGATCGTCACGCTGTGAAGGCCGTCGGCCAAATTGGCGAAGGGACCTGTACCGTCAGCAACGTGTTCGCCCGCATCGTCGAAATCGCCGTCGGCATTGTAGTCGATCCAGCCGTAGAGCCGCGCGTTGCCGGCGCTGCCGGTAACCGTCACGCCGATCTGGCTTGTCCCACCCGGTGCATACGAACCATTCAGAACGTCTAGCCCGTCTTCGTCGTCGGTACCGGTCAAATCGTCACCGCTGCCGTCCAGCGGCAGCTGCGCGTCCGCTTCCACGTCCACTGCCGCTCCCAAGCGTAGCTCGCCAACTGCATGTCGCGGACCATTCGCCGCCAGCGTCGTGCCGTACGAATCGTCCAGGTCGCCAAAGTCGTGGATCACGAATGTGAAGTTGGCCAGCGAATTGAGTTCGTCCGTCGTCATGTACGCGGCGGCTTGCGAACTGAAGCCGGTGGGAGTCAGTAGTGCGCTTGCCGCGGCGATCGCAGCGCTTTGCGACGTCGCCATGATCGTGAAGTATGCCAACCGTACGGTTTGCGACGGTTCGACCGCCAGGCTGTAATCCCAGTACACGTTGTCATCCGCGACGTTGACGTCCGTCGGCATCAAGCCGCTCGTGCTGCGCAGGAAGTGGATCATCGCCGGCGCGCCGCTGCCGTCGACATCGTCCGTACCGAACCACAGATCGGTGCGTTCCACGATCGCATCGCCGTCGGAGGTGACGAAGACGTGCGTTTGATCGTTCGAGCCGAGGTTGCCGGCGACTCGGGTGGTCAGGTTCGCGGGGGTCAAGCCGCTGTTGGTAAAGACATCCACCGTCCGCGCGTAGTCGTATGGGCCATTCTTGACGACCGTCACTTCACGGTGGACAGCCGTCGATTCGAAGAGCGTGGCATTTGTCTGCATCGTCTGGTCGTCGTTCAGGAGATTCGGAATCGGAATCGGCAGCGTATCCATTGCCCGCATGCGCGAATCGGTCAGCATGCTGGCCGCACCCGACCCGAAGTTCGTGATCTTGCGGACCTGTAATTGCACGCTGTGGTTACCGGCCGGCAGATCGACCAGTTGTTCGAACGCGATCCGCTGTGGATTCGATGAATAATTACTCAATCGTACGACCTCGGCAGCGTGCGGTGTGCCGTTGACCGAATAGCGGAATTCCCACCGCGTGTCCCCGCCGGAGTAGGAGAGAGCCAGGTCGGACAGTAGACGCACAGGACCGGAAGCAGCGGTCGTGAAGTTCAACGCGGGCATCGTCGTCGATCCAAACGAGCTCGTCGTCTGCAATGGCTGTGTCGAAGTCGTCAAAACGGACGTGGTCGCTACAGCGGGTAGAGCGGTATTCGCTTGTTGAAAGACGAAGGCGCGAAGCGTCGTGCCGGCCATCGCTTGCAGCACGGTCGTTTGACCTGGAATGGCGCTGCGGACCTGCAAGTGAACAGCATGCGCACCGGCGGCAAGTGTCATCACGCTCTGCAGGCCGACGGTCGTGACGCCTCCCGGCATCAAATAGGTAATGTCCGGTTGCGGAACGCCGTCGACGATCAGGCGGAACTGAAGTTCTTGAGTGCCGGCACCACCGATATACTGGTTCGCAACGTCAGCCTGCAACAGAACTGGCCCCCCCGCCGCATTGAAGTCCAGAGATTGGACGCCCGGTATACTCGTCCAGCGGTCATCCGCGGCGACGCTGAAATTACCCGTGGTTGTGGCGGTGAACGGCGTTGCGGCATCCGTACCGTCGGCCAGCGATTGGTAGCGCACCACTTGCAATCGTGTGGCCGAACCCAGCAAAGTGGCCGAGCCCGATCCGCCGCTCGTGACTTTCCTCGCTTCCAGCGAAACCGTACGGCTGCCCGGTGACCAGCTGGCGATTTGTTCGATCGTTACATTCGCACTGCCCGGTGTAGTGAAGGCCGGAATCCGGACAACACGCGCCGACTGTGCAACTCCGTCCACGACAAATCGGAATTCCCAGCGTGTGTCCCCAGAAATATTGATGAAGGACAGGTCGCCGCGCAGCCGAACCGTTTCGCTTGCGGCCGTTGCTACCGCAACTGGCGGTAACGCACTTATCGCTTGAAACACACCACCGTTCGGTACGATCACATTTGTCGGAAGGACGCTCGTGACTATTGTTGATTGCGGCAGTGTAGTTACCGGTTCGCGGAAGACGAATGCGCTAAAGGTTGCCGTCGAGGTCGAGAACGTGCCACCGGTCGTCGGCCTTCCAGAACGAATTTCGGCGTGGATCGTGTGAGGACCTGCCGGCAAACTTACGGCACTTTGCCAGTTCACTGCGGCCGTGCTACCGGGATGCACGTAGGTAATCGGGTTCTGTGGAATTCCGTCGACCACCAGTCGCAGCTCCACATCCGCCGCGCCGCTGATGTATTGCAGGTTCACATCGCCCTGGACGATGGTCAGGCCGCCTTGCGAATGGAACGGCGTCGAAGTTCCCGGCAACGCCGTCCAGTGCCCGCCGACATTGTAACTGGAAGTGCCGCTTACGCTCGTGGCAAACCGCTGGACAGCGGAGCCCGTCTGGTAATCGTGATAGTCGATCGCAGCGACGCTGCCCGCGACATAATTCAGCGTACCACTTGAAGTCGGCAGCTTGCGAACTTGCAGCAGGACGGCGTGGTTGCCCGCCGGCAGCTCGACCATCTGGTCCAGGCTGATGCGTTGAGTACCCGTACCGGCGGCGATCCGTACCGGTCGCGCCGACAGCGGCGTGCCGTCGACCACGTAACGGAATTCCCAGTTCACGTCGCCTGATACGTGAACCAGCTCCACTGCCGCATGCAGACGCACGGGACCGCCCTCCGCCGGAATACTGACCATGGGAATCGGCGTCGCGATAAAACTGGTGCTGCTGTACTGCGTGCTGGTCG
>CALBSZ010000401.1 GCA_937967665.1 uncultured Planctomycetaceae bacterium
TCTGCGGCCGGGGACGCTGTTGTTGGTTGAACGCAACGGGGCACACGAGATCACCAACGCCGGCGACGCGCCGCTTCAGATCGTGACTTTCTACGTCCCGCCGGCCTACACGCCGCAAGCTGGGAAACCACCCGCACGGGATTGACGAGCGCATACCAAGTCGATGCGAACCATTGTGGTCATCGGAACGCCGGCCGGCGGAATGGAAACGCTCACGCGGCTGCTGGCCTGTTTATCGGAAGACACGGCCGTGGCTTTCTTCATTGCTCAGCACATCGCACGGGAGTTGCCGTCGTTGTTTGCACAACTGTTCGTTTCAAACAGGAGCTTGTCAAAATGAAATACTCAGATCAGAGCTACAACCTTCGCATCGAGTTCCAGCGCTACGACGAGCACCCTCGTGAGGTGCCGTTCGGCGACTGGCTGGAAAAGCTGATCGATCCGTCCGTGAAGCTTTTGAGCGAGGACACCGACGAAGAACTGGCCAACATCAGTATCGCCCGTTTCGCGCTCGAAGCGCAAAAGTTGCGGGACATCGCCGAGGGCATCGTTGTTACTTACTCAACGTGAAAAACACTCGTGGATGCCACGGCCTTGTGCCGTGGAGCTTCATGTTTCCAGCTAATGGGGAGGAGTGCCATTCGACCAATGAGGCCACGGGCTTGTCCCGTGGAGTTTCACGCTTCGCGCGGCGATGCACGTAGCGTAACGATCCATAGGACAAGCCTGTGGCATTCGCCTGTCTTCGACGCCTGGTCTAGCACAAAACCTAACGATCCAGGGGGCGAGCCCAGGGGATTGAATCAAGTGTTTACTTTCGTTGCTTATCTGTTCTGCTTCCAACTTCACCCGAGTGCGTCGACCGCCGCCAAATCCAGGCGTAGATGACCGCATTGATTGCGAGGACGGCGATGTCAAGAATGACCTGATGCGATCGCGTCAGTCCGCCGGGATAGAGTACCGAAACGACGTAGTGGTCGATGAATCCACCTTCATATCGCTGCCCGCCCTCGCGCGCCGACCGGCTCACGGCAACCGAAAACACCTTCGACTTCGCGATCCCATTGCCCGCAGGCTGCCAGTTTCGCCCGGCGTCGCGACTCCGCCAGACGCCGCCGCCAAACGTGCCGCAGTACACGAGTTCCGGCCGCAGCGGATCGACCGCCACGCATCGCGCTTTGCGCTCGGCCAAGTGTAGTTCACTCTGGCAAATGGTCCCGCTGCTTATCAGCACGACCAGTGCCTGATCCGTAGCAAGATAAAGTGTGGACATCCGTCGGCTTCCTTCTGTTGGTTGTAATCCGTAGCGCCGTAGGAACCGGCGGGATCTTGGCAAAAGTTGTCACGTGAGCTGTTATGGTCTGACAGTCTCTTCGCCCGCGGCATGTGACCGCCGGAAACGATCAAGCGACCGCTGCATCCCTTCGCTGATCTCGACGCAATACGGTGACTCCGCGGTTGCTAACGAACGTAGGGCTGGCGGTAGTTTGTGCAATTGATTGCGGGCATGTTCGCGGCTCTGCTCCAGCGAAACGCGGCCCGCCGGTAACCGCTCGCCTTCTCGCATGACCGGTACTAGAAGGGGCTCGCCATCGCTCGGCTCGTCGTGCAAGGCAACCAGATCTTTCGTCATCTGGCCCGCGGTGAATTGTCGATACACCTGCTTGCGCCCAGGATAGATGACCTTGCTGGACGAGAGCTTCGTGCGCGGGCGGCCGTCGTACCGGACCAACTTGTAGGCCATGTCCAGCGATGGAGCGTCGTCGCTGACGGCCAGGGCGGTTCCGACGCCGTAACCGTCGATCGGTGCGGCCGCTTCGTCGAAGTCACGCAGCTTGTATTCATCCAGTCCGCCGGAGGCAAAAATCGTCACGTCTTGCAATCCCGCCTCGTCCAACAGCCGCCGGCTGTCGTGGGCCAATTGTTCCAGGTCGCCGGAGTCGAGCCGAATGGCGGCTACGCCAAAGTCGTCGCCAAGCTGTCGCTGCAATTCGATGACCTTCCGGACGCCATCCAGCGTATCGTACGTGTCGACCAGCAGCGTGGTATCAGGATAAAGTTTGGCAAACGCACGAAACGATCCCAGTTCACCGTCGTGGGCCTGGATGTAACTGTGGGCCATCGTACCGAAGATCGGAATACCGTATTTTTGACCCGCCAAGACCAATGACGTGCCAGCCGCGCCGAGCAGATAGGTCGCCCGCGCCATCGTCAGCGCCGCGTCGATTCCGTGAGCCCGACGCGAACCGAAGTCAACGACTTTGCGCTTCCCCGCGGCCAGCACGATTCGTGCTGCTTTGGCCGCGACCAGGCTGGCGAAATGGACCTGGTTCAGCACCAGCGTTTCGATGATCTGGGCCATCGGCAATGGGGCCACGACTTGAACCAGCGGCTCATGAGGAAACACGACAGTTCCTTCGGCGGGAGCATAAACGTCGCCGGTGAAGCGGAAGTCCTTCAGGTAGTCGAGGAAATCCGCGCCGAACTGGGCCTGCTTGCGGAGATAATCCAAGTCCTCGGCCGTGAATCGCAGACCTTCCAGCATTTCCAACACGTTTTCCAGTCCAGCGGCCACAACGAAATTGCGACAATCGGGCAGCTTGCGAAAGAACAGTTCAAAGACCGCCGGCTGCTGCATGCCCTCGCGCAGGTACGCTTGGGCCATGGTCAGTTCATACAGATCCGTGAACATTGCCGCATTCATGTTTCGTCCAACTCTAGTGCTTTGTCAATCTTGTATCTTGGGGTGCCTGGGGTCGAACGAAGTGAGCCCCCAGACTGTAAATGCTGGGGGCTCGTTGCACTCGACCCCAGCCACACAACCCCCATGTTCTTGTTTGACACAGCACTAGTAATTAGTAGTGCTCCGTCTCGATAATAATGCCCGCTTGCTCCATTTCGCGTAGCGCTCGCCGGCCGGCAACTTTATCGACGGGGCTGGTGCCAGCGCGGATCAAATGCACTTCAAACCCCGCTCGCAGACTATCCAAGGCAGTTGCCCGCACGCAAACTTCCAGCGCGACACCGCCGATCCAGAGTCGGATGATGCCTTCGTTCTGGAGTTCCTCGGCCAGAACGGTGTCCTCAAATACAGAATAGCTGTCGCGATCCGGCTGAGTCCCTTTGCTGACGACGAGCACGTCGGGCGGCAAGTGCAGATCCGGTCGAAACTGGGCGCCCGGTGTTTCCTGCATGCAATGCCTGGGCCACTTTCCGCCCTGCCCTTGAAAGCTCGAATGGTCCGGCGGGTGCCAATCGCGCGAGGCGATCACTTTGGCTCCAGCCTGCGAAGCACATTCGAGCCAACGATTCAGCGTAGTCACGACGCTGTCACAGTCCTGGACCGGCAAGGCGCCGCCGGGACAAAAGTCGTTCTGCATATCGACGATGATCAGGGCATCGTGCTTGTCTAAA
>CALBSZ010000402.1 GCA_937967665.1 uncultured Planctomycetaceae bacterium
AGTGGGGCGAAGACGGTGCACGCGTCGCCCGTTTTAAAGAGGCCGCCGACGTTTCGATCTACACACCTGGTTCCAGCGCAGGGTTGCCGATGACCGTGCTGCGCAGCTTCAACGCGCCTAGCGCTGAAGTGATCAATGACAGCGACGCCCTGCGCGAACGAATCTCATCGGCTGCCAGCGGGCTGCTCGCGCTGCTGGGCATCGATGCCGATCCGATTCGCAGCCGGGAACACATTCTGGTTTCGAACTTGCTGGACCACCACTGGCGCGCCGGGCGGGATCTGGACCTGCCGAACCTGATCCAGGGCATTCAGGCGCCGCCGTTCGAAAAAGTCGGTTTCATGGAAGTCGATTTGTTCTATCCGCCGAAGGAGCGATTCGAACTGGCCATGACCTTGAACAACCTGCTGGCATCGCCCGGCTTTGCCGCCTGGATGGAAGGGGAACCACGGGACATCCAGCGGCTGTTGTACCCGCCCGCAGGCAAGCCGCGATTGGCTATTGTCTCGATCGCCCATTTAAGCGATGCCGAAAGGATGTTCTTTTTGACCATCCTGTTCAGCGAAGTGCTGGCCTGGGTACGCAATCAGGCGGGCACCAGCAGCCTCCGCGCGATCTTGTACATGGATGAAGTAGCAGGGTACCTGCCGCCCACGAAAAATCCGCCCACCAAACCGCCGATCATGACGCTGCTCAAGCAAGCGCGCGCCTTTGGCCTGGGGGTCGTCCTGGCCACGCAGAACCCGGTTGACGTCGATTATAAAGCCCTGTCCAACGCGGGGACCTGGTTCCTGGGCCGCTTGCAGACGGAACGCGACAAGGCACGCGTTATCGAAGGACTCGAAGGCGCCTCCGCCGCGGCCGGTTCCACCTTCGACAAGGCCAAGATGGAGCAAACCTTGTCGGCCGTCGGAAAACGCGTCTTCCTGATGAACAACGTTCACGAAGACCAACCGGTTATCTTCCATACGCGCTGGGCGCTGTCCTATTTGTGCGGACCGCTGACGCGGCAACATATCCAGACGCTGATGGCCGAGCGCAAAGAGGAAGTCGCCAGCCAGTCGTCGAACGTCCCTGCGTCAACCGCAACTCCCGAAAAGTTGGAAGTCGGCGCGGCGGTCGATGCGTTGGCGGAGCCGGCATCGTCGAGCGTCCCGGAAGGCATCTCGCAGTATTACTTGCCCCTTGCCGCTGCCGCCACCCAACGGCTGCTCTATCGTCCCCTGCTGCTGGGTGTGGGCAAGCTGCACTATGTCGATTCCAAAGCCAGCGTGGACGTCTGGATCGACGTTTCGCTGCTGACACGCTACGAACCGGAGCGTGGCGAGGATCTGTGGGGAGCCGCCGAGGAATTGGTGTTGTCGGAAGATCAACTGGCCAGGGAGCCGGAAAGCAACGCGGGGTTTGCCGAGTTGCCCGAGGAAATGACCGGATCACGCAACTACGCATCCTGGGGCAAGCTGTATAAAGACTACCTGTACCGAGCTCGCTGGCTGAAGCTCTGGCATTGCGCCGCCGTGGACCAGTACTCCCAGTCGGGCGAGAGCGCCGGGGATTTCCGCGTTCGCCTGCAGCAGATCGCACGCGAGCGGCGCGACCTGGAAGTGGAAAAGCTGCGGACCACATACGGCCCCAAGCTGGAATCCATCAGCGACAAGATCAAATCCGCCCAACAGGCGGTCGAGAAAGAAAAGAGCCAGTACCGCCAGAAGAAACTCGATACGGTGGTCTCAGTAGGCCAGTCGATTCTGGGTGCGTTGTTCGGCAGGAAACTGAAGAGTACGACGAACATCAACCGCGTTTCGAGCGCGGCGAAAAAGTTCGGGTACGCCGCCAAAGAGCGCGACGACGTCAAACTAGCGGAAGAAAAGGTCGAGGACCTGCAGGCGCAGCTGGCGGAATTGGAAGAGGAGTTTCAGGCCGCCGTTGTCGAAGTGCAAAAAAACACCGACCCGGAAAACTTGGAAATTACGGAAACGAGTATCCGCCCGCGAAAAACGGATATCACGCTCGTGGAAGTCGGCGTGGTCTGGGCTCCCTGGCAGGTCGACGCCGAAGGCAACGCGGAACCGCGGTATTGAATCGCACGGTGCTGTCGTACTACGCGACGATGTGATCTTCCGGTTCCATGGCGATGAACGTGTTGTAGATTCCGGTGCCGACCTCGTTGATCTGGACCTGCAGCGAATCGAGGAATTCATGCAAGCCGCGGCCAATGATTTCGTCGACCGTGGCGTAAGCCAGTTCGCTGCGGAGCTGCCCCAGTCGTTTGTCGGCGATGTTCCAGAACGTTCCCTCGGGAGATCCCGTGATGGCGTGCAACGAGCGGTACGCCGTGTCCACGCAATGCATGACGGCGCGGGGAAACTGGCGATCCAGCACGAGAAAACCGACGACGCGTTTCGGCGTGA
The DNA here is from genome assembly GCA_937967665.1 of uncultured Planctomycetaceae bacterium. Taxonomy (GTDB): domain Bacteria; phylum Planctomycetota; class Planctomycetia; order Pirellulales; family Pirellulaceae; genus CALBSZ01. The sequence continues at coordinate 2,412 of CALBSZ010000402.1, forward strand.
TGCCGTGATGCCGCTTACGATACATTTCAAACCCGCTCACACTGCGCAACACGGCCGACCACTGCAGGTCGTCGATGGGGGTGCCGACATCCTGGACGTGCGGCAGCAGCGTGAAGTACTTCACATCCAGAATCCGCGACGTCTTGTCCGCCCGTTCCAACGTGCGACCCAACCTGGCGAAATGCCAGGCCTCGCCCTGCGAAAACGTCGTCACGGTGATGCCCACGAACAAGTGGCTGGAATTCTTGATGTGCTGGTAGAACGCGTTCGGCGTCTTGAGCGGCGTCGACTGGGCGGCGTCCCGGACGGCGATATAGAATTCGTTCAACTGTTCCCACATTTCGGACGAAATCGATTCGCGAACACTCCGCGCGTTCTCGCGGGCCGCGTGCACGCAGGAAAGGATTGAACCCGCATAGTCACGATCAAACGTCAGGAAATGCGTTACATTTTCGCGAGTCGCGGCGCCGTAGGTCTTTTCGAAATACTCCTGGTCCCCCGAAGCAAAGACCAACGCCCCCCATTGCTGGTCGGAGCCGGGCGGCAGGTCCAGGGACATATTGTGAGTGACGTCGACGAAACGCGCCAGGTTTTCGGCACGTTCCACATATCGACTCATCCAGTAGACAGCATCGGCGACACGGCTAAGCATGGTTTTCGTTGGTTGGTTGTGATGTAGGAATCTGATCGGGTGACGAGGCGATGACCCACGTGTCCTTGCTGCCGCCGCCTTGCGACGAGTTGACAACCAGCGACCCCTTTTTGAGTGCCACGCGCGTCAAGCCGCCGGGAAGGACGTAGATGTCTTCCCCATATAGAATGTACGGTCGAAGGTCGACGTGCCGGCCCTCGAACCTGCCGTCGATGATCGTGGGCAGTCGCGACAACGACAGGGTGGGCTGCGCGATGTAATTGCGAGGATTGGCGTGGATCAATTCCGCGAACTTGGCGCGTTCTTCCGCGGTCGAATGCGGCCCCACCAGCATGCCGTAGCCCCCCGCCTCGTTGGCGGCTTTCACGACCAGCTTGTCCAAATTTGACAGCACGTAGCTGCGGTCTTCTTCGTCATAACAGACGTAGGTAGGAACGTTCGGAATGATCGCTTCTTCATTCAGATAGTACTTGATCATCTTTTCGACATAGGCGTAGATCACCTTGTCGTCCGCCACGCCCGTGCCCGGCGCGTTGGCCAACGCCACGTTGCCGTTGCGGTACGCTTCCATCAAACCCGGCACGCCCAACATCGAATCCGCGCGAAACGCTTTGGGATCAATGAAGTCGTCATCGATCCGCCGGTACAACACGTCGACACGTTCGAAGCCCTTGGTGGTTCGCATGCAGACAAAGCCGTCGCGCACGACCAGGTCGCGCCCTTCGACCAGTTCCACACCCATCTGCTGAGCCAGGAAGGAATGTTCGTAATAGGCCGAGTTGTAGACGCCGGGGGTCAAAACGGCAATCGTCGGCGTTTCGATACCGTTTGGCGCCAAATGCTCCAACAGACTGAACAGGCGGCTCGGGTAGTCCACCACGGGTCGCACGTGCGAAGCGTCAAACAGCCACGGAAAGCTGCGTTTCATCACAAACCGGTTTTGCAGTACGTAAGAGACGCCGGAGGGACAGCGCAGATTGTCCTCCAAGACGTACACCGTGCCGTCCTTGTCCCGCACCAGGTCGGTGCCCGTAATGTGGCACCAGATGCGACGGGGCGGGTTGAGTCCAATGCACTGGTGCCGAAAGCTCTTGGCGCTCTTCAGAATCACTTCCGGAACGACTTCGTCCTTGACGATCTGCTGGTCGTGGTAAACGTCGTCAATGAAAAGGTTGAGCGCCAGAATGCGCTGCTTCAGCCCGCGTTCCAGCCGTTCCCATTCCGCGGCCGCGACGACGCGCGGGACGAGATCGAACGGAAAGATCTTCTCGACACCTTCATCGTCGCCGTAGACGTTAAACGTGATCCCCATGCGGAACAGAGATCGCTCCGCCATCTGCTGTCGCTGCAGCAGTTCCTGATCCGGCAATTCGTCGATCCGCTGGATCAGAAGTTCGGCGCCGGGGCGGGCGTGCCCGTCTTCATCGATCAGCTCGTCGAAGAATCCGCCCGTGTCGTAATCGTGAAAATTAAGCTGATTTTGAAGCGTCGTGGATTGCGACTGATCCATCCCTGTTGACCCTGCAAGTCAAACGCCCCCAACTTTCCGTCTGGGAACACGACGACCGCCAGCGTTGTATGATGGCATCGCCGCGTGTTCCTGGCAAGGGCGGGCACCATAACGTTTGGTCACGCTTTCCGCACGCGATTCGAACGGAGGCAGGGAGCAACTTAGAGGGGGGCGGGAACCGCGAAGAGGAGGCGGAGCCAGGGAACTACAAAGTGAACGATGGAGTGAACGATGGAGCGAACGATGGAGTGAACGATGGAGTGAACGATGGAGACGAGGCGGAGCCTCGCAGACAGCGCGTTCCCTGGCGGGAGCCCGGGAACGAGCAGGTGGGGCGATGACGAGTTGGCGTTAGTGTGGATGCGAGTTCGGGTCGGTGCGGTGGTGGCGATCGTTGATGTGGAAATGCAGTTTCGGCAGTGCCACCAGCAGGCGGGAAATCCCCTCGTCCGTCAAGCCAGTCGCCGTCGAACCATTCAAATAAAGGGACTCCAAGTCACGTAGTTCCGCAATCGGCTCCAGCCCTTCGTCCGTGATCGGCACGTCTTCGAGAATAAGGAAACGCAGTTGGGGAGGTTCGCAGAGATGCGAAACCGCGGCATCAGTTACCAGCGGACTGCCGATCCTGAGCAATTCCAAACGAGTCAGGGAAGCAAGTTCCCGCAAGTCGTCGTCGGTCAGACGGGTTGTCGGTAGATTCAAGTGCACCAGATCGGGGCAGCGCCGACAAATGGTTTGCAGCGCGGCCGCGGTGATGGTCGTCCCCTCGACTCGCAGGCTTTCCAGCTTCGGCAGGCTCTCCAAATCGGCCAGCGCGAAGCGGCAGTGATCGAGTGTCAGCGACCGAATCTTCGCTGTCTGCAGCCGCTGCCATTCTCGCGAACCGAGTGTCTCCCGTTCCAGCTCCACTTTGTCCTCAAGTCCCTGCTCGACGCGGTGAAGCTGATCGTCCAGCGTTCGCGGCGCATTGCTCGTCGACGCCGATTCGCCGCAGCCGAGGAACAGGATCACGGACAGCATCGTTATCGTCCGCATTCGGAACACACCATTCGATAGCGGCGGATTCCCGCCTGGGTTGATCGTATTTCCATGACACCACCACAGCGTTCGCAATACTCGACGTCCGCGCCCGTATCGCCCGCTTCCTGTTTTTGCTGGCAGGAGATGCAGAGCCGGGAATCTGGAAACAATTCGACGCGTTCCGCGGGGATCACTTGCGAACACCGTTCACAGCGCCGCGTGGCCAGCAAGCCGCTATCGAAATCTTCGACGGCAACAACGCCCAGGCCAGTAACTCCACATTGCGGGCAGGCGAAGCTGCGCGCCGCCGTCCGAAACAGTTCCCATACCAGCTCGTCGGCCGGCTCTTTCTCACGCCGCAGCATGCCGATGCCATGCAGGCGGGTGAGTATTTCATCCGGACTGCACTGCTCGGCATAGCCGCACTGGTGACATTGAAGTTCGTGATAGTTGTCCATATCCGACTCCCGGCGGTCCGCAGCGGACTCAATACCATGACGGCTATCCCGGATACCACACTCGCCGCGGATCGTCTTCCGCGCGCACGTAGTCAAAGGCCTCGTCGGTCAGACGCTTCAGGTCGTATTCAGGACGCCACTTGAGCAGGAACTTGGCCTTCGTGTTGTCGAGCCACGTGGAGAAGTAAGGCGTGCTCACCGGTACCGCCGGAAGACCTCGCGACTCGCGCAGGTAATCCGCCAAGGCCTGGTAATCGACCGGTTCGTCCATGCAGATATTGAAGGTCTCTTGCCGCGTCCGCGGGTTATCCAGCGCCAACAGAATCGCTGCGACCAAATCATGGACGTGCACAAAGTTGCGCTGCACGGCGACTCCTTCCGGGTCGAGCATCACGGGAACGGTCTGCGTCGCTACGTACTCGTCCGCCTGCTCGGCGCCGACGAGTTCCCGCCAGCGCGGACCGCCAAAAACATCCTCGCCGAAAGACAACTGGTACTTGAAGTCGTCCTTTTCCATGATCCAGGGCGCCCGCAGACAACAGCCGTTGAGGTCATACTGGATGTAATATTGTTCGAGCATCTGCTCTTCCATGACTTTGGATAGCGCGTAACAGCCCGGATACGCGCTGTGCATCTGGGTTTCGGTGACGGGAACGGGATGCGGGTAAAAGAAATGGCCCATGCCCGCATCGCCGCCCAGCAGGATCAGCTGTTCAAAGCTGGCTCTCTCACGGCATTCCTCCAGGATCCAGAAGAGCCCTTTGATGGCGACATCCATGATGTCTTCGGGCGTCTCCTTGCAGGTGGCCAGATGCAGCACGTGCGTCACGTCGGCCATGGCTCGTTGGACCACTTGACGGTCCGAAATCGAACCCGCGATCACCTCCAGCCCATCCCGCGGCTCCAGCTGACGCTGATGGCAGAGCGCCCGCAGGACCCAGTCGTGGCACGTGGTGTTGCGAAAGAAAGCATCGATAAAGGCCGAACCGACTTTTCCTGTGGCGCCGGTAACGAGGAGTCGTTTTGTCATCGCGGTTCCAAAATGTGGGGAGGAGTCAGTTGCTATTGCGCGGAGGCAATGGCCTTCCCGACGCGTCGCGGGGAATTCGCCAGCGCGGCAGTCAAGGTCGACAAACCAGGTGTGCCAGGTTTGCTCACTCTAACGAATACAGCGTTCGTTGAGTAGGCGTTAGAACAGTGAATTGGCCAGCAGTCCCTGCAACTCGGTCATGGCAGCCAGGTCCTGCTGACGGCCTTCAGCGGCGAAGACGCATTGCAGGTTGTTGAGCATCCGCGCGATCCACTGGTGGTGCGTCGCGGGGAGCAGGTAACTGACGTCGCGCGGCACGGTGGTCCCCGTCATCTGCTCGATCCGGGCGAACGCCTCATCGCGACTCAACAGCTTCCCTCCGAAGTACGGGTCCACGATCATCGGCTCGCCGGCACCGTCCACGCGGGCCAGGAAATGTCCCGGCGAATTGAGCCCCTCGACGAACAGCCCCAGCTTCTCCGCCACGACTTTGTAGATCAGGGTCAGCGAAATAGGGATGCCGCGGCGCGTCTCCAGGACAAGGGGAATGTAACTGTTGGAGGCCGAATAGTACGCGTCCGTATTGCCGCCGAAGCCGTTCTCTTCAAACAGGACTTCGTGCAGATGGGCAACGGTCGCGTCGCGGTTATCTGAGTGCAAACGCCAGCGCACTTCATCGGCCAGGACGTCCAGGTCCGCATACGTTTCGCTGATATCGACATCGCCCAATTCGTGTAACGAAATCGCAATCGCGCAGTTCAGGAGGCCCTCGGTTGTTTCCAAAGCGGGCAACTGGTCGCGAAACAGGGCGTAGGCCGCGCGGCGGCAGGCATTCCGTTCAAACATCGGCGGTGCAGGACAGAGAATGAAGGAGGCTGGAGGCCAGAAAAGGTAACTACTCCAGTATACACACCGCCGCGACGGTGTCTCGGGTATCGCTTGTTTCGCCAAATCTTCACGGACTTGACGGCGTGGGCAGAAGGGACTCGGCGGCTCCATGCAACCCGTTCCTAATTCGACGGCGCCAGGTTCGACTACAAGTAGCTCGGTTAAACAGCACGGCTGACAGCACTTGCAGACGCCAGGCTCTGTTTGCTATCTCGCGTTGTTGTCATGGGTGGCCGGGGTCGAGCGCAGCGAGCCCCCGGAATCCAAGCCTCTGTGGCGTCGCTGCGCTCCACCACAGCCACCCTTCTGCAGAACGTGTTCCCAACCAACTTGGCGATGTCGGACTAACCCAGCAGAACGAACGCGACGTTCATGTAAATGACGATTCCCAGGATGTCGATGATTCCCGCCACAAACGGGTTGCTCATCATGGCCGGGTCCAGGCCCAGACGTTGAAACACGAGTGGCAGGATCGAGCCGCATACGGTCCCCGAAACCACGACCAGGATCAGCGTCAAGGGAACCACGAACGCGTCCCCGGGCGCCGGCACCAGGAAAAGGGCGGCGCAGAAACCGATGAGTGCCAGGAAGCCGCCCAGCAGTAAACCCATGAGCAGCTCGCGCGAAACAATCCGAAGCCAATCCTTGGGAAACACATCGCCGGTGGCCAGGGCCGTAATGATCAAGGTAGCCGACTGGCTTCCCGAATTGCCGCCGGCGGAAATCACCAGCGGCAGGAACAGGACCAGCCACGTCCAGGTATCCAAGTGATGTTCGTACTTCTGCAAGGCGAAAGCGGTCAATAGGGCTCCGATGAACAACACCGTCAGCCAGATGCCGCGTTTGAAGCTCAGCTCCAGTACCGAAGTTTTTGCGTACGTCTTGTCAAGCGGTTCGACACCCGCGATTCGATGCGCGTCTTCCGCGGCCTCTTCCATGACGACATCGATCACGTCGTCGTGGGTGACGATCCCTACCATTCGCAAGTCGTTGTCGACGATCGGAATGGCGAGCAGGTTATAGCGAGCCACTTTCTGCGCGACGTCTTCCTGGTCGTCGAAGACGTTGGCATAAACGATATCGGTTTCCATCATTTCGCTGAGCAGTTTTTGGGGCTTGCCGATCGCCGATACCAGTTGCCGCGCGGAGACAATACCGCGGAGGTGATCGGTGTCGTCCACCACGTACAGGTAGTAGATGGTTTCCAGTTCATGGGCCTGGCGGCCAAGTTCACGGAGCGCCTGTTCGGCGGTGAGGGATTCAGCCAGCTTGGCGACTTCCGTCGTCATGATGGCCCCCGCCGTCGACTCGGGATACGCTTTCAGCCGCAAATAATCGCGGCGTTCGTCGGTGGGCAGCAGCGGCAGCAGTTCTTCCACCACCGCGTCGTTCACCCCCTCCAGCATATCGACGCGGTCGTCGGGCGGGAGTTGCGCGACCAGTTCGGCGATTTGCTGGCGGTCCTGTGATTCGATGATCTGTACCTGCTTGTCGTGTTCGAAGTAGTTGAAGATGTCGGTGCGCAGCGGCGCGTCGGCATGCGTCAAGACCTGCCACGCCTCGTCGGGCGTCAAGCCTTCCATGAATTCGGCGGTTCGAGCGGCATGCAAGGCGGTGCAAAATTCGTGCAGCTCGTCGCCGTTGTTTTCCGCCAGCATTTCACGCAGCTCGGGCAGGTACAGCGTATTGATCATGTTGTTCCTTTTTTGGCAATGGATCGCGAATCGATCGCGCACTCGCCTCGTGCGCCGCAGCCAAGGTGCGGAGTCGTGATCATGGTGAAACCCCGCTCAACGCCGGACGCGATTTTCCGGGCCGACTTCAAACATACGGGATAGGCAAGCTTGCAGGATAGCAGATCGATCGTCAATGGAAGGGGGGAGCAATGTGTCGCGAATCTGCCGCGATGCGACGTCGACGCTCCTGTTCAAACCGCGCCCGGCCGCGGGCGGTTCCGTTGACAAAAGGTGAATCTAGTGCTAGGGTTACGCGATACTTGTTAGAGAAATTATGTCAGAGATTCCCACCGCGGACACGTCGGAAATCAACGTTGTTCTGATGGCCAACCTGGAGCGATGCGAAGAACGCATCGGTTACACGTTTCAGGACAAACTGATCCTGCGCGCGGCCTTGACTCACGCGTCCGGAGCCGAACACCGGCTGGCCTCGAACGAACGGCTCGAATTCCTCGGCGACTCGATCCTGGGCGCGGTGGTTTGCGAATTGCTGTATCGGCGCTACCCCAACTACCTGGAAGGGGACTTGACCAAGATCAAGTCGGTCGTGGTCAGCCGGCAGTCGTGTGCCAAGATCAGCGAGGCGCTCTCTTTGCAGGAGTTCCTGATCGTGGGCAAAGGCATGGCCAGCAGTCCCAGCGTTCCCCCTTCGCTGATGGCCGACGTATTCGAATCGCTGGTCGCCGCGATTTATCTGGACGGCGGGGGCGAAGCGGCGCGGCAATTCATTATCGAACATATTGGTCCCGAGGTCGAACTGGCGGCGACGGGAGAACTGGGGGGCAATTACAAGTCGCTGTTGCAACAGCTGGCGCAACGCGAATTCAGCGCCACTCCGGTCTATCAGCTGGTCGACGAGAAAGGTCCGGATCATAGCAAGTGCTGTGGTGGAGCGAAGCGCCCCCACAGAACCTTGGATTCCGGGGGCTCGCTTCACTCGACCCCAGCCACCCATTACAACGCCGCGAGTTCTAAAACAAAGACGAAAGCACAAGTTGGATCCGCGATGAAACGCCGCTGCGTCGTACTACTTTCCGGCGGACTGGACAGCATGCTGGCCATCCGCATCATGCAGGAACAGGGCATCGAGGTGGAAGCCCTGAACTTCAAGACCATCTTCACCTGCTGCCAGGACCAGGCCGGCCAGACGGCCGCGGATCTGGGCGTACGCCTGACGGTGGTGGGTCAGGAAGACGACTACCTCGACCTGATCAAACGGCCGCAGTTCGGCTACGGCAAAGGCGCGAATCCGTGTGTCGATTGCCGCATCTACATGTTTGAAAAGGCCAAGACGTTCATGGAACAGATGGACGCCCACTTTATTGTGAGCGGCGAGGTGGTCGGGCAGCGGCCCATGAGTCAAAAGCGCGGTGACCTCCGCACTATCGCGCACCATTCGAAACTAGACGACCTGTTGCTCCGCCCGCTCTCCGCCAAGTTACTGCCGCCGACGCTACCGGAACGGGAGGGTTGGGTGGACCGCGAAAAGCTCTACGGCATCAGCGGGCGGTCGCGCAAAAAATTGCTGCAACTGGCTGAACAGTTTGGACTGCAAGATGTCCCCACGCCGTCGACCGGATGCGCGCTGACAGAACCGATGTTTTCGAAAAAGGTCTTCGACCTGATTCAGATCCAGCCGCAGAGCGCCCGCTGGGATTACGAACTCTTGAAAATCGGCCGGCACTATCGTTTCGATGACCGCACGAAAATCATTCTGGGACGCAACGAGACCGAAAACGATCAACTGGCTTACGCCCATCAGCTTCCCGACGCAGCCAGTACCGCGGTGCTGCAACCGCATAACTTCCAGGGCCCGCTGGCCATGATCACGGGTCCCGCATCCGACGACGCCATCCATTTCAGCGCCGCCTTGATGCTCCGCTACGCTCGCAGTGCCCGCGACGACAATGCGCAGGTTGAACTTCAACTGCGCGGGTCGGAGGCGACGACGGTGATCCCGGCACAGCGCGATGCTTCCGCCGACCGCGCCACGACCGTGGCGTCGTAATTGGCTAACGCAACGTCTTCCAGGAGGTGGATGTCATGTGTTCGCCATGCCGAGGAAACTCGACGGGCGAATGTCAGGCCAATCCGTTCATTCAGACCCATACCTCTCACGCTCGCCCAACGGGAAGCATGGCCGTCACCGCACCTTCCGACGAGGAAAACGTGTGAGCAACAAACCAATATTGCCAAAGCCACACGAGTTTGAGGCGCTAAGCGGTGACGCCGCGGCCTTGCTGGGCGTCAACGGACTACCTTTCTAACCAATAGTTTGGCTTCCGTGCGGTATGCGCAACCGCAATGACCACCCAGTGACCTTGATGCTGGCGGTAGGTGATTTGATACGGGAAGTGACGCATCAAGTAATAATGGTGCCGCTCGTCGCATTTCGGAAACCGCTCAGGATCAGAGGCGATCGTTTGCATGGTCTGATCGAACTCCGCGTCAAACCGCTCGGCAGCCGAAACGCTCCGTTCGGCGTATCAGCACAAAGCGTCAGCGTATTCCGCCTCGGCAGCAGAGCAAACGACCGGGTCAATCATCAAGTCCGGCCTTGCGTCGGGCGCGCTGCCGAACGTCGGACCACGGAAAAGCGGTCATTTGTCCAGCATCATAAGCCTTGCTGCGCCGTTGCGCCTCAGCCAGCCACTCGTCGCTAGGGGGGCCCAGTCGTCTGGCGAAAGGGATTGCCACAACGCGTGAATCAATTGGGCACGCTCGGCAGAGGGCAGCGTCTGGGCGGCGTTGAGTATTTCTTGGACGGTAGTCATGTCTTTATTCTACCAGCTTCGTGCGTCCAACGTAGTAACTTTGCGACAGGGTGTCGTCGATGCAGGTCCTTGACGGACCCATTTTGACAAAGACCAACGAAGCAACCCAATTCTGGCTGGAGCGGCGGGAGATTTCAATATCACCGAGGCAAGTTGGCGAACGCGTTTCCCGTCTTCCACCTACTCCTCGTGCTCGTGCTCGTACTCGTGCTCGTGCTCGTGCTCGTGCTCGAAACACCCTACGGGGCGTGCCGACGACTAGCATGTCCGCTCGCAATCCTCCGATTGGCTTAACACTCTGCTGTCCGCAATCCGTTCTTGATTACGAGCACCGCTGCGCTGAGCACGAGTACGAGAGGAAGCGGAATCGAATACGCCAGCGACTCGCTGATGCGAGTGCGCTTGAGTTCTTCGGGGACTACTTTCGCTGCTTGTCGCGCTGGCGACGATGGCGGGCCAGCAGGTAGATGCTGACGGCAGCCGCGGAAGTGATGGGCACGTCGGAGATTTTATCCTGCTCGACCTCCTCTTGTTCCTCGGAATCCTGCTTCGCTTCCGCAGTTTGCTCGACTGGAACTTCGGCCGGCAGGGTCTCGATTTCGAACGCCAGGTTGGCGCGATGCACCGGTTGGCAGTTGCCGATCGATGGCGGTGCCTGTGGGAGAGCATGGTCGGTCGTGACTTCACCGAGCGCGATCTGCCCGATATCGATCATGCACTGGGCTGCATCGTGGCTGTCGGCGGCGGCGGGTGGAACGAAGTCAATGCGATGCAGCTGATTGTCAAGCAAACGGAACTCGCCCTGCAGGCGACCGATGGGCCTATTTTCAGTCGTCTTGTCGCCGGCTTCTTCCGCGGCCAGGTTTTCCAGCCACTGTTCCACGATTTCATGGCGTTGTTGCGCGGACAACTTGCCGTGCCGCAAGATCGCGGACGAGTGCATTTCCAGGATGTTCAGTTCGTCGGCTTGTTCCGAGTCCGATCGTACCTGTCGCAGGAGTTCGCGAAGCTCGGCCGGATTCAATCGCTCCGGAACCGCCTCCAACTCCGTTCGCGAGACATACGCCGTGTCGGCGTCGCTGGTCTCCGCCGACGCGGTGGCCGGCAGCTTTGCGGGCTGCTGTTGCAGCAGGTCGGCGGTTGTCAGCAGCGAATTCCAATCGGTGGATAGGAAGTCGCTGTCCAGCGCATCCGCGACGGTGGCGGTGTCTGTTTTCAGGTCGCTCAACAGATCATCAAAACTCAGTCCCAAATCAAACTCCGTATCCAGCAGCGCCAGGGCGACTGCGTTCTGCCGACTGTCATCGCGCACTTCGAACGAAGTGATGGGATTCGTGTAAACGATATTAGCGGGTTGCGGCGAATGCGACGATTGACCGTAGACCAGGAAGTTTCGGTCCACTTCGCCCGAAGGATCGGCAGCGAAGAAAACACGTCCGGCGGTCACGGTGCGGAACGGCAAGCGAAACAGCAACTGTTCGGCACCGCCGAGTGGCGTACTGCTGGCGGCCCCCGCACCCAGGCTGCGCAGCAAACCCAATGACGATTCAAAGCTGGGATCAAAGTGCGAACCCGGATACGATGCCCCGTACTCGACAGCGCCCGGCTCCACTCGTTTCGGATTGAACGAGACGTCGACAAAGGCAGCGTACACGCCGGTTGGGTTGTCGCGAACGTCTTGCACGTAGACGGAGAGGACGACGATATCTCCCACGCCCGCCGAGAGGATGGGTTCGCCGGCTTCGTTGGTGGTCTCCAAGCGAATGTTGATCGAACCGGCCGTTTCGACGGGATCGATTTGCGCACTACTCGCCACGCTGGCCGAAAAGAACTCGGATGCGGTGGTCGTCAGCAGACGGCGCTGCTCGAGCGATTCCACATGGAGTTGTGCGAACTGGCGTTGTCGCTTGCGGCGGTTCATGGACTTCATCCACCGCGATCTCGGCGTCCCAGCTGAAATCACAGTTGTGCTTGACGTTGCATAATTTGTTCAGCCTCATCCATGCGGTTCTGAAGGCGCAATACTTGCGCAAGATTATTGTAACTGGTTTCCAGGTATTGTCGAAGGTTTTGCGAGCTGGAATCGGATTTCCTGGCAATTTCCAGCTGCTCAATCGCCCGCTCGAAGGCGGCTTCCGACGCCGCTAGGTCCTGGAGTCGCAGGAGGGCGGTACCCATATTGTTGTACACGCCGCCTAGATTCCCGCGGATTTCCACCCGAGTTGGATACTCCTGGACCAGCTGCTCCAGGGACTCGCTGGCCTGCCGGAACTGCTCCATGGCCTCGTTGGTCCGGCCTTCTAAGTTCAATAGCCGTCCAAGGTTATTGCGCGTGACGGCGAGGTCGAAGTGATAGGAAATCACTTTTGGAGACTGTTCGACAAGCCGTTCATAGCGGCTGGCCGCCTGGCGGTAGGCCGCTTCCGCCTCTTCCGGCCGCGCGTCTCGGCTGAGCAGCCCGGCCTGGTTATTGTAGCTGAGCGCGAGATCGGCCTGAACTTCCAGCCGTTGCGGGTCCAAATCGATGATTTTCGCCTGGACTTCCATCGCCCGCAGGTTGTATTCGAGCGACTTTCTGAGATCCTTTTCGCGGTTCAGGAAACTCAAGTCGTTTAGAGCCAGGGCCATGTTCTTCAAATCGTCGATGCCGCGCGGGTTGTCGGCAACCAGTTTCTCGTAAATCCCGACGGCTTCGTGCAAGTACGCTGCGGACTTCTGGTCCAATCCTTGGCGGCTGTTCAATTGGCCCAAGTTGGCCAGCAGGCGCGCTTGTTGGCGCTGCCGCGCGGGACTGGCGGGAAGCGTGTCCAGAATGTCCTCGACTTCGCGGAACGTCGCCTCCGCCGCCGCGACTTCGCCGGCATTCGATTGCAGGACTCCCAGTTCGTTCAGGCACAAGGCCAGGTCCGCCGCGTGCGCGGGCGTTTCCGTATCGGACTTCGCAAGGTTTCGCAGAATGGCGATCGCCTGGTCGAGATGCTGGCGGGCCTCGTCCTGGTTATCGCCCATGCGCTGAACGACCTGCGCGGCGTGGAAATAGGCCGCGGCCTGTTCGCTGCGTAAGCCGCTACTGTCTCCCGATTGTTCAATGAAATTCTGGTAGTACTTCAGTGTGTCCAGCAGGATGTCATGCCGCACGGCTTCGGCGCCCGGTACGCTGGCGAGCTGATCGGCCACTTTAATTCCCAGCCGGTCGACGACTTCGCGGGCCTGGCGATAGTTTTCTTCCGAGTTCCGCAGGGCTGCTTCCGTGACGGCTTGCTGGCGCGCCATCCAGACGGCGGAAAACGTGGTGCCGGCGGTGAGCAACAGCAACAAGGGAGCCACGCACGCCACCAGTCCGCGGTGCCGCGCGGTCCACTTGGCAGCGCGGTCCAGTACCGTTGGACGTCGGGCCAAGACCGGCTTGCCCTGCAGGAATCGCTTTAGATCCTGAGCCATGTGCAGGGCAGAATCGTAGCGGTGATCGCGTTCCTTGGAGATCGCCTTCAAAATGATGTTTTCTAAATCGACCGGGATGCCGGAATTCAATTGCCGCGGACGCGTCGGTTCTTCGTTCTGGATCTTGGTCAGGTAGGCCTGGCGGTCTTCCGCATCGAAGGCCTTTTCCAGCGTCAGCAGTTCGTACATCGTGATGCCCAGGGCATAGACGTCCGTGCGATGGTCGATCAAACGGCTGCGACCCGCGGCCTGCTCGGGACTCATGTAGCGGATCGTGCCGATGATGTCGCCGCTGATCGTGACGCTGACGTCCGAAGCGATTCTGGCCAGTCCAAAATCGGTGATCCACAACTTGCCTTGCCGGTCAATGAGGAGATTGGAAGGCTTGATGTCGCGATGCACGATGCCGAAATCGTGGGCATGCTGCAGCGCTTCCGAGGCCTGGATCGCCAATCGTACGACGAGTTCAACATAGGAACGCGATTGGTTCGATGCACGCGTCAGGTCGACAAACGCATTGGGCTCGCGGTCCGGCTCGGGAAGCTTGCTCACAAAGGCGTCGGGAAGCTCGGCCGCGCGTGAATCCTCGAGCGTCTGCTCGTCTTCCAACTCCTCCGTGTCATCCCCGCGCAGGCCACGCAGCTGCCGGATGGCGCTGCTGAGCGGACGGCCGTCAATGAACTGCATGCTGTAAACATGCACGCCGTTCTCACAACCGACTCCATAAACCGGCACGATATTTGAATGATGCAGCTGCCCGGCCGCCTGGGCCTCGGCGTTAAAACGCGCCACGTGCTTCGCATCCACCACGCCCGGCAGTACCTTCAAAGCCACGCGGCGGCAGAGCGATATCTGCTCGGCCTCGTAAACGATTCCCATCCCGCCACGACCGACCTCGCCCAGGATCTTGTAGTCGCCGATGGTGCGGTCCGCCAGATTGGGACCGTGCAGCATCCCCGTGCCGAAGTCCGAAGCCGCGGCTTTGAGAAAATTCATACTGGCAAACCACTGCCGCAGTTTGTCCGCAATTTCGGGATGCTGTCCGATGAACTCGTCGGGGCTGATCGGCTGCCCCTCCTCGACGCGCTGAACGTACTCGTCCAGCACCTCCAGCACCTGTTCGTCGTCCAGATCCGCCAGCGACGGGGACTCGATATAATCCTGCTTTTTTGCCATGACTGATGTGGAATTAGAAAAGCGAACCCATCTTTCTATTAGACCCGATCTCTTCCTTATTGTCACGCAAATAATCGCTTTGTGAAGGCGGTACCGGTACCGACGTTCAGGATGTTGAAACGACCACGCCGAGTTCTTCGCAAGCTGCCATAGAGTAAATACGACCGATTGTGTCGCGTCAGGCCTTTCCTTCGGCAGGCCAGATGGCGTCAGCAAAGCCCCGAAAACCCAGGAGTCGAACTGTCTGTGACAACAGAGCGATCCGGCTGACAGTGTCAACCGTGACACCGTCCCGCCCTGGACTCCCAAATGCTGCGCCCGGTAGCCGTGTGTCTCTTGCTTATCTTGGGCGTAGCCTCAAATGACGACAACTTCGTCTTCACTCGTGGGCCGTGTGACGGTGTCGCCGACAGATTGGAAGAGGAGATCCTGTCCGGTCCGGCCGTTCAGTCCGTCGAGGTCAAAGTCGTCGAACACGTTGAATTGCAACAACAAGTTGGAGACACGGGTTTCGAAGTCGTTCGTGCCTGACCATTCCACCATCAGGTTTATCAAGGCAGAATCACCGTTGTCGATGTCTGTTGTTCCTCCAACGAGTACATCGTCGTGATTGTTGCCCTGAAGCGAATCCACTCCTGAACTGCCGATGAGAATGTCACGGCCGTCTGCTCCATAGATGCGGTCGCTACCGTCGCCACCCAGAATGATATCGTTGCCTGTCACGACGCTGATATTATCGCGACCGGCGTCACCGCGGATCAAGTCATCGCCCGTTCCTCCGGCGATTTCATCGTTGCCGTCGCCGCCTGCGATGGTGTCGTTGCCGGTAAAGCCGACCAGGAAGTCGTCTCCGGCGCCGCCGTCGAGCGTATCCTTGCCGTATTCGCCGTCTAGCTGGTCGTTGCCGCTACCGCCATCCAGTGAATCGTCACCGCTGCCGCCGAGGATAATGTCTTGGCCCGCTTCGCCCAACAGCGTGTCCTCTCGATTACCGCCGGCCAGGTAGTCGTTACCCGAGCCGCCCATGGCGGAAACCGAACGATTGAGGTTGCCAGACGCGATCAGCTGATCGTCGCCGCCTGTACCATTGAGAACGACGAGCGCGCCGGGCGGCGCTGCCAAATCGCCGACATGTCCGGAATGGCTCCTCACGCGGACGCGTCCGCCGCTGGCGGCCGAGGCGACCAGCCGATCGCCGTTGCCGGACGCTTGAACGTACAGCGCGTTCGGGCCGATCAGCGTGCCGTCCACGTCGATGGTCTCGATGCTCGTCCAATCGATCCCGAATCCGCCAACGGCGGAAAATCGGCCGACGGACGTCGAGAGCACGGCCCACGCGGTCGTAATGTTCGAAAGGTCGATATTCAGCCGGTCACCCGGCTGTGCGGGCAAGGCAGGATCGCCTCCGTTAATGTTGATAGCGACCGTGGTACTCGCCTGAATGCCAGACATGTTGCCGAAAATGTCGTCGCCGTTGTCGCCGTTGAAGGTCAGCGAGCGAATACCGGATAACGACGCGATGTCGAACGTGTCGTCATCGTCGCCGCCGCGGATGATGGCGTCGTCCAAGTCCGTGCCGCCCACGGAGAAGTTGGCTTGCACATCGTCCACGCCAGCGGTTGCAGTCACGTCCAACACATCGATATTCGCAAACGTCACGTCCGGCGTACCGGCGAAGCCGGTTAGCCCGTCGACCGTCGTTTCGGTCACCACGACGGACGTTCCCGTTGGATCGCCCGAATCGTCGATTTCCAGGCGATCGTTACCGCTGCCGCCGTCGACCGTCGGCATGGCAAGAATGTTGTTCACGGTGTTCGACCCGTCGGCCATGCGGATGATATCGTTGCCGGTGCCGCCGTTCAAAAACAGATTGACCCCTGCGTTTAGCGATTCCAGATTCAATTGATCGCCGCCACCGCCGCCCTCGATGGTGAGATTGACAACGGCCGTGTATTGAATCGCATCCATCATGGCCGTGTCGCGGGTGTGGGTGAAGTCCGCATTGGTCACCACGACCATGTCGCTGGTCGTTGACGGACTTGTGGTCGCGTTGAACGTCACGTCCGTAACCGTGTCGATCATGCCGCCGGCCGTTGCGTTACCGGTGGTGGTCAGGTTACTGAGCGTCAAGGCATCCGGCCCACGAACCTCGAAGCCGGAGGACGCGTTGTCATTGAAGGACGCGCCGTCAATTGTCATATCGCCCCCGGACATTTCCACATTCATGCCGCTCCCCGCGACCGAGCTGCTGAACGAACCGCCGGTCACCGCGGCCCGGTCCGGGGCGTAGAGATTGAAGTCATCGTCGATCAGGACGTTGTCCTCATGGTTGCCATCGGCAGTCACGTTCGACAGGCTGACGTCCCCATCGACACGCTCCAGCCAAATACCGGAGTCGTTCGTGCTGCCCGAGAACGATCCGCCGTCGATCGTCACCTTGTTCGTCGGAATCCCGCCGTAGGACCGGACGTGCAGCCCGTGTCCTTCGTTATCATCGGCGGTAACATCGTTGAGCGCGATATCGGCGTTCATGTTATACAGAAAGAGCCCATCGTCGCCGCTCGCCGCAAACGAGCCGTTGTTGATCACAACATTTCCTTCGCCACCGGTTACTCCGCCAAAGCCGCCCGCAACCCGTACGTTTTCGTCCGCATTGTTCTCGGCGGTTACGCCAGCCAGTCGGATGTCGCCGTCGACGTTATAGAGATGGATACCACGATTCGCGGTGCTGCCCGAAAAGTCGCTGTTTGTAATGGTTACGTTGCGGCCGGCATGATCGCCGTAGTAACCGCCGAAGACCGCCAGATTGTGTCCTTGGTTCCCGGTTGCGGTGACGTTGGTGAGCGACACATCGCCATCGAAACGATAGATCGAAACACCCCGGTCCGTTGAACTCCCGGAAAAATTGCTATCTGAAACAGTGATGTTGCGCGTGCCTGGTGCCGGGCCGGTAAAACCAAGTAAGCAACATCCACCATTGATTTCCAGGTTCTCAGCTTCATTCCCGGTCGCCGTAACATTGGAAATCGAGACGTCGCCGTTAAAGTTGAATATCTCCACGCCCTGGAGCGTCACGGAATTGCTGAACGAACCGCCTTCGATCGTAACATTCCCGTCGCCGCCCGTGCCCGAACCGCCGTAGTACCCGCCAAAGAGGGCCAGGTTGTCTGCGTAGTTGCCGTTTGCGACGACCCCGTTAACCGTCACGTTGCCATCCACGGCGTAGACCTCCACACCGTCTCTGCTCCTGCTGCCCGAGAAATCGCCGCCGGTGATCGTTACAGCGCCGCCCGAGTGGTTGCCGTAGGAACCGCCCCAAATGGCCAGATTGTCATCGAAGTTTCCCGTTGACGTGACGTTGGCAATCGTGACATCGCCGTCGAAGCGGTAGAGCAGCATTCCGCGGTCGTCAAGACTGCCAGAGAACGAACCGCCCGAAATCGTCAGATCTTGGCTTATATCTCGGGCGAACAGGTTGTCGTCGTCGTTACCGTCGGCGATCACGTCGGTGGCTGAAACATTTCCGCCCACGCGGTTGAGATTGATCCCCTCGCTGTTCACGCTGCCGGAGAACGATCCGCCGGATATGGTGACGTCCAAATCGACACCAGCAGCACGGAGGTTGCTGTCGTCGTTGCCGTCGGCGATCACGTCGGTGGCTGAGACATTTCCGCCCACGCGGTTGAGATTGATCCCCTCGCTGTTCACGCTGCCGGAGAACGATCCGCCGGATATGGTGACGTCCAAATCGACGTCATCAGCACGGAGGTTGCTGTCGGGGTTGGCGTTCGCCGTGACGTCGGTTAACGTGACATTTCCTCCGACTCGGCGAACGTCGATACCGTAACCGTTGGCAGAACCGGAAAATGACCCGCTGGCTATTGCCACACTGCCCGTCACGTCGTCGACATCCAGATCATCAGCCGAATTGTTGTCGGCGGTCACATCCGTCAAACGCAGATCGCCGCCCACTCGATTAATATTGATTCCCTCGTTGGTCACGCTGCCGGAAAACGACCCGCCGGAGATCGTTAAAGTCCCGTCTACGTCGTCGGCGCGGAGGTTCTCACGAGAATTGTCGTCGGCAGCGACGTCGGTTAGCGTAGCATTTCCTCCGACGCGGCGAACGTCGATACCGTAACCGTTGGCGGAACCGGAAAATGACCCGCGGGTGATTGCAACGTTGCCCGTCACGTCGTCGAGATCCAGATTGTCGGCCGAATTGTTGTCGACGGTCACGTCCGTTAAGTGAAGATCGCCGGCCACGCGATTAATATTGATCCCCTCGTTGGTCGCGCTGCCGGAAAACGTCCCGCCGGATATCGTCAGATTCCCGTCTACGTCGTCGGCGTGGAGATTCTCGCGAAAATTGTCGCTGGCAGTAACGTCGGTCAGAGACAGGTCCCCGCCCACAGCCCGCACGTCGACTCCATAACCGTTCGACGAACGCGAAAACGAGCCGCGGGTCATCGTGACGTTGCCTGTAATGTCAACGTCCAAATTGTCGCCGAAATTGTCGGCGGCCGTGACGTCGGAAAGATTCAAATCACCGGCAACAAAATTGAAGTTAATTCCGGCGTTGTTGATACTGCCGGAAAACGAGCCGCCGGAGACCGTGACGCCGGACATCGGTTCGGCCAGTGTCCCCTGCGCGAACAAGTTGGCGTAATAATTCCCGTCGGCCGTGACATGACTCAAGTCGAGCGGCCCGTTCAAATAGAGGACGTCAATGCCGTATCCGTAGCCGCTGTGGGAAAAGGAACTATCGCTGATCGTGGCGCCGTCCAGGCGGTCGGTTGCGCCGCCTAATGCAGTCAGATTTGTCAGGCCGTTATTGTCTGCCGTGACATTCGTCACGCTTAGCGTACCGCGCGTTTCGATCAGGTAGATTCCGCTAAGATAATTACCGCTGACGGAAACGTCGTTCATCGTCACCGGACCATCGACGTATCTTGTGACGATCCCGTCGCTATCGACACTATTGGAGAAATCGCCGCCGTTGATGGTGAGGCTGTCGACGCCGTCCGTCGGTTGGCCGGTGAGGTAAAGATTGGTGTCCCAGTTTCCATCCGCCGTGACGTTCGTCAAGTCGACCGTGCCGCTGAGGTTTTGCAGGTCGAGCCCGCGCCCGTCGAGACTGCCGTTAAACGTGCCGCCGCTGATGCTGACACTGCCCGAATTACCGTTCACGGACAGATTCGTCCCGTAGTTTCCATCGGCGGCGACCGCGGTCAACGTCGCTGTGCCGCTGAGATGGTTGATTTCGATGCCGCCTTCGGTCGTGCCGCCGGTAAACGAACCGCCGTCGATGGTCACGTCGGTAATCGGATTCGCGGGCGTGCCGCTGGCCTGCAAGTTCAAGCCTTCGTTGTTTACCGCGGTCACGTTGGTCGCCGTCAGCGGTCCGCCGAGTTCGTCGATGCGGATGCCGCGGCCCTGCGATTGAATTGCCTCGACGCCGTTACTGAACGATCCGCCTGTAATTGTGACGCCGGTGATCGTGTGACTAAAGCCGCGTGCCAATACATTACCTGCACCATTGCCGTTGGCCGTGACGTTGTTCAAAATCAACGGTCCCGCTAAACGGTAGACGTGGACACCGTAGAAGACCTGACTGTTGTTAAACGAGCCACCCTCAATTCTCAGGCTGTCGATGCCGTCGGCGGACGACCCATTAACCCGGACGTTGGCCACGACATTGCCGTTGCTCACGACATCCGTCAACGCGACCGTGCCGCGCACCGTCTGCAAGTTAATCCCGTCACCGCTGTTCCCCGACGCCGTCATACCGTTCAAATCGATCGGTCCGTCGATCCTCGCAATCTTCACGCCGTCCCGAAACGACGTGCCGCTGAAGGACCCGCCTTCGATCGTCACACCGTCGATCCCGTCCGAGGCATCCCCCGCCGCGTAAACGTTTTCGGCCCCGTTGGCGTCCGCGGTCACTCGGGTTAGCCGCAACCGGCCGCGCAGGTCGGCAATGGAAATGCCCCGGTCGTTATTGCCGGAAATGGGAACGTCATCCAAGGTCACGTCGCCGTCGACACTCGAAATGTCAATGCCGGCGCCGGTGGTGCTCGCATCAAAAGATCCGCGCGTGATGGTGACGTTGTTCGGGTTGGCGACGCCGTCGTCGGTGATTCTAAAGTTCGTGCGGTGATTGCTTTCGACCGCGACGTCGGTCAGCGTCACATCGCCGTCGATTCCTGACAAGTCAATGCCGAAGCCGTCGGTGTTACAACAGAGTAACGGCGCGTTGGAAAACGATCCGCCGGAAATGGTGACGTTGTTCGTTGTCGCCGATCCGTTGCTGTGGACGGTCAGATTGTGCAGATTCCCGTCCGCCGTCACATTGAATAGCCGAATGTCGCCGTCAATCGTCCCTAACTTGACGCCGTCCACTCCGCCTGGAAACGTACTGTCGTAAATGGAAACGTCCCCGACGACATTGTGTGCATAGAGTCCTCCCGTATTCCGATCCGTTTTACTCACGTCGCGCAACGTCACGTCACCGTCGATGCGGGACAGCAAGACGGCCTGACCGGAGCCAATTGTCGTCGACGGATCACGGGCGACATGCACGTTTTCAATCGTCACCGAAGACGCATCGCCGACCGCAATCCCGACCCTCAACACTCCACCAGAATTCACCGTAAGATCCCGGATGATTACATGGCCCTTCATCACTCCGCCATGATTGAAGTCGATCGTACCAAACACGCCCGTGCCGCCGTCGATAACAACGTCGCCCGGCGTTTCCGGCGCACCGTCGAGCGTCAAAGCTTTCGTCGTGCGGATGCCGGAGAATTGGCCCGGGGCAATGTGGATCGTGTCGCCGCTGGTTGCCGGAAGGTGGACGTCTTGCAGCGCGGTAAACGCATTGGTGTCGAACAGCAGGCCCGACGTTTCGTCCGCGGTGCCGGGCTTCCACGTAACGGTATCGCCGCTACTCAGTCCACTCGGCGCTAGATCGCTGTCGATCTGAAAGTCGGCGGCTTCGTCAACAAAGAAGGAAGCCAGCAGATGACGTTCGACCAGCGGTTCGGCCAGCAACGGCCGGAAGCGAATCGGTGGGCGACGTATGGCGGAACGACGTCGCCTGTAATCAGGTCGTCGTGACATGAGCTCGATCCCAGGATACTCACGGTGCGCAAGCAGACTGCTCAGCAGCATTGCACACTTGCCGTGCCACTAGCGGGGATGATTCACTTAGATAGGTCAAATTCGCGTAAGTGATTGGTGGGCC
>CALBSZ010000403.1 GCA_937967665.1 uncultured Planctomycetaceae bacterium
AAGTATCAGCCCGAGTACCACCTGAACTTCGATGACCCGTTGTTCGAGACCGACTGGTGGGATGCCAGCCTCGAAGTCGGCATCGCCGCTTTGCAGGCCGGTGTGACCAACGTGCTGACAATCGCTTCGGGTGCGTGCAAGTCAGGCGGAACATTCTTCGGCCTCGATCTGCAAAGCAACGGGCACGACGGGCTCGGCCATTCCGATCAGCTTAAGAACCCGGATTGGGTTGTGTTGCGGCAATACAACATGGAGATGATCGTGCAGATCGTCCGAGCCCTGGAAGCCGTGCCGGAGGACGGCGGGACGATGATGGACAACACGGTCATCGTCTACACGAGCTGCCACGGCGAGGCTCATCACTCGACGGGCTTTGGCTGGCCGTATCTGTTGATCGGCGATCTGGGCGGAACGCTGCGGAGCGGACGGCTCGTTCAATATCCCAATCGCAGGTGGCTGCCTGACAAGGGGACGAGCGGTATCGTCAAGCACGAGCGAACCGTGAACGCCCTCTATTGCACACTGCTTAACGCCGCGGGTGTTCGTTGCCAGAGTTTCAATCAATCGGGCGATGAGGCACGTCGCACAGGTGGTCCGCTGGAGGAGTTGCTAGCATGAACGCTCGATTGACTGCGGCGCTGCTTGTATTTCTGGTTCTTTCCTTGGCAACGGTGAATGCCGAGGAGAAACTTCGCAGCGTAGAGCCTTCTACAGCGCAACGCGAGTCCGAAGTGGCCGCGCGTCGTCTAGCGATCGCCGATCAATTGTCCGAATTGCGGCGGTTGCAACAGCACAAGGCGTCAGAGGAATCTCAACAGATGCTGCATTTGGGTCTGCGCGATTTGGTCAAGACTTACATGGCAGAAATCGCCGCGTTGCGTAAGAAGAAGAACGGCTACAAATCGCTGCACATGCGCGATGCAGCTTTGGAAGCTATGACCCGCAAGGGTATCGCTTTCTCGCACGGCGGCGCCAGTTGGTTTTTGCGCGGGGCGTCATTCAGCCCGACCAACATCATCGCCTTCGATCGCTTTTTGAAGAAACGCGGCACGGACTTGATCGTCATGCCAGTCCCTTCACATGCCCTGACCTACGGTCATTTGCTGGACGAAAGCATTGACCCCAAGTCAGATTACTTTCCGAAGTACACCGAGTCACTCATCGCGCTGTTGGAAGCCGATGTCGAGGTGGTCGATCTGCGCGAGGCGTTTCGCACTTGTCCGCAACCAGCTTTGACACGGCAGGAACAATTCTGGTCTCCATCCGGGATGGAGATCGCCGCAGACATCCTGACCAAGCGGCTGGAGCGTTATGAGTTCGTTCGCGAACAAGCTGACGGCAGGAAGAGCTTCACCTCGACAACCGGTTTGGAACTAGCCTACGTCAAGACCGGCAATATAGCAGCTCGCAAAACCTTGAAACTCGATTGCAAATTGTTTTCATACAGCGGAGCCGATCAAACGCGTTGGGATCTGATCAAAGCACCTGGCTGGCATCAGGTCGGCCAATACGACGATCGTGCACTTGCGAACCCTGCCATTTATGGGCCACTCACCATTTTGGGCGATGACAACGGCGGCTATCTCTGCAATCACCACGCAGGCTTCCCTGACCACCTGTCTTCACGGCTTGGCTTCGTCGTGTGTCACGCCAGCCGCTCCGCCGGACACGGATTCCGCGAGCATCTGGAATATGTCGACACCTTGGCGTCGATAAACGACGAACCACGCGTCCTGGTGTTAGTCATCGCTTCTACTCGACTTCGTCATTTTGCGTATTTCGACGAGGCGACGGAAGTGAAGCTCGCTGGCCAAGCTGAGAAATGAACGAGTTGTCATGCATGTTGGAGCCGCTTGAAGATAAGTATTCCAAAGACCATAGGAGCCAGTTATGAAGTGCCGTCCGGCCATCTGCGGGTTATTGCTCGTGCTATTGAACCTTCAAGTCACGTTCGCCGATGAATTTGGGCCCGTACGCAGCGTTGCCTCGGGGAATTGGTCCAGTCCGAAGACTTGGGAGGACGAACGTGTTCCTACAGGCGATGATGTCGTTCAGATTCAAGAGGGCACGCAAGTGGTTTACGACGTCGCGTCGGATGATGTGATTCGTTCGCTGCACGTGTCGGGCACGCTCAGCTTCGATCCGAACAAGGATACGCTGCTGAACGTCGGGTTGATTCGGATTGATCCAGGTAATGAAGTCGTGGAAGACGGATTCGATTGCGATCACATTCCCGACGCGAAGGACAAGGCCGATCCCAAAGGCGACGGGCAACCCGGCTTTACGGCGATCTGTGTTTGCTGTCAGTCCAAAGCGGCTCTGCTGGTCGGGACGCCTGAGAGACCAATTTCCGCCGAGCACACAGCCAGGATTCGCTTGCACCATATCAAAGGTAGGGATGAAAAGAGCTGGCCGGCCATTGTCTGCTGCGGCGGCCGGATGGAGTTCCACGGTGCGCCGATGAATCGCACGTGGGTCAAGCTCGGCGCGACCGCCGCAAAAGGCGACACGTCGATCAAACTGGCCGAGCCGGTGACGGGTTGGCGCGTCGGGGATCGAATCATTGTGACCGCCACGCATAACTACAAACCGAACGCCAACGTCGAACACCGGCCAGTCAATAGTTATTCGCTGCGGCCCGGCAAGGC
>CALBSZ010000404.1 GCA_937967665.1 uncultured Planctomycetaceae bacterium
CGTTCGCCGCGAACCTGGCGCAGAGGCCCTGGTCGTCGTGGAAGTCGAGGCGGATGGTTTTCTCTATAACATGGTCAGGAATATTGTCGGCGCGTTGGTTGAAGTGGGTTCGGGAAGTCGGCCCGCGAACTGGATCGGCG
The DNA here is from genome assembly GCA_937967665.1 of uncultured Planctomycetaceae bacterium. Taxonomy (GTDB): domain Bacteria; phylum Planctomycetota; class Planctomycetia; order Pirellulales; family Pirellulaceae; genus CALBSZ01. Next base: position 141 of record CALBSZ010000404.1, read on the forward strand.
ATGTGATTGCCGCGCTGGATCGGAAAGCCGCTGGAGTCACCGCGCCGCCTCAGGGGCTGTTCCTGGTCAAAGTGGACTACGACGAGTAGCGCGAAAGCGCCCCCATGCGTGTCGCTCACATCATAACTCGAATGATCATCGGCGGTGCTCAGGAGAATACACTCTTGTGCAGCTTGGATCTGATGCAGGACCATGGCGACGACGTCTTGCTGGTCACCGGACCGTCGCTGGGTCCAGAAGGGGATCTGTTGTCGCAGGGCAGGGCGGGGGACCTGCCCGTTAAACGAATCGAATCCCTGCGGCGCGCGATTCATCCGTGGCACGACCTGCGGGCCTATCGCGATCTTCGCCGCGCGTTGCGCGAGTTTCAACCGGATGTGGTCCACACGCATAGCGCGAAAGCCGGATTCCTGGGTCGGTCGGCCGCCTGGACAGAACGAATTCCGGCGGTCGTCCATTCCGTGCACGGGGCACCGTTTCATTCTTATCAAGGCCGTGCCGCACGAACGGTCTATCGCCTCTGCGAGCGTTATGCCGCAAGAAGGTGCCACGCCCTGATCAGCGTCGCCGATGCCATGACGGAACGGCTGGTGGCCGCCCGCGTCGCGCCGCCTGAAATGTTCGCGACCATTTACAGCGGGATGCAACTGGAACCATTCCTCACCGCTCGAGAACAACGCGACGCCGCTCGACGGGAACTCGGTTACAGCGAACAGGACTTCGTGATTGGCAAACTGGCCAGGCTCTTCAAGTTGAAAGGGCACGAGTACGTTATCGCCGCCGCGCGGCAGGTTCTGGATCAAGTACCTCAGGCCCGCTTCCTGTTCATCGGCGACGGCGTGCTGCGCGCGAATTGCGAACGCCAGATCCGACGCGCGGGCCTGCGGGATTATTTTCGCTTCACCGGGCTCGTTCCTCCTGAACAGATTCCGCGTCACCTGGCGGCGCTGGATACGCTGGTTCACGCCAGTTTGCGCGAAGGTCTGGCGCGGTGCCTGCCCCAGGCGCTGCTGGCCGGCGTTCCTGTAATCAGTTTTGACATCGATGGAGCTTGTGAAGTGGTCGTGCACGAACAGACCGGCCTGCTGGTACCGCCGCCGGACGTCGCGCGGCTGGCGCAGGCGATGGTCCGACTGGCAGGGGACGCCGCCAGCCGCCAACGGATGGCGGAAGCGGGCCGTGAACGTTGCCGCGGAATGTTCTGCCACCACGAGATGACGCGGCAGATTCGCGGGGTCTATGCCCGCGTTCTGGCAGGCCGCCGGTAGGGTACGTTCGGGTTTCGCGGCGCGTTTGGCGGCGGCGTCGCGGGGATTCCTGCGGCGGGGAGCGCACTTTCGTTGCCGAGTCGCTTTGGATACACTGGGAGCGCAGCGGCGTCGCGGTATTTGACTTCGATAGACGCTGTTTATTCTTGCAGCATCCGAGACCCCGGATGACCGTGCTTGGGGCACGGGATAAACCACAACTAACGAACTTCCCATTTGCCGTTCGAGACGCTCGCCGTGACTCGCCCTCGTGATTTTATCGGACCCTACCAGCTGGCTCGCCTGATCCGTGTCGGCAATACGTGCCAGGTTTGGGAGGCCATCAAGGATTCCGACCAGCAACGCTATGCGCTCAAGATCCTCCGTCCCGATCAGAAGGGGAATCGCGAAGAGGTCGGCTTCATGAAGCACGAAGTCGAAGTCGGGCAGCAGCTCAAACATCCCAACATCATCAAGATGTTGGAGTTCAATACCAGCGAGCATACTCCGTTCGTGGTGATGGAACTGTACGATGCCCAGAATCTTAAACAGGAATTAAGGGACCAGACCGAACGCCTGGCCTACCTGACTCAGGAGGCAATCCGGCAGGCAGCCGAAGCGCTGACCTACATGCACGCGGAAGGCTGGATCCATTGCGATATCAAACCGGACAACTTCCTGGTCAATAGAACGGGCTTCGTGAAGATGATCGACTTTGCGATTTCGCAGCGGATCAAGCAGGGCTTCTTGAGTCGCTTCAACATGTTTCGGAAAGTCCGCGGCACGCGCAGCTACATGTCGCCGGAACAGATTCGCAACAAGAACCTGGATGAACGCACGGATGTTTACAGTTTCGGCTGCGTCGTATTTGAATTGCTGGCCGGCCGGCCACCGTTTACGGGAGACAGCCCCGACGATTTGTTGAACCGGCACTTGCATGCTGGTATTCCCTCAATCCTGGTTTATAACGAGAATGTGACTTCGGAAATGAATGACCTGGTACGGCGGATGATCGCAAAGAAGCGCGAACACCGGCCGCCGTCCATGTGGGAATTCCTGAAGGAATATCGTGCCATGCGCGTGTACCACAATCCGCCGCCACGACCAGGATCCATGATGGTCAAGAAAGACTGACTGCAAAGCCCATGTCGGTTCGCCGCGCGACGGCCGGGCAAAAGTCACAGGCTTTGAGGAAAGAACGAGACGATGGAAGCACCAACCCCGGGACTCGAATTCGAGCAACCGATTTTCGAAATTCACGCGAAGATCATGCAGTTGCAAGAATCGGACGAGAAGGTGCCTCAGAATGCGGACGAGATTCGTCGATTGATCCGCGAAATTGCGGACCTGACGAAGCAGATCTACAGCAATCTGACTCCTTGGGAAACGGTGAAAGTCGCACGCGAAAAGAACCGGCCGCACACGTCCGACTACTTGTCGCTGGTGTTCGACGAGTTCGTGGAACTTCACGGCGATCGCCACTTTGGCGACGACCGCGCGATTCTTGCCGGCTTTGCCAAGCTGGACCAGCATAAGGTCATGGTCATCGGCCACGAAAAGGGACGCACTTACAAGGAACGCAGCGCCTGTTTCTTCGGCTGTGCGCATCCCGAAGGCTACCGCAAAGCGATGGCCAAAATGAAAATGGCCGCCAAGTACGGCTTGCCGGTGATTTGTTTCATTGATACTCCCGGCGCCTATCCGGGTGTTGGCGCGGAGGAACGTGGCCAGGCGTGGGTGATCGCCGAAAACATGTTCGAAATGTCCCGCCTGCGCACTCCGATTATCTGCGTGGTGATTGGCGAAGGCGGCAGCGGCGGCGCGCTCGGAATCGGCGTCGGAGACCGGGTAGCGATCCTGGAGTATGCTTATTACAGCGTCATCAGCCCGGAAGGCTGTGCGGGCATTCTGTGGAAGAGTCACGAATTTGCCGAAAAAGCGGCCGCGGCGCTCCGTTTTACCTCCGCGAATTTGAAGCGATTCGGAGTGGTTGACGACATCATCGAAGAACCGCTCGGCGGCGCCCACCGGGACCACCATCAGATGGCGTTTCGCGTCCAGGCCTACCTCTCCAAAACGCTTAGCGAACTGAAGCAGAAATCCTACGACGAACTGGTCCAGGGACGCTATGAAAAGTTCCGTCGCATGGGCGTCTTCCTGGACAACGCCAGCAGCGCCGGCGGTTAGTTGTTTTGCACTCGGAATGACACTGCCACTTGTTAACCGCCGAGTGCGCGGAGAAAGGTGCGTTTGGTCGTGCTCCTCTGCGCGTCCCAGCCTTCGCCGCGGTGAGCTTTTTCCGCGTCCTGAAATGACCGCAGACGGTGGCGCAATAGCTCGGCATGGGCCGTCAGGGGAAGCACTGCCCAACGTCCGATAATGTTTCTTATGTTCGGTTGCGGGCCCGGAATTCCCTGGGTTTCAGCGGAATTGCGGGCGGCCGGTTTGGAAGCGTGCCGCCCCACTGCCGGAGACATCTGGTGTTCGCGTCACGCGTGCTAGCGGAACGGAAAGACGGCTGGCGGCAGGATGCCATCGTTGGCGATCGCCGGACTGCTGCCCTGGTCAAAATGGTGGAGGCCGTCGGGCGGTTCCGAGCCGCCCAGTTGGCCGTCGATCCGGTGCAAATACGGGTGCAGCACCTGGTGCAATTCGTCCGGCATTACGGTGTGGGCGCGGTCCAAAAGCCAGGCGATGTAGTAGCCCGATTTCGAGTCCAGAATGGACTGCCGATGCGATTCAAGCAAGGTTACGGAAAACAGGGTCACGATGATACAGAACACGACCCCCTTCGCGAATCCCAGGATCGCTCCCGCGTGCCGGTCGAAGTCCTTCATCTTCACGCGATCAATGAATTCCGAAATAAATCGGAAGATCACCCAGATGATGAAATAGGTGCCGATGTACAGCAGGAACATGGCCATGAACAGATTCCACGGCGGCTCGGCCTTGATCATCCGCGAAACCGGCTCACGGAACTCGCAGGAAACAAAGTAACTTGCCACGATCGAGGCCAGCGATGCTACCTGCCAGGCCAGGCCTTTCCAGGCGCCGAAAACGGTCGCGATCAGCAGTATCGACAGCATGACCAAGTCATAAACTTGCATTTCGACCTCGATCCGGTATCGCCGTAAACGGTTGCCGCTTGCCTTCCAAACTCATCGCGTCGTATTCCGCAGCGGGGCGGCAACAAACGCCCAGGATTCCATTCGTTCCAAGCCGGCGAATCTTTTGGGCGGACGAGTATACAATCAGCGGGCAGGGCGGCGAAGGGCGATTTTGGCAGACACGTCGTATTGCATCGTATTGGCGCTGCGATTGCCGCGGCTCAGCGACGCTGTCGCCACCGTGGTCACGTAGGCGGGAAGGGGCCACGAGACCGCGCCAGCAGGCGACAAGTCCCCATGCGAATTCGGCGAATTCGATCTTGGAAGAATCGCCGGCCGCGACTACAGTTTGCGGCTCTATCGAAACCTACCTGCTAGCAGTGGAGGCGCAACGGATGGCCGGGTTCAAGACGCACATTGGAACCAGTACGGTGCTGGGAGTGGGATATGGCACGGTCGGTTATCTGTACGGCATGCCGCTGTCTAGTGCAGTCGTCGCCGGCGGACTCTGCAGCGTTTCCGGCATGCTGCCAGACCTGGATAGCGACAACGGTGTTCCGGTGCGCGAAATGTTTTCGTTCGGCGCGGCGATCGTTCCGATGTTGATGGTCGACCGCTTCGAACGACTCGGCTGGACCCACGAAATGATCGTGCTGGCCACCGGCGTCCTGTACGTCATGATCCGGTTTGGCGTGGCCGAGCTGTTCAAGCGATACACGGTGCATCGAGGGATGTGGCACAGCATTCCCGCCGCGGTGCTGGCCAGCTTGCTGGCTCTACTGGTGTGCTCGTGCCATCACCAAAGCGTGCAACTCTACAAAGCCGGCGCCGTCTTCCTGGGCTTCATCAGTCATTTGGTGCTGGATGAGATCTGGAGTATCAGTTTGAAAGGGGGCCGGTTGCGGATCAAGAAGTCGTTTGGCACGGCACTCAAGTTCTGGAGTCCCAACAGCACGTGGGCCAATATATCGTGTTACGGAAAACTGGCAATCGTGGCGTTCCTGGCGTACCACGATCCGGCCATGATGAAGCAGTACCAGCATCAGGATCATATTCCGCACACGGCGACTCAGGTGATCAACGACCTGACCCAACCGCAGGACCCCCTGCTTCGCTGACCGGCAGGTTTGAGTCCGCAAATCGCGCCGCTAGTATTGCGCCGCAACTTGGTTTTCGGGTAGCCACGTTCGCCAGAGCGTGGATTGTCCGCCGTCTGGCGACGGCAGCTACCCGAAACTTGAGCTGCGACAGACTACTAGTGCAAGTTGCACGTACCTATAGCGTCTCGGGCGTTGTAAATCTTCACGTCCAGTGACGAAAATGACGCTACACTTACGCGACGGTCCCGCTAAAATTCCCGTTTGCTATCGAGCAGCAAGGTTACGGGGCCGTCGTTCACCAGTTCGACATCCATGTGGGCGCGGAACGTACCGGTGGCGACAGGGACGCCGCGGGCCCGCACGGCGGCGACAAATTCTTCATACAACGCGTTGGCTCGCTCCGGCGGCGCGGCATGAATGAAACTCGGCCGACGCCCCTTACGGCAATCCCCGTGAAGCGTGAACTGGCTCACTACCAGCATCTTGCCATGCACGTCCTCGAGCGAGCAATTCATTTTGCCATCGGCGTCGCCAAAGATTCGCAGCTCGCAGATCTTGCCAGCCAGGTATTCGACGTCGGCCATCGAGTCGTCTTGGCCGACGCCCAGCAAAACCAGCAAGCCTGCTGAGATTTCGCCGACAACCTGCCCGGCGACGGTAACCGAGGCGCGATGAACGCGTTGAATGCAAGCTCTCACAAGTCACTCCTTCCACGCGAGCACGCGTCGAGACGGTCCTGTGGACGTTCGTCAAGGAGCGCCGTCCGCTACGACGACGCTAAATGCTCAGTCGATGCGTCGCGACCGCCCGCCTCTTGACGCTGGTTGACTTGGGCAATGATCTGTTGGATGACGTCCGTATTCGCGGCCAGGTTTCCGAGTTGCACGAAGAAGGACCAGGCCAGGAACACTATGCCCAGCATGGCCACCCACATATGTGTCTTGGCCCACGTTTCGCCGCCGCCAAGTCCAATCGGGTCCGCCGTTGCTCCCAGCGCCAGGATGGCCAGCAGGAACAATACGCTTCCCAGCGACCACGGGAAGGAACGGCGTTTCAACTGGCGACTCGATTCCGCCAAACGCGGGTCGAACCCGTAGGTGTCCACCACCTCCTGACACCAGCGGGCAGTACCAATAAAGTAAGTCACCGTGATGCAATTGACCAGCAAGGCCACTAGTGCCGCGGCAATGCCCAGCAAGCGATGCATGCCCAATTTCTGCCGCATCGGTGCAAATGCCGCGGCGGCGCTGGTCAATTCTTCGCGCGCGGCCCGGATGTCGTCCGGCGAGCTGCCACGAGCGCGTTCCAAGCGGGTGACTTCCTGTTGCAAAGACAAGAACCGTTGCGATTCGCCCGCCACGTCTCCGATGCACAATCCGAGAATCAGATTGGCCATCACCAACAGCAGAGCAAAAACCGACAGGGCAAGGAAGATTCGAGACACTGTAATTCAGGGGCAGGTTTGAGAATGGGTCAAAAATAGAAAGCAATTCTCCCTCCGGGAGAGTCGCGAGGAACGAGCGGAGAGGGTGATCCGGCTTGGACCAGAAGACACCAGCCACGGTACAGAAAAACCGTCCCCGGCCGCTGCTGCGTCGGACCCTCCCGCCCGCGCGAGGGTGATACAACGCAGCGCAGGACCGACACGCACGTTTAAGATTCGGAAGTTATTCATGACGCATTAGTCTACGCGCCACTGAACGCCGCTAACAGGGGCCGCGACAATCCATCCACAACCGCCCTGCTGAGCGTCCGGTTGGCGCGATGCTTAACTCCCCTGCCGCGGGCTTGTTTTCAGGCCGAGCGTCTCGAGGTACAGTTGCGTATGGTCGGCCACTTCCAGGTCGCCCGCATGGTACTGGAACAAATGGGGGTCGAGATTCAGGGGCCGGACCACATCGAACAGCTCGATTACGACCAGCGCATTGCTCGTCTTTTGGCCGTCCACGTTCTCGTCACGACGAAATTCGATGCGTTGCGGGAAGAGCGGCAGATTGGGATTCTGGCTCAGCGCCAGAACAACTCGATTCGGAACATGCGACGGCAATTGACTGGGGTCTACGTCGGCCGCTGAAGGGTCTGCTGGTGACAGCAGTCGGGCCAATTCGCTTTGCTTCCAGGTCCCCCGAACGACCCACACGGGCGCGTCTCCGATGCGGTCGGTCGCTGCCGTTCCAAACTGGAAGCGCGTCGCCAACTCGTTCAACAGCTGCGGCAGTCCGCCCAGGACGAACCAATGCGTGGACGAGGCGGCTACCCCCCCCTGCTCTGCCGCCGCCGCGGCCTCTTCCAGCTGCCGCAGGTCCACGCGTCCGAGGCTTCTGAGTCCCGGCATGTCGCGGTGAATCCACATGAAGCGACCGTCGCAGACTTGTGTCAGACTGGTCACCTGCTGGGAGACCTGGAATTTCAGCTCCAGACGTCGCTGCAGTTGCTCCCCCTGCCGCAGCTGCCAGTAGCTGCCGGTGCCGAGGAGTTGCTGGCCAAATAGAACGACCTGCTGTCGTAGCTTTGCTTGCACCGCTGATTGCTGCAGCAGTCGCTGGGCGGCGGCCGCGACGAGTTGCTGGCCATCGTATTGGTTGGTCGCGACGGTTCGGGAATCCGGAGTTGCCGGTGCCTGAGCCGGCACGGCATCGGCAGCTAGCAGTGCCAGCAGCATGCCCGCGACTGTGGGTAATTTACACTTCATTTTCTGGTTGTACCGATTTTGCCAAAGATTCGAGTTGTGACGGGCCGAACTAACAATCACAGGAAGTCCCGCGCTGCGTGGATTCTATCGGTGACCCGAAAACGGGACTACATCAATCAATACTGCTCAACCAACGGCAAACAAAAGAATGCCTATATCGCTGCGGCCAACCCAAGCCGTGGAGGGGGACATCATGAAACAGACCATTACCATCTTGTTCGTCACCGCGGCCGTGGCTATCAGCGGCTGTGCCGGCATGAAGGAATACAATCTTCCTCCGGCGAATCGCCTTTATGAACCGGGGCCGGGCGTTCAAGGACCCGGTCCTGGAGTCCTCCCCCCTACCCTGCCGCCGATCATGGGGGAAGCGACAACCAGCAGCACGGTGCAGGTGCTTTTCTCCAAGCCCGAAGGAATGATCGTGCGCTGGGATGTTGGCGGCGCCGGCTTGTTTGATTCGCCTCCGCTGATCTTTCCCGGGCGTCAGAACTTTCCCCAAGGCGCGATTTATCGTCTGAAGCTTACGAATATCCGCGGACGCGAAGGTGTCGAATTGTACCCGACCATCGAAATCGGCCCGACCACTCCACGAACCGAAGCGTACCTGGCCCACAACGCCATCCCCGTGCAATTCACGGATGAAGATTTCGACCAGGTTTTGGCAGGCAACTTCGTCACGAAAGTGATTTATCTGCCGGATCCGGAGTTCCAGGAACTGGCCCTGGCCGGCGTCGAAACGCTGGTCAGCACGCGGCTCGATCCGGGTGTGGATCCCATCGTGGAGGCCGATCGCCGCGGCTCGATCATGGCAGTCATCCGTCTGGGGAACAAAGATGTCGAATCGCCCGGCGCCGACGTGAACGCGCCGCAAGTGATCACCGCTTCGCACCAGCAGGAAGACAGCAGCGCCGGTGGTCCGGTCGCCATGGGGCCCTCCATGGGCGGCCCCTACGGGATTGCTCCGAATTACATTTCCGGAGTCACATCGACCCAGTGGGGGATGCCGATGAGCGGTACGCCCATTGGCCTGCCCGGTCCGCCTCACATTCCTCTGGGCGGACCCGCCGGGTTGCAGAAGCATGTCATTCGTAATCACACGCGGATGGATATTCCCGATCCGCCTCAGGACATGACTATCGATGTCCGATCGATGCCCGGCTACAACTACCCGATGCCGGCCAATCGCTTGAAGATTACGGAACAGAACATCCATCCTTCGATTCCGTTCCAGCAACCGCACTACAACAAGCACATGCATGTGAATCAAGGGAGTGGCTACGGCTTCGGACACTAAGCACGAATGGGGAAACCGCGCCCCGGCCGCCGATGGTTGCCGGGGCGAACCTCATGCTCCGTCGCCGGCGTTGCGAAACTTTGACGAACGGGAAGCAGGGATTCACGAATCCGGCGGCGAGGCAACAACATCGACCGAAGTTGCGTTCAGATTACAGCGAGCTGCTCACGACATGAAAAGACTGCCTGGCAACAGATCACTTGGTTTCGTCGCCGCCTGCTGGGTTGTTTGCGGGATCGCCGCGATGGCCCACGCTCAACCTCCGGTCCACTATTTTCACGCCGCCGACTTGCCCCCGGGTACGGTTGGGCAGGGACAGTTGCTGCGGGGCGGCCCGCTGCGCAATTACTACCAACCCGTGGAAGTCCGCGCGCCGGCCGGCGTGCTGGTGTCGATCGCCAACGAAAAAGGTTTCCATCAGCCCGAACCGACACCGCTGAAGGTCGGCATGCTGATTTCACAGGTCTACAGTTTGAAAGTGACCAGTATCCGCCTGCACGAAGGCCAGGAAGTCTTTCCCACGATTGAAGTGATCAATCGGCTCTATCCTCCACGGGGCCTCGAATCCAAGATTCCGATCCCGGTGCACCTGACCGAGGAGGAGTTGTTCATGGCGCTGAGCGGTCAGTTCGTCACGCGCGTCATTTACGTCGAAGACCGCAATAACCCGCTGCCTGTTCAGGACACGGCCGAATTCCAACGCTACTTTGAAGTCCAGCCGCAGCAGGATCCACTGCAAGTGGCCGATCAGATGGGCAAGCCGGTGGCCATCCTGCGCATGGGTTCCCGGATTCCTACGTTCGACGGCACCAGTAGTTTCCCTTATGAAGCCGCCCCGTTCATCTACTACAAGAATGGACGCGTCGTGACTCCCGAGGGAGAGCAGGAAACCGAAGTCCCGCTACTCGGCGGCGTCGGTGAAAAGATTCCCGATTTGCAGCCGCGTGCGAAGCGCACTTCTCTGTTGAATTCGGTCATGAGGTATTTTCGGTGAGCAGAATCGGGCGGAATTCACTGGCGTGTTTCGCAGTAGCACTGGGTTCGCTGTGGATGTGTTCTTGCAAGAACATCGAAACTTGCGAACCCTGCCCACCCGGCCGCGCTGCGGGCGTGATCGGCGTGCCGCACGGAACGTTCGAGCCCACTCCCCCTGCCCTGCCGCCAGAGTCGTGGACGGGAAAGGACATTCCGCGCGAAGAACCGTGGCGGCCTCCCGGTATCGCCGGTCCGTGGCCTCTGAACGAATACGTCTGTGACGGCGGGGATCGCGACGTGCAGGTGACCGTACGCAAGAACTTCGACGTGCACGGCCTTGACCAGGAGGATACGGTGGGGCACTTCGAAACCTTGGACGGACGCATGGAAGTGCAGGCGTCGAATGCCGTCTGCCTGTACGCGCCACGTTTCGCCGCCGCGCGGAAAGTTACCGGCCTGGAGCTCTACCGAAAACGAGTCAAGATTGCCGGTGTCGAGCAGCCCCTGGAAATCGTTCAGGGCGACGGCACGCAATCGCCCACGACCATGCTGCAGCCGGTACAGCCGGAACAAAAGATCGGCGCGAGGACGCTCAACATCTTCCGCGAACGCAATCCGGGCGGCGCTATCGAAAACTGGCAGCGCGTGGCGCGTGTCGACCTGGACGACTTGCTGCCGTTCGAGGAAAGCACGCTGGTGCGCCGCGGTGTCTACAACGCGTCCGAGAAACTGCGGCTGGCCAACAGCCTCAGCGCGGCGGTCACCTGGTCGCACGATCAGGCCGTGCAAGTGGTACTCGACGGCCAACTGGCTCACGAAACCAGCAACGAAGTGGGCGTGCGTGAAAACTACGTCTATCAGATGCCGGAAGGCAAGTCGCGCTTGCGCGTCGTCAAATTGGCGTCCACCGATCACGCGCTGCCTGGCGACGTCATCGACTTCACCATTCGGTTTGACAACGTCGGCGATCAACTGATCGGCAACGTCACCATCATCGACAATCTGTCGTCGCGATTGGCCTACGTCCCCGACTCGGCGCAGTGCAGTGTGGGAGCCGACTTCTTCCCGATCGAAAACGATGGCGAGTCGCTCATCCTGCGCTGGGAGATTCATCAGCCGCTGGAAGTCAATGACGGCGGCATTATCCGCTTCCAGTGCAAAATGCGGTAGTCCTTGGTCAGCGATGCCTGCCGGCCGGCGCGTCTGCTGCCGACGTTGGGTCACGGCACGCCTGGACACCGCACGCCTTTCCTTCCCATAATGCCGATGCGAGTCCACGTGGTCGTGTCGCGGGGACTCGCAGCGATCCCATGCCGACAGGCTGTGTGCTGGACATAGACCATGGATTACGTTTGGGCCATTTTGCTTTTCCTCTCCTGCCTTGTCTTTTGGGCCCTCAACGTTTTCGGACTGCCGGGCAACTGGATGATCCTGGCGGCCGCCGTCCTGTATGCGTACTTTGGCCCAGCCGTGGACCAGCGCGTCGCCTTTGGCTGGGCCGGTGTCGTGGTGCTGGCCGTGCTGGCGACCATCGGCGAAGTGTTGGAGTTTGCCGCGGGAGCCTTAGGCGCGTCGCAGGCGGGCGGCAGCAAGCGTGCCGCCGTGCTGGCGTTGATCGGTTCCCTGGTGGGCGGGATTGTCGGCGCCATCCTCGGGTCGTTCATTCCCGTGCCTGTGATCGGGACCGTGATCGGCACCATTGTTGTGGGCGGACTCGGCGCCTTCGGCGGCGCGGTGCTCGGCGAATACTGGAAGGGTCGCACGTTCGATCAGAGCGTCAACGTGGGGTCCGGAGCGTTCGTGGGTAGAATACTGGGCACGCTGGGAAAAATGATTCTTGGCGCCGTCATGGTGGTCGTCCTGCTCGTGGGAATTGTCTGGGGCCCGGATCGTCGCGATACGCCGGGCAGCACGCCGGCCGAACCGGTACTGCCGTCGACCATTACCGAAAAGGAATCTTGAGATGTCTGACTACTTTGTTACGCGGGAAGATTGTTCCCGTCACGAAATCTTTCCCGGCGTGACGATTCACACCGCGGCTTGCCGGAAAATGATGTTGTCGTATGTCGAGTTTGAAGAGGGTGCGGTTGTCGCCTCGCACCAGCATCCTCATGAGCAAGTGGGATTGCTGCTGGAAGGGGAACTGGAGTTCACCATTGGCGACGAAACGCGGCGCCTCCACCCCGGTGACATGTGGACGATTCCGGGAAATGTCGCGCACCAGGCCGTCGCGGTCAACGGCCCCGTCAAAGCGTTGGATATCTTCAACCCCATTCGCGAAGATTACCTGTAAACGCTGGAATCAATTCCTTCGACAAATGGCCGCGAAACTTCTTCCACGCCGCGGGGTTTTAATCCACTGACTCTCGACTTTGTCAAACGAAAGTCAGTGATTTCTGGGAGGTTTCAGCGTAGAAAGTGACCGTCGTTTTCGTTTCACCACTATAAACGGAAATTCACGCCAGCTTTTCGGCGCGTCGCCGATCCATACAACCCACGAAGGAGTGAACATGAGAATTCTAAAAGCAGTTGCCGCTGCGATTGCGATGGGCGTTCTGGCCAGTCCAATCGCCAGCGCTGAAGACAAGGAAAATCGCTCTGAACGCGGAGACGGGCCGCGGAGCCGTCATGCCCAGGGCGATCACAAGCACGGGGACCAGGCCCGCCACGATCGGGAAGATGATCGAGATGCCCGCCACGACGGCCGGCATCGCCGCGATCAACACGCCGGCGGTGGCCGTGATCATCACAGATCGCACCACGCCCATCCGCGTCGCCAAGGCCACGGCGGCCGACACCAAGCCCATCGCGGTAATGGCCACGGCGGCAAAGGCCACCACGCACATCCGGGACGAGGGCACCAAGGACATCAAGCCCATCACGGTAAAGGTAAACGGGGCGGACACGGCGCGCGGCATGCGCATCATCGTGGACCGCACGCGAAACAGGGGCGCGGACCCGAACATCACCGTCACGCCGGCCCGCCGCATCGCCGGTCGCCGGGGCCACCCCACTTCGCAGCACCCAAACGACCTCCCTTTGGACACGGCCCGCAGTTTGGACGGGGCCCCCAATTCGGACACGGCCCGCAGTTTGGACGCCGCCCGCCGTTTGGACATCAACCGCCACCACGCCGCGGCCCGCAACTACCACAACCCCCGCCACTTGCGCCACGAGGCCATTTGTCACAAAACACGCGTCCTTTCGGCCCGCCCGCCATGGGGCGAGGTCCCGCGGGCCCGCACCGCAAATTCCATGGCGATCGTGGGCGCGACGAGCAACGTGGGGCGCATCCCCCAGGGCCTCATGGCGATCGACCTGACCCCGATCGAACCGAGGCATACGGGCCACGTCCCGATGGCGATCGGCCGCAAGGACCTCCCCGTGGTCCGCTCGCAGATGGCCGACGTCCCGAAGGACCCCATCCCTGGTTTCGCGGCGGGCCTCCGCACGGAAATCGGCATCCCGATGGCCCACCCCATCGCGGACCACGTTCCGAAGGCGCATCGCCCGGTGACCGCAATCCAGGTCCGCCCCGCGGCGGTCTTCGTGGCGGTCCCGGACGGGGTCCCGAGGGCGATCGTCGTCCCGAGCGTGAACACGACGATAAGCCATCGAAAGCCGAGTCCACGTCGTCGCAAGAAGAGGCTTTGACCTGAGCCGTGCGTCCAGCCCGCTGAAGGCACGACGTGTGCCTTCAGCGGCTATCATTGGATGGAATAATCATGGTTCGCGTCATTGTGATCCTGCTCTGTTCGCTGCTGACCCTCCAGGGATTCGCGCAATACCGCCGCAGTCCGACGCGACGCGACGACCCGCGAACGCCGTCCCGCGAAGATGCGTCTGAGCGGAAGTCCTATCGCTTCAAGACCGCTGTGGAACGCTTGCCCAAGGATATCCCTGACTGGTTCGTCGAATTGGACGCGAATGCCGACGGGCAAGTCATGATGTTCGAATTCACCCAGGATTGGAACAAGGATAGGGTCGCGGAATTCGCCAAGTTCGACCTCAACGGCGACGGCGTCGTGACACCCAAGGAATGCCAGTCCGCACGCATCGAGGGAGCCGTCTTCACCGGTAGCAAGGCCGCATCGTTAGCCAGTTCCTCGGATTCCAGCAGTAGTGCCCGTAACGACGATGTGCCTCATGCCGATTCGCCAGACGGCGCGAAGGTCGTCAGCAACGCGGCAACCGCGAATGCGACCGCATCAACGCGAACGTACGCAGAACCAAAGCCGGCCGCTGAGTCCGCTGAAAATCCTGAGAACGTAGAAGTGCCCGAAGCCTATTTCAAATACGCGATTGGCTACATTCGGAAGTACGACACGGACGGCGATGGACTACTTAGCAAAGACGAATGTCAGCAGATGCCAAAGGACCCATCCGAAGCGGACCACGATCGCGATGGCTTTGTGTCGCCACGCGAATATGCCGTCTCGATCATGAAACGTTGAACTGCCGGCAGCGGCGCCGATCTGGCGAACCATCGACGACGGACCGGCAAGCTTCGTACGTTTCCGCCGTTACCGTTCGTCTTCGGTCCGATCAAACTTGTTCGGGAAATAGAGTTCACGCGTCGATTTCAGGCAGTTGAGCACCTCGGCGCTGGCGTTCATTTCCTCCGACCTGTCGATGAAGGCATTGAACTGGCAGCGCCCGTGGGGCCAACGGACTTCCATAATGCGCCCGCATTCATCCAGCAGTTGGTAAATCCGCGCCCGGGTGACGCCCATTTCCTGCGCCTGCTGGCGGACGGAGACTTCGTCGCCTTCAAAGCCGAGTCGGCCGCAGGCGAGTTGATGGACGGTCTCTCCCGCATCGATCAGCGTTTGTTCGATTAGCGGTGCGACGAACGATTCCTTCACCTCGGCTAGAGTCGGAGCGGTGTCGCTCTGCATGACTTGCGACATCCAAGCTTCTAATTCGGGAACGAACCGCGGCGCCAGCCGGAAGGCGAGTCGCGATTGGTTGTCGACATGGTCGAGCAGTTGGTGAATCTCATAAAAGATCTCCAGCACAACGCGAACCCGCTTTTCTCCATGCGTCTTCATGTGGCGTATTTCAGCCACTCCGTGATTCAAATAGGCGCTCAGGGGAGTCTTCCAAATTACGGTGGGCAGGGAAGCCAGCGACGGAGCCAGACGCCCCAACTCTTCTCTTCCCAGGTCGTGTCGGCGGACCGTCTCGCGCCATTGGTCCCATAACACTTCGGATACCATGGACGGGTCGAAGGCCTGTGGTTTCGCCGCCGCTTCCTCGGTTGAATGGCCATTGCTACGCTTCTCCTGAGACGAATCGTCCAAGCCAAACGGCTTGGATGGCGGCGTGTCCTCTGTCGCGCGATGAAGGAGTTTCACCAACGAGCAAATCTTCTTCTGCCCCACTCCCGGAGTGGCCGTCAATTCCTCGAACGGCGTTTCCAAGAGATCGGAGAGAGTGCGCCCCAGGAAGGCCAGCGGCAAGCGGCGGTCGTTCGGGAGTGCCCAATATGCCAGTGGTTTTTCCAGGCGGTCGTTGTACTGCGGCTGCATCAACTGCTTCCGCACCGACTCAAAGTTGCTCAAAAGTCGGTAGTCTTCTATCGTATTGGCCTTGGACATTCTCATAGCTCAACCTCCTGATATGATTTCGTGAGTAGCGCGCACGTGCCCACGAAATGGATCAAACCTCTGTTCTCGCGTCATGATCCGGATTCCAGCCCGCTCGTGCTAAAACCTCGTTCCTCAGGGTTGCCAACGTTCCGTATTGGTTTAACCTGTTTCAATTGGGAAAACGTAATGTTTTCCTCGTTGTTGCCGGGGGAAGGAATGTAGTCAAAAAAACCTTACTTCTGGGGGGAACTGATCTGGGTCAATCAAAGTGTGCGACATTTTCACGTTTTTTCAAGCAATATTCGCAAAAATGGCATCCGCCTTCACAAGATTTTTTTCCTCAACGCAACAGGTAGGTTTGCCTCTTCCTACATCGTGCCATCACCTGACATGGTAGCCAGCCGCGCGCGATCGTCAAGTCATTCCACGTAAACACATGCAAAGCATTGCAGTATTTCGACTTACGACAATCGCCTTGAATCCTTACGGTGGATAACGACGCGAGCGTACCCTGTCATCCCAACGCAGGATTCTACGCACGGTCCCCTGACGGGTCAATGATTATCGCTTTAGAATCCTCGGAAATTAAATTTTGTCGCATTGGTTCAGTTACTTTTCGCGAATTTTTTATAGCTTCCATGCAGGACTATCCGGACAAACGATTCTGCGTCATTGGCGCCGGTCCCTCCGGTTTGACCGTGGCCAAGAATTTTCGCCAGCGCAACATTCCATTCGACTGTTTTGAAAGTCAGGACGACGTGGGTGGGAACTGGTTTTACGGGTCCCCGGCGAGTAGCGTTTATGCATCGACGCACTTGATTTCTTCAAAGCGGATGACGGAATATACGGACTTCCCGATGCCCAAGGGAATCGCGCCGTACCCCAGCCATGTCGAAGTGCTGTCCTACTTGCGGCGTTGCGCCGAGCACGTTGCGTTACGGGAACGCATTACGTTTGGCACGGTGGTGCGGCGTGTGGAGCGAGCCGGCAGCTTATGGCGTGTGACGACGAGTCCGCGCAACGATCCGCGTGCCGAAGTCACACGCGAGTATCTCGGTGTGGGCGTTGCCAACGGCCATCATTGGGAACCGCTCTTGCCGGAACTGCCAGGCGATTTCGCGGGCCGCGTCCTGCATTCGCACGACTACAAGACGCCGAATATTCTGGCTGACAAACGCGTGCTGGTCGTCGGTGCCGGCAATTCGGGATGTGACATCGCGGTCGAATCGGCGCAGCACGCTGCCGCGACGTACTTGAGCATGCGCCGCGGCTATCACTTTATCCCCAAGTTCCTGCTCGGTCGGCCCACCGATCGTCTGGCAGACAGCTTGCACCGCAAGCATGTACCGCGCTGGTTGCAGCGCTGGATCTCAACGATCCTGGTGCGCATCGCGTTGGGGCCACCGCATCGCTACGGCCTGCCGCGCCCCGAGCATCGCTTGTTCGAAACGCACCCGATCATCAATTCCCAACTTCTGTACTACGTCGGGCACGGCGGAATTCAACCCAAACCGGACATTGCTTCAGCGCATGGCAATACCGTGCGGTTTCGCGATGGCAGCGAGGAATCGATCGATACGATCATCTACGCCACCGGTTTCAAGGTGTCGTTCCCGTTCCTGGATTCGCGTTTGATTCTGGATGATCGCAATCGCCCGTGTCTCTATTTGAATGTTTTCCACCCCGAGGAGGAAAATTTGTTTGTGGCCGGTCTGATTCAACCGAACAGCGGGCTGTGGGGATTGGCCGATTACCAGGCTCAGCTGATTTCCGCCTATATCGTCGCCCGGCAGCAGGATTCTCAGCGGGCGCGGTGGTTCCGCGGTCTCAAGGCAAAACCTCTCGATCTCGGCAACGGGATTCGATATGTTGATAGTCCTCGGCACGTGTTGGAAGTCGAGTATTACAGTTATCGTCGGCAGTTGAAGAAGCTGCTCGCGGAATTTGGCCCCAGTGCAACCTTGCCTTACGAAGCGGAGCATGGATAGCAACCAACACGGTAGCGACGCTGTGGATCTGGCCGGTGTGATCTGTCCTTCGTGCGGTCGCGAACTGGCGCCCGGGGCAGAACACTGCGCGGCGTGTGGTACTGCGGCGACAGCCCGCCTCACGATCAAGAAGGACCAAGGTTCTCGCGATGCCCGGGCGATGCACAGCAAGTGGTACGTGCTGGGGGTGTTGTTCCTGGCGACGGGAGCACTTGGCCTGCCCATCCTGTTCAAGTCCAAGGCGTTCTCGAAGCCGCTCAAAGTCGTGCTCACCATTCTGGTCATCGTTTACACGATGGCAATGTTGTGGCTGACCTACGCGGTGATTTCCTGGTTTGTCGGCCAGATGAAGGCGGTTTCCGGCTGACGCTTTGCGGGCTGGACACGACGCGCTTGTGATCCGCCACGGCGCCTGATAGATTGTGCCGATGCCAGCAGTTGAGCCACTTTCGAGATCCCGCCGCCTGGTGATCCTGGTGACCGCGTTTCTCGGCTGGATGTTTGCGGGTGCCACGATGTCGCTGCTTCCGCTGGTTGCCGATTCGGCGACCAAGGAGTTTTTGGGCGACGCGGCATCGAAAACGCTGATCGGCAGTTGGTTTGTGAAGTACATCGTGGCCTTCCTGCTGGGCGCCGCTTGCGGCGGCGCGGTGCTGGGTTGGCTGGGCGATCGCTGGGGCCGCGCCAAGGCAATGGGCATCAGCATCTTGTGGTATGCCGGTTGGACGGGGCTGAGTTACTTCTGCACGCGTGCGGAACAATTGCTGGTCCTGCGATTCGTAGCCTGCATGGGAATCGGCGGCATGTGGCCCAACGGCGTCGCCCTGGTTTCGGAAGCCTGGGGCAATGTCTCGCGGCCCATGCTGGCCGGGTTGATCGGGGCGGCGGCTAACGTCGGCATTCTGTTGTTCGGGCTTGTCGCGGAGGCTGTTGGAGTGACCGACAGTCATTGGAAATGGGTCTTCCTGGCCGGCAGTACCCCGGTCCTACTCGGGGTGCTGGTCCTGGTGGCTTGCCCCGAATCTCCGCGCTGGCGTCACCATCAGCGTGACGACGTGCCGCGCGGCTGCGTTTCCATTCGCGACGTCTTTGTCTCTCCACTGCTCCAACGAACGGTCGTTGGCATCCTGCTCGGCGCCGTCCCGCTACTCGGCGCCTGGGGTGCCAGCAAGTGGATCATGATGTGGACGGGCGCCGTGGGAAAATCCATCTCCGACCCCAGCCTGAAACCGTTGACGCAAGTTTACTGGGGACTCGGTGCCACGATGGGGAGCTTGTGCGGCGGTTGGATTGCGAATCGCTGCGGTCGCAAGCTCTCGTATTTCGGGACGAGTATCGCATCGACTTTAGTCGCCGGCTATGTCTTCCGCTACGTCGAACCTGCCAATCACTGGCACTTCTTTGCCCCGATCTTTCTTCTCGGACTGATCCCGACGATCTATTTTGGCTGGCTGCCGCTGTTCCTTCCTGAACTGTTTCCCACCGGCGTGCGGGCGACCGGCGCGGGTGTCGCGTTCAACTTTGGACGCATCAGTTCAGCTGGTGGGATCCTCAGCACCACGGGCCTGGGAGCCGCCTACGACGGCAACTTTGAACGAAGCGGAGCCACAACCAGCTTGGGGT
>CALBSZ010000405.1 GCA_937967665.1 uncultured Planctomycetaceae bacterium
CGTCCAGCGTTTCGCCATTACTCAGCGCTTGCAACGCGGCCGCGTTGGTCGGATCGTAGGTGAAACTGCCATCGGCCTGCAAGGTGACCTGCGCACCCAGCATACTGGTTCCGACCAGAGGCGTGGCGTCGCTTTCGGCATTGAGCAGCGTTACGGCAAGCGGATCATTGGTCGGCGGATTGGGATTGGCCGGATCGGTATCGTTGTCGACCAGGCCTGCCGGCGAACCACCCGCGGTCACATTTAGCACACTGTCTTCGTCGATGGTGTACGAATCGGCAACCGCCATTGGTGCGACGTTGTTTACGTTCAGCTGGAATGTCGTCATCGCCATCTGTCCCTGGCTGTCGGTGGCGGTAATGATGACCAGCTGCGTATCGTCAGGACCGTCGGAGCTCACAAACGACCAGCCCCAATTGCCGCTGTTTCCCGAATCCTGAGTAATCGAACCAACCGAAGCGGTAATCGTCACGGTATCGTCCGCATCGGCATCGGCGAACGTGCCGTTATTCGTGGCGGTATCCCCTTCGTTGACATCCACCGGGTCCATGGCCACCGTCACGGACGGGTCGTCGTTTTCGCCGCTGACGGTAATGACCGCCGTCGACATGGACGTCACACCATTATCGTCCGACATCGTGTAATCGATGGTCACCGTCGCGGTATCACCTTGATCCAATTCATCAAAATCCGTTCCCGGATCGAACCGCAACTGGTTGCTCACCGCGGAAGCGGATCCCGCCGCCGCCGGCGACGTACTCAGTCCCGATGTACTGGCGATCGTCACCACGTCCAAACTCGGCATGTCGGTCGTATCTGGATCTGTATCGTTAAACAATACATCCACATCCACACTCGCGTTCTCCGTCGTCGTATCCGTATCCGGATTTGCGGTCGGAGGATCATTTTCGCCGTTGATGGTGATGGTCACGACAGCCGAGTTACTGCTGGCGCCTTGGGCGTCGGCAACGGTGTAGTTGAAAGTATCCGTTGCCGTTTCGCCATCGTCGACGAATTCAAAGGCTCCGTTGGGATCGTAGTTAAAGCTGCCGTTGGCGCCGACATTGACCGTAGCACCGGATGCCAACGTAATCGTGTTGCCGACATTCGACGCGTTTCCTTCGACCGCATCCACCATTAACGAAGCGGGTGGCAAACCCGCGACGAAAGTCGGATCAACCGTACTGCCGCTGTCAGCCTGGATAAATAGCCCCGGCGCCGAGCTACCAGGTGCATAGCCCAGATCGGATAAATCGATGCCTACTCCATGCCATGGCTGATTGTTGGGACCACCCCCGGAGAGTGTGCCATTTTCGACCTCAGCCAGGCTATTCGAACTCGCAAGATTACGCGTGGCATAGTCCTGCTGATTTCCCGTAATGCTGTAATCGCCGGGGTTGATAGTCAATGGATTCAAGCCGCCGGGCGTAAAGTCGATGGGACTGACCGTGAAGGTATCGGCCGTGCCGCCCGGATCGATTTCGAAGAAGATAACATCGATACCAGGGCCATTGACAACTGCAGAATCAAAGTTGAAGCCCATGCCTTCCGTCGTTGCTGTGGGAGCTGCGGTGATCCCCGTGCCGGTGCCGGGGTTAATCAGGCCCGTATTGAGTGCCGCATCGGTATCCATGAGCTCGGCTCGAGCGCCCGTGGCGGGATCGGGGTCACCGTCTCCCTTAAGGATATTGACATTGGACGCAGAGGACCGAAAGTGGGTGACGTCGATGCCGATCATTTGAGCGACGGTAATCGTTTCCGTCCCGAAGCCACGTTCGACGTCCACGCTGACCAGATTCGTCAAGTTGCCGGCATCCGAAGTGGTGGCATTCACCAGCCCGGTCCCTGCTCCAGTGTCGACGTCCGAATCGACTCCATCGCCAGTGTCGTCGGTTACGACGTTCCCGGTCGCCGTCCCCGATTCGGTGGTTGTGTAATCGTTGTCCGTCGCCACGGGCGCGTCATTGACACCGTTGATCGTGACGGTGACGCTGGCCGTTTCTGTAAAGGTTCCATCGGCAACCTGATACGTAAACGTATCCGTATCCGACTGTCCCACATTGAGTGATTCGAACACGCCGGACGGATCGTAGGAATACGAGCCGTCTGCGTTGATAACCACCGTCGCTCCTTTGCCGGTGGTAAATGATGCGGGGACGGTGGAAAGTGGATCGCCATCGGGGTCGAAATCATTGTCAATCAGCAATGGCGCGTTAAGGCGAGCGTCGTAGTGGCGTTGAATATCGGCATCGCTAAGCACACTGTTATAGACCGCGATATCGTCGGCATCGCCGGTGAACTGTTGGGATCCGGAAAACCCGCCGCCATTACTGTCTTGTTCCTGAGCGATCATGAATGTGCCGTCGCTGTTCATGGCAGTCGTCGAACCCGATAGCGTGTCTTCCAACTGGCCGTCCAGATAGAATTTGATCTGACCGCTCGTATCCCACGACACCGCGACATGATGCCAGGTGTTGTCCAAGACGTCTGCTTCCGCCACGTTTGTCGTGACTGGCGAATTGTTAATGAAAACTCGGAAGAATCCGCTTTGCGAGATAACGATCAATTCGTTATCGGCATTGGGTGACGTTCCGTAGAAATTGAACAGCGTAGGATCGGCAACGTCCGCGGCGTCTCCCCGGAACCAGCCTTCGACAGTAATCGCGGATGTGGGAAAGGTGCCACTCATGGCAACTTCGACCCGGTCGTTCGTATCCGGCCCAAACGCCGCGCCGTTGGAACCTGCCAGCAAAGTGTCGGTCACGTTCCCGACTGAACTCTGATACGTACCATTTCCCACCGCACCCAGGCTGCCGATGTTCGCCGCGGTTTGACCGTTCGACTTGTCCACGTCGTCCAACTGCCAATAGATGATGGGATTGTCCGCAAGCACTTCGCCCACGTAACTGGGCGGCGTGGTGACGAGGGACGTGTCTTCGTCCGTTATCAAGGAATCGTTGGTCGGAATCGGCGCGTCGATGTCGTCGGTCAGGTTGATCGTGACGGTGGTGGGTGTCGTGCTGCCGCCGTCGAACGCTTCGACGTCCAGCGTAAACGCAGGCGTCGTTTCAAAATCGAGTTGCGTTGAATCCATCACGGTAATCACGCCGGTCGTCGGGTGAATATCGAAAGCGGTCAGGCCAGTACCACCCGTTTTGGAATACGTTATTCCCACGTCGGCTCCACTTCCTTCACCATCATCCGCGTCGACATCACCGACCGTCGTGCCATTCGGCGAATTCTCCGCCACACTGAAGGGACCGTCTGCCAGGAATACGGGCGGCAGATCACCCAAAGCGCCGAGCGTATAGTACTGGCCGTCGACCAACGATGCGTGGGGAACGGTAAAGGTGACCACATCCCCGCTAACGGATGGGGCGGCCAGAGTCACGATCGAAAAGTTCGTCTGATCGGTCGAAGTGAGCAACTCGAAAGTCGTACCCGGTGCGGGCGAGCCGAGGCCAGCGACCGCATGATCGAAACTCAGCGTGACGTCGATATTCCCCGTCTTGTTGACATGCCAGATGCGATCCCAGCGCTGGTTGACTCCCGGCGGAAGTCCGGTCGTCACGATACTATTGATTGGCATCTTGTGACCCGCCAGCACATACTCCGTATCGCTAAGCGAACCCGTCCGATCCCACAGGCCAAGTCCGCCCGAACCCGCGACGGATACCAGGTTCAGGGCATCTTCGCGCCCGATTCCGAAAACATCCAAATCGTAGTCACCCGGTCCTGCGTTGTCACCCGTATATGCATCCAAAGCACCGGAGCCGGCCAGCGGGATATCGTACTTGGCGCTCAGGTAGTTCGCGGCAATGTGGCGCTCGGCCGCATTCAGGGTTTGACCGAAGAAGGCCAATTCCGCCACGTCACCCGGCCAGTTTTGAAGAGTGTCGCTGTTCGTCGGGCCACCAATGCGGTTAATCTGGGACGTGTCTGACTGGTTCAGCAGGCTTCCGGGCGTGCCGCCGTCGAATGCCGACGTAATGTCGTTACCAGAATTGCGCTGCACGTAGATGATACGAGGTTCCGCGTTACCAGGATCCGTCGGCCAGCTGGCGCTGCCCTGGTTTCCCCCGTTCGAAATACGGCGAAAGAATGTGGGGCCGCCCCACGCACCGATCTTGGTTGTATCGTTA
>CALBSZ010000406.1 GCA_937967665.1 uncultured Planctomycetaceae bacterium
TCGGCGGACTCGACGGCGACGACGTCCAAGGCAACGACGACGACGACATCGTGGCCGGCGGCGACACAACGCTGACCCCGGCGCAACTTGCCACGCTCCTCGGAATGTGGACCAGCAGCAACGATTTCAGCACGCGAATGAACGCGGTACTTGGCGGCGCTGCCGGCCTGGCCGCAAACATGGTCGACGACACCGCCGCGGACGGTGTGATCGGGCACCTGGGACAAGACCTGTACCTGGCCCATGGCAAGGACCAGATTCACGCCATTCGTTCGAACGATGCAGTGCATGCCCTGCCGTAGCAGCCCGGACTGCCGCGGCGAACCGGTTGAGGGACATTCCAGTCCGTGACTACCGGCAGAACCGGTAGTGTCGCCAGCCCCGCGAAGGGTCGACTGACGAAGCCCACTACGCGCGGCGACCAAACGGGGCACCGTCCAGGCATTCTTCCACAACAACCGCTCCGTGGAAACATCCCGCGCCCCCACGCCATTGTTTCTCGACAGGACGGACGCCATTTCCAAGTCGCGGAACTGTTTTACGCGTGCCGCTCGCCAAACGAGGCGATCTTAGCAACGAGAGTTAGTTTCGCAACAACGTGCTTTTGCATGTCTATAATTATCGATGGCATTAGGTCTTTGGCGTTGCGGCGCCAGCCTGGTTCCCCATTCGACCGATAACGAGACTTTCACTCGATGAGAAGAGGCAACCTGGCCCCGGCGGGCGTTTGTTCGGCGCGGGGGTTTACGTCGGTGGAATTGCCGGTGGGGATTGCAACGTTCGTCTGTCCATCGGGTGGTCTCGCGGGTCCCATTCCGGTTGAAGTGAAAAGGTGGTGCAATATCACGGTACCCGAATACTTTGGCCGTTCGGACTATGCCGCCTCGGCAGGCAACCGCGTGAAAGAACTGTCGAACTACAGCATCAATTCCACCACACACTTTCAGTTCGGCAACCGTTCTGATGGAGCGGCCGTACCGGGAGTGGCTCTGTAAGCAACGATCGACGTATGCCGGATCCGCGCATGCGTCGAATGGTGCAAGAGAAAGGACCTCGTCCACCCATGTTGAAGATCCCTTACCATGATGCCGGCTGGTGGCTGGTACAAAATTCGAGTCAGCAGCCCGGCAACAGCGATCCCGGCGCGTTACAATGCGGAAACGATACTTGGTTGCAAAGTCGCCACGGACGCCCACTGGACCTTGGCCGGACTCATTCCGATCGAACTTGAAAGCAGGTAGCAGATGAACGAGACAACACGATTGCTGAACCGCCGGCGCGCGCTGCAAGCCTCGTTGGCCATGGGCGCCGGTTCCCTTTGCCCTGGAACGATACCGCGAGCGTTCGGATTTCAGAGTGCGAACGCGCGGCCGCGCATTGCCGTGGTCGGTTGCGGGGTACGCTGGGACAAGCGCGTCATGACGCCCGACGGACGTTACGGCGTGGGCAAGAACTTTCCCAAGTTCGGCGATATCGTAACCGTCTGCGACGTCGACTCCCAGCGGCTCGACCGCGCCCGCAAGGTGGTCAAAGGCTGGCTCGGCAAAGTTCCCGCCGCGACAGGCGACTATCGGCAGATCATTGATGACCCACGGATCGACGTGGTGCATATCAGCACTCCGGATCACTGGCATGCCAAAGTGGCCGTGGAAGCCATGCTGTCGGGCAAAGACGTTTACTGTGAAAAGCCCATGACCCTGACCATTGCCGAAGGACAACTGATTTGCGAAGTCTGCAAGAAGACGGGGGCCGTTTTTCAGGTCGGCACACAGCAGCGCAGTGCCCGCCAGTTCATCCAGGCGGTGGCGATGATTCGCGACGGCAGGCTGGGTGAATTACGCCGCGTGCAATGCGGCATCGGCGGAGCCCCGACAAGTCCCGCGATTCCGGTGGCCCAGCCGCCCCAGCACTTTGATTGGAACCAGTGGCTCGGTCCAACACCGCTGGTTGACTACCGTTTTCAGGCGGGGGCGCCCAACATCATCGGGTCCTGGTCGCGAACGCACTACGAATTCCGCTGGTGGTACGAGTACTCCGGCGGCAAGCTGACGGACTGGGGCGCCCATCACGTCGACATCGCCACCTGGGGCATGGGCAAGACCGACACGGGCCCGGTCTCGATCGATCCCATCATGGTGGAACATCCGGTGGCCTTCCAGGACGGCTACCCGGTAGTTGCCGATCAATACAACACGGCCACGAAATTCAATATCAAGGCGGTCTACGCAGACGGCCTGGAATTGACCATCCGCCACGATACCGACAACGGCATCTTGTTCGAGGGGACGGAGGGGCGGATCTTCGTCAACCGCGGCAAGCTGGTTGGGAAACCGGTCGAGGAACTGGCTGCCAAACCTCTCCCGGGCGGGGCCCTGGAGAAAGTTTACAAGGACGGCGCGTTGACCGACCACGTGGCGAATTTCTTTGACGCCGTCGCGGCCCGGAAGGAACCGATTTCTGATGTCTTCAGCCATCACCGCGCGCTGACCACCTGCCACCTCGCCGGCATCGCGGCTCGACTGGGCCGCAAGATCCGCTGGGATCCCCAGCAGCAAGCCGTGATCGGCGACGAGCAGGCGAGCTCCTTTGTCACGCGGGAAAGACGCCCAGGTTTCGAGATCGAGGTGTAGCGCCGCGACCAAGGACTACCGACCCAACGCTTTTCCGAGTTTCCTATCCTGATACTCATTCGCCACGTAAATGCTTCACGGCCTCGCGCTGGCGAATCGCCTGCGATAACAGGAACGCGCGTGCATCCAGATAGCGATTCACGTTCCGCTGTGTGCGCTGGCTGTAGGCCGACGCTTCCACGAGCGTGGCCGCATGTTCCTTGCGAAAGAAGCCGAGCGCCGCCAGCATGGGCGCCCAGATCAACAGGCCCGTACTCGCGCCAAATCGGAAAGTACGAATGCCGTCAAAGTCCTCGCGAACGGGGAACCGATGCTGCCACATTTCCCGGCGATGCTGATTGCGATCCGTGATGGCCTCGGGCCGCTGGCAATCGCGCCAGAATTCGGTATCACTGCGTCCTGTCAGGTAGTGGAAGCTGACAAAGTCCAACATGCTATCGTACATGGGCCGCATCCATTCGTTGTAATCGCGCGACAACACCGGCTGTGACTCCGACAAATAGAAGGGCAAGTACAATTAGGTGAGCGCCTTGATCTGTCCATAGAACATGTGAATCGTCGTGGCCTC